>JBDHTT010000077.1:0-6320 GCA_039808785.1 Alphaproteobacteria bacterium
AGACAGCGGCACAAGGTCGAGAACATGTTCGCAAAACTCAAAGACTGGCGGCGCATCGCCACGCGCTATGATCGCTGCGCCCACACTTTCTTCTCTGCCATCTGCATCGCAGCCACTGTCATCTTCTATCTCAATTAATGAGTCCTGAGCCTAGCATCATTCAAACTTAAAACCAATGTGTATTCAGACATTCTTGTCTGACGCGCGCGTTGAAAGATTCTATCAATCGCTTGTTCTCCCATAAATCAAATCATATGCAATAATCGATAAAACTCCAAACGGCGTTGGGCATGAAGATCAAGACCCAGAAATCCTGCCCAGGCATCGGCATAATCCGTATCGTGCCCGTCAATTTCAGAACCCGCATACGTCAACGACGGCGTAAACACTGAAGCTGAAGAGTAGATTATTTGTGAATTCCGCCGGGTTACGAAAGTGAGTGTGACAAAGAAACAAGAACTAGCCGCTTCCCGTAAGCGTAGTTTTATGATATTATGGACTTAAATTAAAAGTTAAAATTAAATAAAATTTTATAAATGACGGTTTATAATTTAGGTCTGGGATGGGTAGGCTTTGCATGGTCTCCTTTCCCATGGTCTTCTTTGTCGGATGGCCGCTAGGGATGAGGTGCGCTGTCGTTGCGCAAAAAGGGTGTGCCAAAAAGGGTGTGAATGAGGGCAAGTAATACGACTCAGGCATTGAAATATCTGTTACTTCCCGGGCTGATGCCGCGGGTTGGGTCGTTGTTTTTCTCGGGATTTGGCCCGGTTGCCTATTTTCTGGCTTTACTCGCTGTGCGCGCCGGTCTGATCCCCAAATCTCATCCGATTTTACAAAAACGAGAGCTGCGTATTCGTGATATCTTGGCCGTAGCCGCTACACACCTGACCTTCAAATGGGATAATAGTGATAAAATATTAATTTACTGCGCCATTTTATGCGCGGTTGTGTGCCTGATCGGCTTCATCGCCGTGATGATTTCCTTTGCGGTACTGACAACGGCACATGCGGCCATATCCACGCCGGGCTGGGTTCCGAGCATGTTTTACACGGAATTTCCCCAAAATGATGTCGCTTTCATGATGCTGGATCGCGTTTTAGGTGTCCCCGGCATCTTCAATTCGGAAATTATAACCAACACGGCAAAATATGGGATAGCCCCCAACGGATTGCAAATGGCTACCCAAGCCCTCTTTGGCTTTTTCAGCTGGGGGTTGATGATTATCGCCACCTTTATTTTGCTCTACTTTATCATCGAAATTGTGTGGGATATCACGCAAACCGGGCAACCAATCGGTGAAACCCTTTCAAACACCTGGATCCCGTTGCGATTTGTGTTGGCTTTTGGGTTGCTCATTCCAATTTCCGATGGCTTAAACTCGGCGCAATATATCACGCTCTATGCCGCGAAGTTGGGGTCGGGGATGGCCACCAATGCATGGGGGGCCTTTAACCTCGAAACCCAGATCAACCCCACCGGTTTGGATGACGAACAATTGATTGGCGTACTGGGATATCAGGATCTTTCAAATCTCCTGAAAGGATTGATGCTGATTAAGGCTTGTACGGAAACGAATAAATGGGGGGTCATTTCATCCGGGGCGACGGGGCAATCCGGAATGGGGGATGGAACTGATGGATCGTACCATGTGGCACCATTTATTGTGAATGGAAAGCAAAGTAAGTCTCTTTTTAGCTATTTTGGCATGGATAGTATTCTGGGGCCATCCAATGTCTATAACTCAACCCCTCTCGGGGTGGTCACGGGGGATGCTAGCGACCCGTTCGCAAGAATCATGAATTTTTCCGAAGCCGGAGGAATTCGCCTGGTCATGGGATATAAAAACCCTACCAACACGGCGCTCTATGAAAAGTATCCGGGAGGGGTTCTACCGGTCTGTGGGGAGGTGTTTATTCCCATCAGCGGATATAATGGGGAGTCTCTTTTGGCGTCCGAAGCTTATTTCTATGCGGTGATTTACACACTTTTAAATACAGCGCGGGACGGGGCTACCCTGTCGCCCACAGAATATAATTCCTCATTGGCGGTCATTCGGGAATATACCAGAACATCATCGGAATATCAACGATATATGCGGAAACTGCGATGGGCTCATCATGATGATCGCAAATGCGCAAAAGACGGCAACGCTGACAACTATGAATCCTTTGATGAAGCCCAAAGCGATGGCAAGGAGTTAGGGTTATGCAATGACCCGATTCCGGCGGATTATTGGAACGATTATTTAAGCCTGACCAGCACGCTGTTTTTATATGACCCCTATAATGTGGCACATGCCTTTCTGACCGATGTTCCGAATCCGACGGTGGATATGTATTCCATTGGACAGACCACCCACTCATCCATGGGATTACCGGATATGATGCTCATTGACATTCCGCGCATGCGATTGGGATGGGGCGGGGCCGGCATTTGGTACAATAAATTATCGGAAAAAAACGGCTCAATCGTTGGGGCTGTGGGGGCCATTCCCGTTATAAAATCCATGCCGATGATCATGCAGAAAATGCAGGAAAAGCGCGCGCGGGACGTTAAGCATCTGGGAACTGGATTTTGTGAACAATATTCGATTGCCAAGGGCGGAAGCAACCCCGCCACGATGCCTGATGAACGGGCGCAATTCACGGCTGAATTGTCGCGCATGCTTTACATGACCTGTAAATCTTTATTTGAAAATGACCATATTTTGCTAGAGGTTTACGGTTCAAGCGGTGAACTGGTCTTCAAACCCAACAACCAAAAATATATAAATCCGATTGAAAACGGCATGGCTTCGGTTTTTTCGGAATTCAAGCTGTTTGATATTCACGCCAATGACGGTGTTTTACCGATGACGCAACTCTCAACCGTTGGGCGGTTATTGGTTGACAAATCCATTTTGGCCCTGCTCGGATCTATGGGGAGCGCGGCAATCGGGGGGCTGCAGCACATGGCCGCCGCCAGCGCAGATGGCAAAGACATGGCGTCCATGAATACTATCGCTGAAGGGTTCGGTGAGTTATCAGGCGCGCTGCTAAGCTTTGCTGTATTTGGCTTAACTGCGGGTGTTATCCTGCATTACGTGATTCCGATGCTGCCCTTTATATATTTCTTTTTTGCCGTGGGACGGTGGGTGAAAACAATTTTCGAAGCCTTAGTGGGGGTGCCTCTATGGGCCTTGGCTCACCTACGTCTGGAGGGGCCTGGATTACCCGGTGAAGCCGCCAGCAGCGGATATTTCCTGTTGCTGGAGATTTTTATCCGTCCGCTGGTGACGGTGATCGCGTTGGTGGGGTCATTTGCGGCTTTCAATGCGATGGTGTTGGTCATGAATAGCATTTTCGATCTGATCACTACCAATTTTGGTGGGGCATCCTTGTCCTTTGCCGGGACAGGCATGACCATGATTGATAATGCCCGCGGCATTGTGGATCAGTTTTTCTATACCATTCTTTACATCATTCTCACCTATATGATCGGCATGGCTTCGTTCAAACTGATTGATATTATCCCCGATAACGTCCTCTCACGCTGGTTGGGAATTGGGGTCCATAGCTTTGGATCGAGCGATAACGCCGATGATCTCATTGATCAATTGACCACCCAATTGCCGGTCATGATTAAATATTACAGCTCCAGCCTCGCACAAGGCGTCAGAGACGCAATCTACGAACCTGGCCATAAAATCGGTGCCGAAGCCCAAAGGAAATCTGAGTTGGAAGAAGCCCAGAAGAAAGCCCTCGCCGAGCAGCAGAAAAAGGCAACGGGCAATCAACCACCGCCACAATCCCCGCAACAACCTCCTCAGCCCTCAGGTCCGCCGCCGCAAGGGTCAGGAGCAGGGACACGTAGTAACGCTTCACCATCCGGGCCGCGGCCACAAGGATCCAGAGGGGGACCGGGCGGAGGCACTGCCGGCGGTGCTGCAGGAAGGGGTACCGGGGGTGGCGTAACTGGTGGCACAGGTGGCACTGGTGGTCATGGGAATGGCGGTTCTGGTGCTCCTCCAGGAACTCCTCCGCGTACGCCTCCCGGTGGTGGCACAGGTGGAGGCGGTGGATCACCCCCTCATCAGTAGCCACATAGAGTATTTTTAGAAATAACAAACGACAAAAGAGCTAGATCGCATGATAAAATTTGATAGGACGTTTTGGAAGGATGCCGCGGGATATGTATTTATGCCGCGCGTGGTTCCTTTGATCAAAACGCTTTATCCAGATACGAGTTTTTTTGCGCAATTATTGCTCCAGATTTTTATTAATGTGGGGTTGCTGCCTCAATCTGAAGGGCGTTCCTGGTTGATCCAAAACCCGCAATTATCCATTCGGGATGTTATGGGGCGTGCGGCGGGGCATTTGCGGCGCGATTGGCGGCACATAGATCAATATTTGGTTTACGGAGCTTTTGGCCTGGGAATGTTGCTGCTGCTCATTCAATTTATTTTGATTTTGGTTATGCTCCTCTCGCAAACGGCAGACGCTGCGGCCCCGTTCGTGAGCATGTTTGTCACCTCCGACCCGTATACCGACATTGCCTTTATGATGCTGGATAGCGTGTTCCAGGTACCGGATTTTTTCAATTCGCGCTTTGATCCGGCGATCGTGGGGAGCATATCATCGCAAGGTTATGCCTTACACGAATTATTTGCTTTTTACACACGAGGCATATCCATTATTGCCGTGTTTATCCTGTTTTATCATGTGTTTTCCTTTGCGGTAGAAACGGCGCGCACTGGTGTGCCTTTTGGGAAGCGTTTTCCGCATGTTTATGGGCCAATTCGTATTGTTCTGGCGGTTTTGTTGCTTTTGCCGCTCTCATACGGCCTCAATACCGGACAGTATTTGACTTTATACATGGCCAAATGGGGATCGAGTCTGGCCACCAATAGCTGGATTGAATTCAACGTGACAATGCAGCAAGCACAGATAACCAATCCCATAGGATTGATATCAGGCCAATTGATCGGCGAACCCAAGGTGCAATCCGCTGCCAATCTGATTAATTTCTTTTATCTGGTTCATACTTGCCGCGCGGCCTATGATATTGCCTATGGTGGGAAGAGCATCGAACCTTATTTCGTGGTGCCGGGGGACGCAACGCGGCAGGCCGTTGCGATTAAAATGACGGCCTCCAGCAGTTTTCCAGATACACTCAACACTGTGTTTCGTGGGGGGGACATCACCATCACGTTCGGCCAAAAGAGCGCGGGGTTCACAGAGTATAACGGCAATGTCAAACCTTATTGCGGAATGTTAACTATCGCGATTAACTCCAAAGACGTCACCCGTGTCAGCGACATTTACAATGCCTATTTCAATTATATCGTGGATTTGTGGCAGAACCCGGATATGATCAAATATGGGCGAAATATGGCCTATATTTTGCGTTTTCTGGATTATGCAGGCAGCGGATCATTACAGGCAACCTCGGTTGATTGGGATGCCCCTCTCTCTTCAAGCTCGTCCTCCCCGGCGGGGAGCGGGTTCTATTCCGATATGCGAATTAATCTTCAGGCTAGCTTCAATGGTGATCTTCAAATCGCTATTAGCCTCATGCGCAATAATCCCCTGGCGGGAATGATCATGGACTCTACCATTACCGATCTGGGCTGGGCCGGGGCGGGAATATGGTATAACCACATTGCCGAAATGAACGGGGCAATGGTTGATGCCGTGTTTATGGTCCCTACTCCGTCGGCCTACCCATTGGTGATGGAGCATGTCGCAGCAATTAAGCGCAAATTACAACCCAACATACCCCCTAAATCACGCTTTTCCCCTGTGATTGGCGGTAGAGCGGTCTCCCTAGAGCAGTTTCAGTCCGGATCACGCCTTGACAGCCTGGAAGTTGATATCGAAATTGCAAAATTGTTGGATACGGTCTATCAAACTGTGGCGGATGACACGGTGACCGAGCGTCCTGCACCGCAAGTTTCCCCCGATGATCCGATCCGAAAATTGTTTTTGTATATCTATACTGAATCCGGGCTCATGGACGTGCGCGCCAATGACGGGGTGAATCCGCTGGCCAAGCTCACGGTTCTGGGCAAAACCATTCTGAATAAAACCATTGTCTCCCTAGGTGTGGGGACATTATTAACCGGCTTTGGCGGCATTCTCGCGGGGTCTGGCATGGCTGAATTCGGCGCGGCGTTCCAGCAATTCGGCGGGGTGCTGCTCAGCTTCGCAACCACAGGGCTGGTGATTGGATTGCTGCTTTATTACCTGCTGCCGTTATATCCTTTTATTTATTTCTTTTTCGCCGCCGGGGCGTGGGTCAAATCCATTTTTGAAGCGATGGTGGCGATGCCGCTCTGGGC
>JBDHTT010000078.1:0-6306 GCA_039808785.1 Alphaproteobacteria bacterium
CTGCCGCATATGATGTCATCCCACGGCGGGCAAATCGCCCTTATCAGTTCAATGGCAAGTTTTGTCCCGTTGGCGGGGGCACCGTCCTATTCTGCCTCAAAGGCAGCCGTGCGTTTTTATGGTGAGGCACTCCATACGAAACTAAAACCCTATGGCGTCACGGTCACGGTGGTGTGTCCTGGCTTTATCACCACGCGCATGACGGATCATAACCAATTTCCCATGCCGTTTTTAATGAGCGCACAGCATGCGGCCACCATCATCGCGCGCAAACTGATCCGCAAGCCATGCTTAATCAGTTTTCCTTGGCCCATGCGCCTGATGATGGGGTTCATGAGCCTATGTCCATCCTTTTTCACGCGGGAAGTATTCTCGTGGTTGCCGGAAAAGCACAATTGAGCGAGCCTATTCATACTGATATGACGGCGGAGCTTGACAATGGCTGTAAATAAAACTTTGGCGGACGGCCAATGCGGCAAAATGTTTTCTTGACATTCGCTTGCGAAGTGAGGCATTATCCCCTACGCTCACTTTAAAGCCATGTGAGGGAATAGTCAAATACCCTTCCACATTAAGCCAAAAATTCGAGCGGCACCGGAGTTAGAAAGCTTGTTTACAAGCTTGAATAATCTAATTACCGAAGATAAGAAGTGATAAAATTTTTAAAAGAAAATTTTTTAGTGCAATATACCCTTAAAATTTAATGGAGAGTGAAGTATGCAAAAACCGCTGACAGGTATGAATGCGGCGATTCTGGTCGCCAACGGATTTAATGAAATTGAAATGACCAGTGTGCAACGTGCATTGCTCGAAGCCGGTGCCAAGCCCCATATCGTCAGTATTGAGAACTCGTTGGTCAATGGATGGCGCGGCAATGGGTGGGGGCTTAATCACCCTGTGGGCAAGCCTTTGACCGATGCATTGGCTGCGGATTATGATTTGTTGGTGGTGGTGAGCGGCCATCGTAGCCATGATAGACTCAAAACCACGGCGCATACCAAACGCTTTATTAACGGATTTATGATTGGGTATAAGCCGATTTTGTGTATCGGCGATGCTTTGGATTTATTTGCCTCCCTTGACATGATTAGTGGATTTATGGTGACGGGAGCTGAAAGCTCTCGTATGACAGCTGTTGGAGCCGGGGCCTTGTGGAATGAAAATATGCCAGCCGTGCATCACAATTTTTACAGCTGTGAAATGACTGATGTCAATCGTGATACATTGATTAGCGGTTTTATCAACTTCACCGATGAACAATATCGCACCGAAGACGACCAACAAGAGGCTGCATAATGCGCGCCGAGGTCCAGTCCACCGTCAACGAGATCCAATATGCCCTCCAATTATTGCGGAGGCATCTTTGACTGGGATGTTGCATGTTCAAGGCTGGATGAGCTGAACGCGATCACCGCCGACCCCAATTTGTGGAATGATGCTGCTAAAGCTCAGTTACTGCTCAAGGAAAAAAATCGCCTTGAGAGCAGGTTGAATGAAGTCAAATCATTAGAAACCAACCTGCATGATACATGCGAATTGATTGAATTGGCCGAAGCCGAAAATGATCAGTCAATGGTCGATGACTCCATTGCATCGCTCCAAGGCTTGCATACAATTGCCAAAAAGTTGCAATTGCAAAGTTTGCTCTCCGGCGAAGCAGATGAGAATAGCGCGTATTTGGAGGTCAATGCCGGCGCAGGAGGGACCGAAGCCTGTGACTGGGCTGGCATGTTGCTGCGCATGTACGTGCGGTGGTCAGAGGCGCACGGATATAAGGTCACGTATCTGGATGAAACCGAGGGCGATGGCGCGGGTATTAAATCAACAACAATTAAAGTTGACGGACCACAGGCCTATGGATGGTTAAAACATGAGAACGGCGTGCATCGATTGGTGCGAATATCGCCTTTTGATGCTAATGCGCGGCGGCATACCAGTTTTGCATCGGTGTCCATTTCCCCGGTCGTTGACGACACGATTGAAATCGAAATTTTGGATAAGGATTTAAAGGTTGATACGTTCCGTGCGAGCGGGGCAGGGGGCCAGCACGTCAACAGGACCGATAGCGCGGTGCGCATCACGCACTTGCCCACCGGTATTGTGGTGGCGTGCCAAATGCAAAGATCTCAGCACCAAAACCGCGCAGCGGCGATGGAAATGCTGCGTGCGCGGATGTATGAACAGGAATTGAAAAAACGTGAAGCTTTAAGCAATTCGCAATATGATTCCAAAACGGATAATAGCTGGGGGCATCAAATTAGATCTTACGTCCTACAACCCTATCAAATGATCAAGGATTTGCGCACGGGGGTGGAACGAACGGACTCTCAAGTGGTTTTGGATGGTGATTTGGATGATTTTATGCATGCCTCTCTCGCCCAACGTTTAGGCGGCGGAACGGGCGATGTACAAGATATTGAATGAGTTGTAACAGTCAGTATTTAATGTTTCCTCTTCCCCGCATTTCCGCTGTCCAGTGTCAAATAAAATAATCCGCACTCGCGAGCATTCATAGCTGAAAGCACTTGAAGTTCTACGCCGCTTTGTAACTTCGTGATATTATTCCTTCAAACCATTTTCTTGTTTTTCGAGGATTTTTTTGGCTTTATCGGCATCTTTTTCCAAATTGGCGGCACGAAGCCATTGATATCTGGCTTCTTTCTTACGTCCCACTTTCCAATAGGCATCGCCCAGATGATCGTTGATTTCGGCTTCATAGGGTTGAAGCTCAACCGCTTCCTCCAACTGTTTCACGGCTTGATCATATTTGCCGGTTTTGAAGTAAACCCAGCCGAGCGAATCGGCAATCGCCCCGTCATCGGGTTTTAAGCGCGCAGCCTTTTCGATCATATCCGCGGCCTTATCCAAATTGATCCCGCGCGTGAGCCAGCTATAGCCAAGATAGTTAAGCACATAGGGTTGATCCGGTTCAAACGCCAATGCACCGAGCAAATCCTTTTCCGCCGCATCCATTTTTGAAAGCTGTTCATAGGTCATGCCGCGCGCGAACAGCAATTCCCAATTTCTCTCGCTGACCCTACCGCCCAGCAAGTCTTCGGCCTTATTATATGCCTTGAGCGCGTCATCAAAATGTTTATCCGCACGGTATAAATCACCGATTTGAATTTGGGCATCCACGTTTTTCTGGCTCGCGACCAAATCTTCCAGCACCCTTACGGCTTCGTCCTTTTGCCCGTCCATCTCTAGCAAGGCCGCAATTTGCCGCCGATTGCGCGCCATTTTATCCAGATCCAGATTATCGGGATTAATCATACTGAGGTAGTTAATCGCATCCCGGTACCGTTCCGCCCGTGTCGAAAATTGCGCCAAAAGTTGAAGCGCATCGGGGTTTTTAGGATCCAGCAACCGAGAGAGCTGCGTAAATAAAATCGCCGTTTCAACAAATTCATTGGCCAGCAGCCCGCCAGTATCGCGCAGGGCCTCGGCCAATCCGTTTTGCGGTGTAACCTTCATCATGGATTGTGCCAATAGTTGATTTTTGGCTTGGTTTTTATCTTGATTCTTGTTGGCGGATTTTTCTGCCTCCGCCAGAGATTCGATCTTCACCCCCAGCTCCATCATCCGCGCGGGCATCACTTGTTTCAGGGCTTCGTAAATATCGCGCGCGCGTTTGTATTCGCCGTACCGGACAAAGATATCGGCAATATTTTCCAATGCGGAAATCGGGGTGGGAATTTTGGTGAAATCGTAGCGCGTAGCCAAGCCGTGAATGGCGGTCTTATCATTCATATAATCGGCAATCATCACCGATTGATAGAGAAAAGTGGGTGAGTCCTTTAACCCCTCCAGATTCAGTTTTCCCATCGCCGCGTCGCACCACGCGATTACGAGCGGTTGGATGGTTCCCAACCCGTCTTTGGGGAGGGCGGCCATATTTTTGCGTGCCTCATCATAATGGCCATTTTTAAAATCATTGAGTGAGAGTATAATTTGCGCCAAGGCTTCTTTCGGGGCCTTATTGGCGACAATGCGTGCCATATTCACCGCACGATCAAAATTCCCGCCGCCCAAAGCCAACCCCATAACCCGTTTCTGTAGTTCCTGATCATCGGGATTATTGACCAGCAAGCCTTCGAACAATTCGCTTGCTTTATTCCAATCATAGATCACCTGGGCATGCTGACCCGCCAAATAATCGCCCGCATTGGTTCGCATGGGCGGCACAGGCGCACCCCCGAATAATTGCAAAAATGAAACATTATTATCCTCAGTTCCCGCTGGTGGGACGGGTGAGACCACAGAATGATCGTCTGCGGATTGGGATATGGATTGATTCGACTGGCTTGAGTCCTTATCATCGCAGCCGCTCAAAGATAAACTCAAGGGCAAACTGAGAGTGAGCGCCAGCCCAAAAACAGCACAGGATTTTAGCCAGCTTTTGCGCCAGTTTTTTAACAAAGAGCGATCAAATTTTGCCATAAACTATGCACTCCGATAGGGAATTATCACCCAAACAAAAAGCCTTAATGGTATAAGGCGATCTTTCAAGCATAAAAAACTGTTATATTGCGGGGAATCTGATAAAAAGACTTGAGCTATAGTGTCAGATTCCCACCGTATTGACAAGCTGTTTTGAAAGAGCTGAAATCATTTCCATGGAATGGATCACACAGATTGGACTGATAGATTATAACGATGCTGTGACCGTTATGGAACAGCACGTCGCGGCGATTCATCACCAAGAGGCGGATGATCGCATATGGTTGGTGGAGCATCCCCCGCTTTACACGGCAGGCAGTAGTGCCAAACCCCAGGATCTCATTCATCCGCGCTTTCCCGTTTATGAAACCGGACGCGGCGGGCAATATACCTATCACGGCCCGGGGCAACGTGTGGTTTATGTGATGATGGACCTTAAAAAACGCCAAAAACCCCCGGATATCAAGCTTTTCGTTTGGCAATTGGAGGAATGGGTTATTCGCACATTGGCGGAGTTCGGCGTACAGGGTGAGCGTCGCACCGGGCGCGTGGGAATTTGGGTGACAAAGCCGCCCATTCAAGACGGAGCCAATAATGGGGCAAAAGAGTACAAAATTGCCGCCATCGGCGTGCGTATCCGACATTGGGTGAGTTACCACGGATTTGCCATCAACATCGATCCGGATTTGGACCATTTTAACGGCATCATTCCCTGCGGACTCAAGGATTTCGGTGTGACTTCATTGGCCGATTTAGGCGTTAAGGTCGGGATGAAAGATGTCGATGATATGCTACACCAAAAATTCCGCGATATTTTTTAAGAATCTGTTCATGATCCTAACTGCCCGCGGCGATATGGGACTTGCGTTTTTGGGCGGTCAAAGCTATAAGCATGCCATATTTAAATCAGCAACGTTTATAACCGCACAAATTTGAGGGAAAAATGGCCACAGAACGTACTTTTTCGATTATTAAACCCGATGCCACACGCCGCAACTTAACCGGCGCGATTAATGACCGTTTTGAAAAAAACGGGCTACGGATTGTGGCTCAACACCGCATTCATATGACCAAGGCACAGGCGGAAAAATTCTATGAAGTCCACGCCGCGCGCCCGTTTTACAATGATTTGGTGGCATTTATGACCTCTGGTCCGGTTGTCGTGCAGGTGTTAGAGGGCGAAAACGCCGTAGCCAAAAACCGTGAAATCATGGGGGCCACCAACCCTGCAAATGCAGCCGAAGGCACCATCCGTAAGGATTTCGCGGAAAGCATTGAGGCCAATTCCGTTCACGGATCCGACAGTCTTGAAAACGCCGCGATTGAAATTGCGTATTTCTTCGCCGGTTCAGAAATTGTTGGATAATTTTGATCTTGGTCATTTGCGCCCCGCGTGGTAAAATAACAGTGCGGCTCAAATGTGGAGATCACGTCTTGCCGCGTGGTTAAGGACACCAACGGGTGGCCCGCAACGAGTGTTGCGTAAGCCTGCGTGGCGTCTGAACGCAGGAATAGAATGGTGAGGCCCGAAAATGACCCAGTCTTATCTACAGCAATGTGTGCTGGAGGCTCTGGAAAAAGCCAAAGGCAACCAGACAAAAGCCCAAAAAATGATTGCATTGCGGGCGATGGAGGACTTCGTCCTGCTCCAGGCCTTGGTCAAACCGCATTTGACCGGCCTCGTGGCCCATGCCGTGGGGCGCATTGCCATTCAACAAAATGCGCGCAAAGAGGGCAATTATACTGATCTTCCGATCAAGCCGATTGTTAAAAGCGTAAAGCAGGATATGCAAGGTTTTGGGCTTGATCTATTACGCGCTCTCGGCGGACCTGATGTTCCCAAATTCGGGATGGAGGATGCTGTGC
>JBDHTT010000079.1:0-6305 GCA_039808785.1 Alphaproteobacteria bacterium
GTGCGGCGCTTTATCACTACGGGCATCATGTGGGCATGGCGTTTCAGATTGCGGATGATGTGTTGGATTATGATTCGACAACTCTGGATTTGGGGAAATCAATCGGCGATGATTTTAAGGAAGGCAAAATTACGGCACCTGTGATTTATGCCTATCAATTCGCGCAGGAAACCAATGATGTTAAGGCCATGGATTTCTGGCGCAAAACGATTGAACGGCGAGAGTTGGGGGCGGATGATTTCGCATGTGCGCATGATCTGATGATCAAGAGCAATGCACTCAATGACACGCGGCAATTGGCGCAGGACCATGTGCACCAGGCACGCGCGGCGTTGGACCACTTATCGGACCTCTGTCCGCCATCGCATTTGAAATCAAGTTTGCTGGATTTGGCGGAGTTCAGTGTGAGCCGGCGTAAGTAAATAGTAAAGCTGAATGAAAAGGCATGTGAATGTTGAAAATTGAGAATTTGACGGCCGAAATCGACGGCAAGCAAATTTTGAACGGACTGAATTTAGAGGTTCCCGCGGGGCAGGTCCATGCGATTATGGGGCCGAACGGGGCGGGAAAATCCACGCTTTCCTATGTGTTGGCAGGGCGCGATGGATATCAGGTCACGGGCGGCACGGCTACACTTGACGGGCGCGATATTTTATCAATGGGCGCAGATGAACGCGCGGCGGCGGGGCTTTTTTTGGCGTTTCAATATCCGGTTGAAATTCCCGGGGTGCAGATGACCAACTTCCTCAAAACCGCGCTCAACTGCCTGCGTAGAGCGCGGGGAGAGGCTGAGATCGATGCGTTGGAGTTTCTCAAGCTGCTCAAAAAACATCAAAAAGAATTGCAAATTGCCGATGATATGATCAAACGTCCCGTCAATGTCGGGTTTTCGGGCGGCGAGAAAAAACGCAATGAAGTGTTGCAAATGGCGATGCTCGGCCCAAAATTTTGTATTTTGGATGAAACGGATTCGGGGCTTGATATTGATGCGCTCAGGATTGTGGCGGACGGTGTTAACAGGCTCCGCGCGCCGGATCGCGGGTTTTTGGTGATTACGCATTATCAACGGCTTTTGGACTATATCAAGCCCGATGTGGTTCATGTTTTGGCGCATGGCCAAATCATTAAATCGGGCGGGGCGGAGCTGGCGTTAGAGCTGGAAAAATCAGGATATGCGGATTTGGTATGATTTTATATTGCATTTATCCGCAAAATGTTTTTAAGTGCCGCGTGTTGTATACGTGATTTTGTATTGCGCCTGTAGCTCAGTTGGTTAGAGCGAGCCGCTCATAACGGCTTGGTCGGGGGTTCAAGTCCCTCCGGGCGCACCATCTTACTCTTCATCCCCATTCATCACAGTTCGCAGATAACCGCATAACCATTGATTTTCAATGGTTTTTATTTTATTTGTGGTTTGTGTTAATCGTTATCGTCCGCCTGTGGCCGTAAAAAGTAGGGGCAAGATGAAGTTGACTGACAAAGCATGCAAGAATGCAAAACCTGAAGAGAAGTCCTACAAACGCTTTGACGGTGGAGGGCTATTTCTGGAAATTATGCCGAATGGGAGCAAGTTGTGGCGTCAGAAATACTACTATTTGGGAAAAAAGACGCGTATAGCCCCCAACGTCATGGACAAAACCTTTGGCTCTCTCCGTCACTACGGCGTTGAATGGCTCATGGGCATTACCGAAGGTTTAGGCATAATAGCCGCCCCTAAAATTACGATGCGTTACAAAGGCGTTTTGGCGGAGTACCTGAGGAAATTTCAATGAGGATTTTTTTATTCTTCCACAGCCCCGCTTTCTTCTTTAATGCGGTAATCTTGACCTCGTGGAATCCCTAAAAAGCCACGTACAACCCAACCAACAGAAAAGGAGAAAATTAGAATGGACAAATACCCTACAACTGCGATTTTGACGCCTCCCCATGCGTTCTCAAATTTCTTTTTCCACCATACCTTCCGGTATTCGTCATGAGCATCAGGAGGCAAAACAAAAGAGGCCGTTCTCATTTTTGTGTATTCTGAAACCTCAGTAGAATGTTTTTCGTTGCCCCATACTTTCTCGTCATCTTCCAGCTTAAAGGGAATTAAAATATTGCCACCAGAAAATAGGGATCCTCTATAGCAAAGCGTAATGTTGATTTCATCCCCGCTGGCAGATTGTCTTTCAATGCTTTCGCTGTCGTCATTCGAGTAATCGCATTCTTGATTCTTTGCCAGAGAGAATGGCTCATTTGGGTAACGTGTTTCATAAACCAATCTAACGTAAGGATCATCGAAAAATCCTATTCCCAAAGCGGCCAACACAAAAATTCCCTGCAACAGCAGAACAATTCTTCTCGCGCCCTCAAAAACATTGAATTTCATGGTGTGTCTTTTCTTCTATCTTTATCAGAATTTACAATTGCAAATTGGCTTTTTTCAAACTGCCCTCTGCCAAGATATTCAAGGAATTTAGGTTCACCCTTGGCACTCACGTCCTCCATTTCGTAATACGCCCCGACTTTGAGAACTGGTGTATTGTCGTGAAGCAGAAACATGCCTTCCGGCGAAACGTGATGCACTTCGCCCGTTTGATTATCAAGCCGGTAAACATCGCCTTGGGCAGTCGTTGTCATTGTGTAACGAGAGGACTCTTCCAATGGCCACTTGCAGCCGGATAACAGAAGGGCGCATAAAAACAGCGTTACGAATATAAAATCCCTTTTCATTACCGGTTCCTTTTAATTCTTAGGTGCCAAATCGGGAAAAATTGCAACTAAAACCGCAGCAAACAGTATATACAGCCCTCCAGCTGCAATCAGGCTAAAAAGTGCCGCGCCATATTTCAGTGGCGTAGCAATATCCTTTTTGAAAATGAATTCATTGAAAGACCATCCCAATGCCCCACATACGCCACCCAGAGCACCCCCCGCAATCTGAGGGAGAAGCAAAATAAACGGCGACAATTTAACTGCTTTTTCAATGCTGAAACTTGTCTTTTCTGCTACGTCTTCATCTTTTTTCATCATATAAACCTCCCTGCAATGAAAAAGTCACCAAGGTTGTCCGGCTCTGGTGACTGGAAGTTAGTAAGCTGCAAATAGACGATTGCAACGGCCTGTGAGCCGAAGCTCTGGACATACGCCGCCGCCTCCCAGTCATTGACCGAGAAGCGACGTATTGACGGAAACGTCTCCGCTATTTGCGAGGTTACTACGCCCCAGCCCACCCCAAAGAAGGACAGACATACTTTGTTTTTATAGAGAAGAATTGTAGATTGCAACCGTGAATAAATATGAACAAAACAGCCCCTCACTTTTGCAAGTGGGGGCACAATAGGGGGCATAAGCGAAAAACGCTTTGATGTTTTCCTAAATTTATCAATAAGTTAATTCTTTAATCCCAGTCCCTCCGGGCAGAAACCGGCGATAATGTCTTCATTTTCAATGCCTTCGAGGATACAGATAAACTGACCTTTGGTGAATTTTTGTGCGGCATCCCAACAGATTTTATTCATCGATTCAGGGGTGAGCTCGTTTGGCCAATTTTCCTCAAAATGATGGGGTTGAAGCGTTAGAATCAACAAATCGGCTCCAAAATTTGCAATCGGCTTAATGATTTTGCTGTGAATGAGTTCGGCCAGATCATGCGGGTGGATAATGGCGGGCAGCGCGACCTCCAGCACATGGGGTGGTTGATCTCCTTGGCTTGGCTCAGTCCTCATGGGTTGATCTTCTTGCTCTGAACTTTCCTCGTCTGTCACCGGTGATTTAAAGCTCCCGATTTTGGTGGTGATGAGCATAATATTGGGGTTGTTTTCGATCAATTTTTTCGGCGCGGAGCCATGATTGACCTCAAAATCAATGAGGGCGATGCGTTTCAACGATGGCTTGGTGAGGGCGTAATGCGCGGCGATTGCGGCATTGCTGAAAACTGAAAACGCCAGATCTTGCTCTTGGTGATGGTCGCTATTCATCAGGGCTTTACTGGCGCACACGGCGTGTTGTTTTTTCCCGGCCGCGATATCATCAATCGCGCGGCAGGCGGATTTGACGCCCTTCAAAGCCGGCAGTATGTCTTTTGAATCAATATCCGCATGACCTTCGAGTGTGACTTTTGAATTTTCGCTTAAACCATGCAGGATTTTGGCCAGCTCCAGCAGACTTTTATTATCATCCCACAAAATCTGATCACGCCCGGAAAATGGCAGATTGGCAGCGGAAACGGCTAATTTCCGTTCAAATAAGGCATCATGATGGTCAAAGAGAGTTTCGGGGCTGTAAAAATCTTCGTATCTGTCAACGCGCGTAATAATGGCAATTGTCATATTGTCCACCTGAATCCACTCTGTGTCTTATGCTTTTGAGTACATACTTTTTCATTCAGTACCCTATATCAAAGGATAGTGTACATTCTATTTATGGTAGTATATGAAAATTAACTAATGGATAAAAATATCTCGAATGCAAAGCATTTCCATAGGGATCTGGCCGGGTAGAAAAGTAAATCTTAAAATCTGATTAAGTTTGCTTAAATTTGTTAATAACCTTCGGGATAGGGAATTTTTTTATGTCTTTTATGGGGGGCTGTGTGATAGTCTCTCGCATATAAATTCTTTTGAGTGTTTTGAGTCTTTTGAGGTAAAAATATGCTCCCTGCATCTGGTATGAACGCGGCTGTTGAGCCGGCGGATTTTATTACGATTGACCCGCATAAAGCGATGATGGCATCTAGCCTTGATAAGATTCGCGTGAAGGGCGGGACACGCTTGAGCGGCACGATTCCCATCAGCGGGGCGAAGAATGCGGCCCTTAAACATATGTGCGCCGCTATGCTGACGGGGGATGCGATGCAATTCACCAATATGCCCGTGCGGCTTAAGGATATCCAAACCCTTGCGGCCCTCATGAAAGAAATGGGCGCGGATATTACCCTGCGCAGTGACGGCACGATGTTTATTCAGGCCGCCAATATTCACTCAACTGAGGCTCCCTATGACCTAGTGCGGCGTATGCGCGCCAGTGTGTTGATTATGGGGCCGTTATTGGCCAGATTTGGGGAGGCCACAGTGTCGCTCCCCGGTGGGTGTTCCATCGGCACGCGCCCGATTGATCTCCATCTGGACGGGTTTCGCGCGATGGGGGCGGAGATTATCCTTGAGGAGGGGTACGTTAAAGCTACGGCCCCACAGGGCGGGTTGCGCGGCGCGCGGATTGCCTTTCCCAAAGTATCGGTCGGGGCCACTGAAAATTTGATGATGGCGGCGACTTTGGCACAGGGCGAAACCATCCTGATGAATGCCGCGCGGGAGCCGGAAATTATTGACCAGGGAGAGGCACTGATCAAAATGGGTGCCAAAATCAGCGGCCTGGGGACTTCGGAAATCCGCATTACCGGGGTGAAATCGCTGCATGGGATTGTGCATGATGTCCTGCCCGACCGTATTGAAACCGGAACATTTATGATTGGCGTGGCCCTCACCGGCGGCACGATTAGATTGCAAAAAACACGGCTTGATTTTTTAACATCCCTCGTGGGGCCGTTGCAACGCGCGGGTGTGACCATTGAAACCGAAGGGGCGGACGTGATCGCGCATCGCAATGGTAAGCCCCTGATCGGGACGGATATTATGACCGAACCCTATCCCGGATTTGCTACGGATCTTCAGGCGCAGTTTATGACGATGCTGACTTTGTGTGAAGGGGCGGGGATGGTCACGGAAACGATTTTTGAAAATCGTTTTATGCATGTGCCGGAATTGCAACGAATGGGCGCGGACATCACGGTTCACGGCAATTCCGCCATTATTCGCGGCGTAAAAAAACTGCATGGGGCAGAAGTGATGGCCACGGACCTCCGCGCTTCGGTTTCCCTTATTTTGGCAGGGCTAGTGGCAGACGGCGAGACAATCGTGGACCGAATTTATCACCTTGATCGCGGCTATGAGAATTTGGTGGAAAAGCTCGAATTCTGCGGTGCGCAGATTGAGCGGCTTTCAAATCAACCGGCGGTGTAAAGCATTCCGGCCGAGTGAGCAGATAATAAGAACCTGTTCATAATCTCGCTGCGGCACAGGATTTTTGCGGTTTTTCGAGAACCGCATCGGATCGTACATAGATGTACGTGAGAAGCGGAAGCGCAGAAAATCGCTAAAAAGCCAACGCCGCAGTAGAGATCATGAACAGGTTTTAAGCAGATAAGTGGTGCGGGCGGGGGGACTTGAACCCCCACAGACCTTGCGGTCCTACGGATTTTCTTACCATCTACGGTTTTCACCGCGCTCGTGGCGTTTGTTGCCCGAGTTTGTGGTCTGGACTATACC
>JBDHTT010000080.1:0-6118 GCA_039808785.1 Alphaproteobacteria bacterium
TCGGCAATTTTTTGATGAAAAAATTTATGGCGCCGTTTGTGATGCCGATCAGGCGACAATTGGGGCAATATGTGTACCGCCATTCCTATCGTTATTTTCAGGATGATTATGTCGGCAGCCTCGCCGGTAAGATTATGGAGATGCCCGATCATTTCCGCAGTTTAATTTTTATTTTCACCCATCAACTTAATTTTGCGGTGGTAAGTTTTTTAACGGCCTTTACGGTGTTTTTGATATCGGGTTGGCAATTTGCCGCTTTGGTGTTTGTTTATACTTTGTGCTGTATCGCGATCATCATATTTTTGGGGCGGAAAGTGTCCGGCACAAGCTATCTCGCCGCCGAGGAAATGAATATGGTGCGTGGGCGATATATTGACAGCGTTTCAAATATTTTTTTGGTGAAGGTATTTTCACGCCAAGACACGGAAGACCGCAGAATGCGTGGATATTTGATCCAGGCCGCTGAAGCCGGCCAGAAAAATGATAATGCTGCTTTTCAAATGGATAGCGGCCAGTTCATCCTCAACGATGTGCTTATTATTGTGCTTTTAACCATGCTGTTGTTCGGCTATCGGGACGGACATATCGGCGTTGAGCAATTTGTGTCCATGATGACCTATGTGTTGATCCTCACGCAGCAAAGCTGGTGGTTGCAATCTTTGATCATTAAGATTTTTCGCCTCACCGCCGAAATGAAAAACTCAATTGACACGATTGTACAAAATTTTGACATTCAGGATGCCCCGCATGCTGTGCCTCTGGTGGTGGATAGAGGGGAAATTGAGATCAAAAATTTGCGTTTCGGTTATCCGTCGCGTCCGGTTTTTGACGACTTGGACCTCACCATTCATGCCGGCGAAAAAGTGGGTCTGGTGGGACCAAGCGGTGCGGGCAAATCAACTTTGATTCAACTGCTCTTGCGGCTGTATGATATTCAGGGCGGCCTCATTGCCATTGACGGGCAGAATATTGCAGGACTATAGTGCATGCCCCAGGCTGTAAGGGGGATATGTTTGCAAGGCTGCCCCAACATTGCAAAAATTTAATCCATGCGTGAGAGCGATACGAGATAAGCGGGTTTATAGTCCCCTTATTGATCAATTCCGATCACCAAATTTTATATTTTAGGAGAATGATTATGACTAAAAATATTTTTGCTTCTTTGGCTTTGGCTGCAATCTTGTCTGTTTCTGCAGCTGGTGCATATGCTGCTGATACAACTGCCCCTATGGCTGCCCCTGCAAAAGCTGCTCATGCTGTAAAATTGAGCAAAGCTGAAATGAAAAAAATTTACACAGAATGCAAAGCTGAAAATAAAACTGACAAAACTGCTTATAAAGCTTGCGTAACAGCCAAAGAAAAAGCTGCTGAAGCCGGTGAAGTTGCTCCTGCTGCTACGGCTCCTGAAGCAACAAACTAAAAACTAATAATTCAAAAACAAGCGAAAAATCTTCGCCTTTTTGTGGTGCGCCGTGTATGATTCTCCCCTCATACACGGTGTATTTTTAGAGATTATGAAGATATTATTGATTGAAGATGACCGAAATCACGCACAATTCATCTGTGATGGATTGGTGCAGCAAGGGCATGTGGTGGACCAGGCAAAAGATGGATTGGACGGCCTATTTCTCGCAACCGAAGAAAAATATGAGGTGATGATCATTGATCGGATGATCCCCAAAATCGATGGGCTATCCATTATTCAAACCCTGCGCAGTAACGGCAATGCCACGCCGATCCTGATTTTAAGCTCGCTGGCTAAGGTTGAGGAACGCATTAAGGGGCTCAAGGCCGGTGCGGATGACTATTTGACCAAGCCGTTTGAATTTAGCGAATTATTGGCGCGGATTGAGGCATTGGCCAGACGTGGCGTGCCGGAGCAATTAGCTCAGACATCACTGATTATCGGGGATTTAGAAATGAATTTACTAACCCGAGAAGTGCGGCGCGATGGGGTGTTGATTGATTTGCAAAGTAAGGAATTTCAATTGCTGGAATTTATGATGCGCCGCCCAGATCAAGTGGTCACACGGACCATGATGCTTGAAGGAGTTTGGGATTTTCATTTTAATCCCGGCACGAATTTGATTGATGCGCAAATCAGCAAGCTACGGATAAAAATTGATAAACCATTTGCCAAAGCCTTGATCAAAACCGTTAAAGGCGCAGGGTATAAAATCAGTGCCAAAAATTAGCGCATTTTTTAAAAGCTTTTCCTTTCGCAACGGTGTCTTTATTTTTGCGGTCTTGCTGGCGACATTGTTAACGGTGCGCGTTTTAATGTATGAACAAACGGTGGCGGCATCCTATCGCGGTATCAAATTACTGATTGATGCGCATGCGCTTGAGATCAGCGAAGAGGAGGAGCAGCAACAGCAACGGCGTTACCACGCGGCCAACGCTGCCGGATTGGTTGCTAACATTTTAGAGGATAGCAACGATCGTAATTTATATTTATTATACCAACATCGCGATCAGTTGACTGGAAACATTGAATCTTGGCCGATAACTGCTGAAAATCTGCCTTTACAAAGTGAGTATTTTGAATTGTCGGTGATCATCAACCCTCATAAAACCCCGCGCACATTACTGGTAAAAATTGTGCGATATCATAGCGGGGATCGGTTGCTGGTGGGGTATGATCTTGAACGCATCATGCTCTTGCGGCAAACGCTTTATCGCAGCTTGATTGAAAATATAGTCCTATCTTTTGCAATTTCGCTGATGATGAGCTGGGTGATCGTGGCCTTTCTTAATCGCCACTTACGCCGCTTTAATATCGCCTGTGAGCATATTCGGGGCGGAGATTTGGGATATAAAATTGCTATTGATCATTCGGGGGATGAGTTTGATAAGCTCGCGCAAAATATCAATCAGATGCTCGCGTGGAATAAGACTTTGATTGATACGATTGCGGAGTCAAGTAATGCAATTGCCCATGATATGCGCACACCGCTTTCGTTTTTGCGGCTCGAATTAATGGCTATTTCAGAGGATATCAGCCTGACTGCGAGTCTTAAAGAGCGGATCTTGGCGCAGATCGAGCGCATTGACCTGTTGGTTGAAATGTTTGATCACTTGATCAATATTTCAAAGGCGGAATCACTCAGTACGACAGGATTGTTCGAAGATTTTGATATAGGATTGCTGTTGCATGATGTCGTTGATTTTTACCTGCCGATGATTGCGGATAAACAGATTGAGTGTCATTTGGACATTCCTGCCCGGCCAATCAACTTTCGGGGTGATCGGCAACTTATGGGCCAGGCATTTTTTAATCTTATGGATAACGCCTATAAATACACACATATCGGGGGGGATATTTCGATCTCTCTCAATGAGCAAGGAAATCTGCAATTGCGAGAGGATAAACCGGCGGCCATACAAATCGTTTTTGCCGATAATGGACCGGGGATCGATGAGAAGATTGTTGATAAAGTCAAAAATCGATTTTTTAGGGGTGATGCTAGCCGCCATTCCCCCGGTCACGGCTTGGGGTTAAGCCTTGTCAATGCTGTGGCAACCTTTCATCACGGGAATCTTAGGCTGGAACCCAATCATCCGGGATTAAAAGCGGTTTTGAATTTCCCCCTGCACGGAGATTTGAAATAAGTGCTACGTCCGTCCCTATCGGGAGTCCCAATAAACCCAGGCCTCCCCCTTTATGACAGTCATCATATCACCGGCAGGAAACTATTTTTATCGCCGCGTTTTGGGCTGGCGGGATAGGAACCCAAGATATGATATTCGGCCGTATATTTTGAAAATTCCTTGAGCGCAGTTTTAAGCGCGGGATTGTCAATCGACGTGCCAATATCAACATAAAAAGTCGGGTTGGGGAGTTTTTGGCTCACCATATAGGTTTCCAACTTGGTTAGGTTAATGCCGTGATCGGCGAAAGTCTGCAGAACTTTGATGAGCGATCCCGGTGTGTGGGAGGTTTGGAACAGGATTGAAGTGATAAAAGGTTCGCTCGCTGATTGTTGGTGAATTTCCTCTTTTCCAAACACCAGAAAGCGAGTCATATTATATGGATCATCTTCAATATTTTCATCCATCACCATGAGGTTATAAATCTGAGCGGCGTGTTTTGAGGCAATGACCGCGCGTTCTTTCGTCTCAAGCCAAGACAATGCCTGCGCCGCCGTGGCCGTGTCGAAATCCACGATAGTTTTAGCACTTGGCAAATGCTTTTCTAAATATTGTGAGCATTGCATGAGTGCTTGGGAATGGCTGTGAATTTCCTTGATGGAGCGAAAGGCCAAGGCGCGTTCATCCTCTGACAATGGCGAGTTTTTCCATTCCTGAATTTTGTCATCTTTAACGGAGGGCGGCACCCATTGCCGATAGGACTTATAGGACACCATCAAGCTATGGTGAATGGGCAATAAATATTCGCCGATAATTTTAAGCCGTACGGAGGGGAGGAGGTTATAAACTTCGGTCACGCGACCAGCAGAGGAATTTTCTACCGGCAGAACGGCATAATCAGTTTCGCCGCTATCGGCTGCATAAATCACCTGATCAAACTTTTTCAGGCCGCGATAATATCCGCCCGGAAACATTTCTGCGCAGGCCTGGTGCGAATAGGATCCGGGAATGCCCAGATAGCTGATTTTCTTTTTTTGATCGCTCACGTTCTCACTCGCTTTTCATTACTTCAAATCATTACTTCAAAAGTGACCTTAAATGATGGGCTTTGCTTAAAAATTCTTCTAGGGATTTTGTGTCGTCGTCCTCTAAAAATTTTTTCAGCAAATCAGTTTGATTTAAAAGTATAGCATATAAATCCTTTAAATGAACTTTATTCATCATAAAAATATCGCGCCACATGTTGATATCGGCGCCGGCAACGCGGGTAACATCGCGAAAGCTGCCGCCTGCATAATCAAAGACATTGACACCAATATCATCGGAGAGTTGCTGCGCCGCATTCATAATGGAAAAGGCAATGAAGTGCGACAGGTGAGAGGTAAATCCCAAAATTTTATCATGCTGCGCCGCATCCATATGGGTGATTTTTGCCCCTATCGCCGTCAAAATCGTGATCAATTTTTGCTCAATCTCGTGCGGAATTTCCTGAAAATCTGTGAGGAGATAGGGCGCATTGATGAAAATTCCTTCCCGCCCGCCCTCCGGCCCCACCGCGATGGTTCCGGCGGTAATGGGATGGCCGGGCAGATAATAAATTTTGTCCTTTAATCGCGGGGATACAGAGTCAATGATGCAGGATTTGAGCGACCCGACATCGGTGATCAACGTATGTTCGCGCGCAAGACTTGCGATTTCGGCAATCACATCCGCCATAATGCGCACGGGAACACAGACAAAGATCAGCTCGCTGGTTTCTGCCACCTCCGCCAAAGTTTGCGCGTATGAGTCCGCAAGATTAAGATCCTTGCACAGGCGCATATAATGCGGGTTGTGATCATAGAGTGTGACATGCCCCAGTCCCTTCGCGCGAATATCACGCGCCAGCGATGACCCGATACAACCCGCGCCGACAATGCCTATTTTTTGTTCCATCCGGTCTTCTTGATTAAAAAATTGTACAGGACTTCCCCTTATTAAAGTCGGCCCTTATCAGCGAAATAAACGCAATTACGCCCATCATGCTTAGCTTTATAGAGTTGTTCGTCAGCCTTTTGGATGAGCTCGAGAACAGTGATGGATTGTGCATGATCACCACTCAACGTCACACCACCGAACGAGCATGTGACATTAAGCTCTTGAGTATCATTATTCACCAAGAAGGGCTTCGTTTCAATCATTTTGCGCAGACGTTCGGCAATCATATAAGCCGTTTCTGCGGGCGTATCAGGCAAAATAGCCACAAATTCCTCCCCACCCAATCGCGCGATAAGGTCAAAGGAGCGCAATCCGTCCTTCATACGCGCGGCAAAGCCCTTGAGGATATCATCGCCGACATTATGCCCATATGTGTCATTGACGCGCTTGAAATGGTCAATATCCATGTACAAAAACGCCAATGGTTTAGATTGTTGCTTTGCATTTTGGAGCATACGTTCCATATGGACTTCAAAATATCGGCGGTTATAAAGGCCGGTGAGCGAGTCGGTGAGAGCCATGGAGAGCGAAATCTCATAATTCGCGCGCA
>JBDHTT010000081.1:0-6107 GCA_039808785.1 Alphaproteobacteria bacterium
CAACCCGCGCCCCGGCAATCTGGTCATCGCGTGAACGGCCCGAAAGTCCGCCATAACCGGCAAAGGACGGGACGTGAAATAACACATGGCCGTTGACTTCATAGGCATGATTTTTGGCGATTAAGCTTTGAATCAAGGCGATCATCTCAACGATATGTTCGGTCGCACGGGGTTGGATATCGGGGGGCGTCACCCCCAAAATCGCCATGTCTTGATTATAGGCCTCTTCAAAAAAGCGGGTAATCTCCCCAATCTCTCGCCCCGTATCTATGGCTGCTTGGATAATTTTATCATCAACATCGGTAATATTGGATACATAGGTCACGCGTGGATAAAGAAAGCGCAAAACCCTTGCCAATTGATCAAAAGTAACGGCCATACGGGCATTACCGATATGGGCATAGCTGTAAACTGTGGGGCCGCAGGCATAAAGCCGCACATGGCTTGGGTCAAGCGGCTCAAACTCCTGTTTTTGTCGCGTGAGGGAATTATAAAGTTTAAATTTAGGCGGGGGTGGGGTGGTGCTCACTTAAAAACTCCTGCAAACGTCAGGGATAGCTGAAAAATAGCCCATGCCCTAGCTCATAGGAAGAATAGTAACGTTTGCAACCGGACGACGCAAGACAGAAGATAGAATTTTGGAAAGTTTTTTGCCTTGCCACCCCATCAAATTTCGCAACCCCGTACTTGATGCAGGGTCCGCGAAAGTTAGAAAATTAACGCCGCCGCGCTTTGGCCCTGACAGGTTGGGGTTTCGGAGTATAGAAATAAGCCGCTATGAACGAAACAAATAGGGCAGATAAAATTGCGAATGTCATTTTGTATGTCCGTCCCTTGGTTATATTCTTAATTGCTTTTTTCCCTTGATATTGGAATGGATGTTATCATATTCCAAACTAATTATCAAATTTTAACATTGTTAAGGCTGACCTGCCCAAACCCTATGCGAATCCGTATATATTTATGCTAAATCCATACTATCATGGGATTGTTTGAAGAAAAGTTAAGAGGATGAGGCGCAGCCATTAAAAATAGTCTGTATAAACCACCCGAAAGACTTGAAAATATTACAAAAATCGGGCAAGACAAGGGGGCAAGAAAAAAGGTAAGGCAGGGGGGGATTTATTGCCGTAATTAAAACCAAATTCAAAATTACAGAAATACAGTTAAAAAGATAAAAGGAACAGACCATGATGGATATGGCGGCGTTAAAGTTAGAATTGGTGGATATGGTGTCATCAGCGCAGGATATGACATCGTTGGAGGCTGCGCGCGTCGCGGCCCTGGGGAAAAAAGGGCGCATCACGGATTTAATGAAAAACCTTGGGAATCTGAGCCATGAAGAGCGGCGCAGTGCGGGGGCCGAACTCAATCTTTTGAAGGATGAAATTTCTGCATTGATTGATCGGCAAAGCCAACAACTCAGGGCTCAGGACCTGCAAAACCGCTTAGCCAATGAGGAGTTGGATATCACTTTATCCCCGCGTCCTGAAGCGCGGGGCAGTATTCACCCGATCTCGCAAACCATGGATGAACTTTTGACAATCTTTGATGGTATGGGGTTCACGGTCGCCGAAGGCCCGGATATTGAGGATGATTTCCACAATTTTACCGCACTCAATTTCCCCATCGGCCATCCTGCGCGCGAAATGCATGATACGTTTTATTTGCCCGATGATGAACGCAAATCCGGTGAAGCGCAGAAAAAGTTGCTGCGCACTCATA
The DNA here is from genome assembly GCA_039808785.1 of Alphaproteobacteria bacterium. Lineage (GTDB taxonomy): Bacteria > Pseudomonadota > Alphaproteobacteria > Micavibrionales > Micavibrionaceae > UBA1573. The sequence continues at coordinate 1,726 of JBDHTT010000081.1, forward strand.
CCTCAACGGTGCAGATTCGCTATATGACCACGCATAAACCGCCGATTAAAATTATTTGCATGGGGCGGGTATACCGCGCAGATTGGGATATGACTCACACGCCTGTCTTCCACCAAATTGAGGGGTTAGTGATTGATAAAACCACGAGCATGGCGCATTTGAAAGGCTGTTTGAGCCAGTTTGTGCGGGAGTATTTTGAAGTTGATGACCTGCCGGTGCGTTTCCGTCCGAGCTTTTTCCCCTTTACCGAGCCAAGCGCGGAAATGGATATAGGCTGTTCACGCAAAGGCGGAGAGCTGAAAATCGGGGCGGGGGATAGTTGGCTAGAGATTTTGGGATGCGGCATGGTTCACCCCAATGTCTTACGCAATTGCGGGCTTAACCCTGAGGAATATCAAGGTTTTGCGTTTGGTATGGGGATTGAGCGTCTGGCGATGCTCAAGTACGGTATTCCTGATTTGCGGACATTTTTTGAATCGGATGTGCGGTGGCTCTCTCATTACGGGTTTGATCCGCTCAATCGTCCCAACCGCGCAACCAAAATTTAAAGTTTTCCAGAGATGAAATTCAGGGATAAAATATGACCCCGGCAGCGCGGATTCAATCGGTTTTAGAGATTTTAGAGCGTATAGAAAAATCACCCATTCCGATGGATTTAACCATTGGCGATTATATGCGCAATCGCCGCTATATCGGCTCCAAGGACCGCAGCGCAATCGTCGAAAAAACCTATGACATCATGCGCCACCATGCGCGGATTCATTGGGTTTTGGGTGAGTTGGGCGTGGGGAGCCCGTCCCCCAGATTACGGCTTTTGACCTCGCTTGTGATGAATGAAGGGTTGGATAAAACGGTCCTTTTATGTGACGGCAGCCGCCATGCCCCGGCCCCTGTGGCGCAAGAGGAACGCGAGATTTTGGAACGTCTCCCCAGAGATTTTTCGGCGGCACCGGTTGAGGTATTGTGTGAATGTCCGCCCATCTATGCGCCCTCGCTTCTTGCTTATTTCGGGCATGATTTTGCGGATGAGTTATCGGCCATGATTCCTCCGGCCCAACTGAATTTGCGCGTAAATTTGGCGATAGGCGATGTGGATAAGGCCGCAAGCCTCTTGGCGGAGGATAATGTCGCAACCGTCCGAAATCGCTACAGCCCGTGGGGGCTCAAGGTTGAAGGGAAAGCGTTTTTATCACTCACCCGCGCCTTTAAAAAAGGATTGATTGAGATTCAGGATGAGGGGTCGCAGTTGATTGCCCTATGTTGCGGCGTGCGTGCGGGACAGCAAGTTTTGGATTACTGCGCGGGGGCGGGGGGGAAGACCTTGGCGCTTGCATCCGCAATGCTGGGGGATGATATGCGGCCCAAGGGGCGCATTGTGGCAATGGATCTGGAGCCCGCGCGGCTCGCCAAAGCCAAGGATCGGTGCCGCCGCGCGCGGATCAGTGATATTGTAGAGCTGCGGCCACTCAGCGATGAAAAAAACCGCAAATGGTTGCGACGACAAAAGGAAAGTTTTGATTGTGTGTTGGTGGATGTTCCCTGTTCGGGAACGGGGACATGGCGGCGCAACCCGGATATGCGTTGGCGGACATATGGCCCCGGCATTGAGGAATTAACCGCTATTCAGGCCGAAATTTTGGAAAAAGTTGCGGGCGCGGTCAAGCAAGGCGGGCGATTGGTTTATGCCACCTGTTCCCTTTTGCCCGAAGAAAATGAAGATCAGATTGAACGTTTTTTGGCTCGGCACACTGAATTTACCCTCAAAAACCTTGAAAGCATTTGGCCCGAGACGCTTGAAGTTCCTTGCGACAGATCCTACCTTAGATTAACCCCGCGCCGTCATCAGAGTGACGGTTTCTTTGCGGCAGTGATGGAGCGGTCGCATTCGGTAAGCGGTGTATAAAGGGGAGCATGAGGGGAATATAGGATATGTCGGAACCGCCCGGAGATGAATTTAAACCGCTCTCAAGCCCCAATGGCTTGAGGGGAGCGCGGAGCGGAGGGGGGGAATCCGCTGGGGAAAGTTTAATCGGCGCGCTTAAAAAATCTGTGCAAGAGATTGAAAAAGCCAGTGAAATTGGGCCTGAAAACGCATCGGACATGGCCATCAGGAACGCCTCGCCATTTGAGCAAAAAAATAGAGAAAAATCCTTCATCACCAGACCAGGACAAAAACCCAGGCAAAGAGCAGAAGAAAATTTTATTCAAAGAATTTTTACGCGCATTCCTGCCGGATTGTGGGGGTTGCTGATTTTCGCACTTCTCATCGCCTTTCTCATGGGTGGGCTTGCCGCTATTGCGCAAAAAAATCTGGCACGATCATCTGAAAAAATTCTGCGCATTGCGCCCGATCAATCGGTTTCCTATGGTTTTCAAGACTTGCAGGGTGTGTGGGTCAACTCAACGCCCCAATATTGGATGTATTTTAAGGTCAATGAAAACAAATATGAATGGGTGATCCAATTCCCTGAAACGCCCGGATTGCGCTATTTTTCGCGGGGTGATCTGGTGCTGGCGAATGATGTGATGGTGGCCACCCAACGCGGGGCCTTGGGTACGCCGGTGGATCCTGAGCGTTTATATATCGGCTATATGCCGATTTCACTGATTAACATCAATATTCGCCTGAAACTTAGCCCGAGCGCGATGATGTGGGAAATTGAACCACAAGAATCAAAACGGCTGGAAGGGCCGGTATCCGTACTCTTTAACCCCCATGCCGCGCAAAACTTTAACTGGACAAAAGCCAGATAGGGCCGGGAAGGGGAGGGAGCCATCATGCCGGAATTGCCCGAAGTTGAAACAACACTTCAAACTTTAAAACCTTATCTTGAGGGCAAGTTGATTGACCGCGTCGAAATCTATACCAAAAAACTGCGTGTGATCGTACCTGAAAATCTGGAGTATAGGATGGTGGGGCGCAAGATTTTTTGGCTCTCACGGCGCGCAAAATATATGATTTGGGAGCTTGAGGAGGGGGATGCCGGCGGTCAGCCGTCGTTATCCCTCGCCCTGATCATTCATTTGGGGATGAGTGGCCGGTTTCGCGTGGAAGCCAAGGACGGGCAAGCATTTCAACCGCTCAAACATGATCATATGATGATCGAATGCGGGGATAGCCGCATCATTTTTAATGATGCGCGGCGATTTGGATTGATTGATGACTATACGGGGGCTGAAGTCGAAAATTGCCATTATTTCAATCATTTGGGGCCAGAGCCATTGGGGGATGAGTGGTGTTTGGACACATTTTTTGATGTTCTCAAATCACGGCAAACATCAATAAAGCAGATACTTTTGGATCAAAAAATTGTGGTGGGGATTGGCAATATCTATGCCAACGAAGCCCTCTACATGGCCGGCATTCATCCGATGAGAGCCGCAAAAAGCCTTGAGTTTCATGAGGTTTCCTGTCTCATGGAAAGTGTACGGACAGTGCTTCGTGCGGCGATTGCGCAAAGCGGGAGTACGCTGCGCGATTACCGTAGGATTTCCGGTGAAATTGGCGGATTTCAAGAACATTTTCAGGTTTATGACCGTGAAGGCAAATCTTGTCCAGCATGTGAAAAGGCACGGAAAAACAATCCCGATTCGCCGCCCTGTTGTGTTCAAAGAATCGTCCAGAATGGCCGCTCAAGCTTCTTTTGCGTGACCAAACAACGATAGGTTTTATGGGGAATATTTTATCCACATAATTTTTTAAAAAGACATTTGGGGTGATCGGTTGTAAGTATTGGAAATAAAGACTTGCAGTGTGGTGGGGGTGTCAAAAAGAAATCCAAATTTTTGCTGTGGAAAAACAATTTATGGCGGTATGAAAGGCTTGAAAATATTTCTCCAACTGCAATGATCAAAATGAGTCGTTTGGCAAGAGTATTTTTTTAAAATTTTTTGGGTAAAGTTTCTTGACATCTGGGGATAAGTCAGCTTAAAACTATTCCATTAGCAAACAAACTTTATAGAATTTTTGAAAGAGTTTTTCGAATGGCCAATCACGTTTCGGCGAAAAAACGCACCAGACAAAATGCAAAACGCGCAAAAGTAAACAGCGCCAACCGCAATCGCATCCGTACCTTTGTGAAAAAGGTTGAACTGGCTTTGATCGGTGGTGATGTGGCCGCGGCCGAAGCAGCCTTCTTGGCTTGCCAGCCTGAATTGCAAAAAGGTGTTTCCAAAGGAATTATCCACAAAGGGACAGCTTCACGGAAGTTGTCGCGTTTGTCTGCACGTATCAAAGCAGCAAAATCTCAGTAGTTCTGTCAGGGCTTTCCTGATCATTTTTTAAATCCATGGATTTGCGAGCAATCGCAAAGCCTTACTCTTGACTTTTTTAAAAGCGTGTTCCCTACCGTTGCGATAACGGCAGCAGGAGTTTTTTTGCC
>JBDHTT010000082.1:0-6104 GCA_039808785.1 Alphaproteobacteria bacterium
CATCGGGGGTAGAATGATCGGTTGATTCAATGAAATCTGCTGCGCCGCCTCCGGTGTTATTCCCGGATTCTCTTTGTGCCGCAAGAGTTTCGGCATAAAGATTACGGCTGATTTCTTTTTGCCGCACACGGTGCGCGTAAAAACATATCCCCGCCCATAACCCGAAACTAAGTGCAACCAACAGCAAAATAATAGCCCATGTATTAACCATCGAGCCAATATTAAACTGTAAATCTTCAATGTCATCCTGAACACAAAGCGATATTTCTTTACCATTCAGGTCGAAATGGGCCTTAGCAGCATCTAGATCAACGTCAATACGGTTTCCGGTGACAGGCCCACGAAACTTCAACGCGTCAGTGGTTTGAAGCCAACTTCCGATTTGCGATTGTTTGCAGCCATCCAGCAAATCATATTCCAGTGAATGCGGATCTGCCGAGCCAAATGCGCCGGCAAAATTCTGGATCGGCGAATCATATTTGTTTTTGAGGATATCTAGCCGGCCAATTTTATACTGCCCAGAAACCCACGTTCCACAAGCACATATCAGCAAAATAACGGCAAAAACAGCCCATAATTTCCACCGCCCAAACACGCCGGCATGGAGGGAGTATTGATTGTTTAATCTATGTGAGAATCGCGCGACAACCATAATGCCGCTTATAGCATATCCGCTTATGCACTGAAACTATTTTTCCACCAAATCAAAAATCCTTGCGCGGCAGAATAAAAGAGGCCGAATGGCTGCGTACAATATTGGCCAATCGCCCGTCATTGATGATGTTATGAAGGGCAATATTAATCATATCGCGCAGTTGATATTGCCCCCGCGCCACGGCGTAATAGGCAGGCAAATTATAAAGCGGCGGAATGTTGGCTATTTCCCGCATTTTTCCGGGATCTAGTGCATCAATGGCTTCGGCACTGGCTTGATCCAGAATGAGCACATCTGATTTTTGCCCAAGGAGCGACTCGGCCATATCGCTCCGGGTCGAAAAGGGTGGCAACAATTCCACTTTTGCATTAGGAAAGCCACGCATGACCATAAAATTTGTGACATCATTTTCAATCGCGGACATGGTCACAGTGGAATCATTGATTTTTTTAAGATCGCCATCAAACCGCGCATCGTCTTTTCGTGCATATAATTTGACCTTGGTAAACAAGATCGGATCGGTCAAGGTAAGTGCGCGAATACGGCCCGAATCAAGCCAGATTTGCGAACAAAAAACATCAAATTTATTGGATTTGAGCCCCTCCACTACATTGCCGAGGCCAACCTGCGCACTCCAGATAATTTTTAAATCCAGTTCCTTGGCAATTTCAGTCCATATATCGTAATCATAGCCACTCAGCTCGCCGCTTTGCGGGTCCTTGACCAGATAAGGCGGCGAAAGCGCATAACCGCACCGCAATTCCCCCTTAGTCGCGACGTTACCATAGCTACGTTCAGCGAACGCAAAGGACCCGTTGAAACAGAGCACACCCAACGCCATGATGGGCAGGATAATGAGCAGGAATAAAGTTTGAAAAAGGGCCCGATGATTGCGCATTTTTAAAAAAATGCCATCTTGGCAACCGAAAAAATGGATAGGACCGCGAGTGCGATGCTGAGCGCATTTAACGCGATCAGGCAAATAATTTTCAAACCATTGCCGTGAATATAATCTTCGATGACCACTTGAAGACCCAATTTCATATGATAAAACACCGAAATTAAAAACAAAATCATCAGAATTGCATTGCAAGGCTGGGCAAAAAACGCCTGAACTGTCTCATAATCAGCGCCGTTGGCGGCGGCCAAAGTCATCCCCGACCACAACGCCCATAAAAAAAGCGGAATATTCGTGATCGCCGTTAAACGTTGGGCATTCCAATGATGCAACCCGCCATGGGCAGACCCCAAGCCCTTGGCGCGGGCCATCGGATGATTTAAGTCCGAATAATTCCATTTTAATTTCATGATGAATCTTCCTCATTCTTACAAATCCATTAACACCATATAGATGGCAAAATAGACGGCGAACCCATAATTAATCAAAAAACTTTACGCATCCCCAAAGAGCAAGTGTGAGTGTGATGCTAAGAATAAAAATCACCATCCCTGCCCGTTCGGCCCCCGCAATCGTGATCATTTTTCCACTATCCATGATCAGGTGCCTGATACCGGTTAACATGTGAAAAATCAAGGATCCCGTCCATCCAAAAAGCAAGACCTGCCCCACTTTGGAGGTGATAAAGCCATGAAAAACATCATAAGACTCAAGCCCCATAGCGGCAGCGGCCAGCATCCACACCAACACGCATAACCCGATGGAATTGGCAATTCCGCTGGTACGATGAAGGATAGAGAGCGCCATATTCATCGACCATTTCCAGATCTGGATATGCGGAGAGAGCGGACGCATCGCGGTCTTTGATAAAGTTTGCGTTTGATTTTGTGCCATGAGATTTTGGACCCTGAAAATCTTTGATAAGCCAAGAAAAACTCAGTTGAATGCCTAATTTATGATTCATCCAAACATTCAACATCATACTCATAAATTCTTCCTTTGCCTATATGATTTTTTTCGCAAAAACCGGCATGGATTTGTGCACAATTTTTACCCAATCTTAACTTAAATTAAGCATTATAGAAAACAAGCAATGATAATGATGAAAAAATTTTATATAAAAAGTTAGCATATAATTGCAAAATGACTTTTTACAGAGGATTACAAGCAAGTGATAAGGAGCGGTACCATGAAAATCAATATTCAGGAATTTATTGATCAATCAGGACTGGATGAAGCTTTTTATCCTGGCAAACGAGTGATCAAAACATGCCCGCAACCGGGGGAATTCCGCAGCCATTGCGTGATTTACGATTGGCGCAACCCGTCCCTCATTCGCATTGAAATTAAGGCCGGACTGACGGGTTTTGACCTCCCGGCCAATGATCTGGCGCGTTACCCGGTCAGCTTTCAATCCCCAACCTTTATTGAGATTGACGTCCGTAGCGGCCGCATGAAACATATGAGTACAAATGCCGAAAAATTAAGCCATTTTGTATCCGCCGCGCAAAATCATAATGATGAAGATGACACGGATGAGGACAGCTCAACGGGCGGGAAATCAGGCGGTGGCGGCGGTAAACACCCGGCCAAAAAATCAAAATCTGAGTTGGAGAACACGGAAAAACTTAGCTCTAAAATTTCCTCCTTCACCTCCGCTGTTGCCGGTAAACTGCCCGATGTCGGCAATATTGTAAATGTAGTCATCATGGGCATGAAAATCGCCGAGGAAGCCTATAAAAATGTTGTGGACAAACTCACCACACAAATGAAACACGCCAAAATCGTCACCGCAGAATTAATGATTGCTGCCGGTAAAATGGTGATGAAATATACGCCCCCGGCCTTTCTCCAGCCCAAAGGCGATGAGAATAAAACTTACAAATATAACCGCGAGAAAAACGAACCGATGTTCAGCGGCCCCTCGCCGTAAGTTTTTCGGCTAAATTTCTTATCACCCTCACCTTCGAAACCCCTCACTTGATGCGGGGTCTAGAGGAAGCCGCCGGACTTTGCTAAGACCCCGGATATGCGAAAAAAACCTCACAAGTTTGGCTTTTTCTTTTCCGGGGATACGGGTTGATTTGAAACTTGAAGGGTGGCAAGGCTAAATTTATTCAGGTTTAAATATCAGGCGATCTTTTTTACGCATGAGCTTTACCCCACCGAGGGTGGCCCCGCGAAAGGCCGGCGATGATTGCGAATATGACGATGCAGAGGGTGATAAAGCGCACATACGTTGCTGCAACCGTTCAATATCTTCCAACCGCATATGTTTTAGGGGCAAATTCGCCCTCTCCCTCACCCCATTTATAATTTTTTGCAACAAACGAATTTGGATTTCAGGCAATTGCCCCGAAAAGCTTGAAAAATCCACCTCACAGACTTCGTCCCGCCAGCGACAAAATTCAATAAATTTCTCAAGGCAAACTTGATCTATAAGGTTTTCTGCACGCTCAATGCGCCGCGTTAGGGTACTAATACGCCGCGATGTCAGGCCCTCCTGATCCAACAAATCCTGCACCGCCCGCATCCGCCCGCGCATATATTTGGGCGATAAATTGCTGGGGTCTTCGGCCCACGAAATATCATGTGATCGGCAGGTTTCAATCAATTGCGCATGAGTGATCTCAAGGAGCGGACGAATCAGCGTAAGCCCGTCATCATAGACCTGCACTGCCCGCATGGACCGCAGCCCCGCAAGCCCGCTTCCCTTCGCCAACCGGAATAAAAAAGTTTCACGTTGATCATCAACGTGATGGGCAAGGCATAAATAATGAATTCCATGATCGGAACAATATTGCGCCATTTTTTGATAGCGAATCACGCGCGCGGCTTCCTGAACTCCATGGTCAGGTTTTGGATCCAGCCATTTAAAAATGTGACAGGGCAAGCCGTATCGCTGCGCATATTTTGCCACCATGTCGGCCTCAGATGCTGATTCAGCCCGCAAGCCATGGTCAACCGTGAGAATATGGGGAAGCTTCAAAAGATATCCCCGCAGCAACTCGGCAAGAGCCATAGAATCAGCTCCACCGGAGACGGCAATCGCTACCCTTTGATCACGCAAAAAATCCAGCCCGTGAGAGCTTATCATCTCGGCAAATTCTTGGTGACTCAAAGGGGATATTTGCGTCACTCAACCCCCCGCGAGCTCATAAGGTTTAGGCACAAACTTTGGATTGAGAGCCTGTTCAATTACGGTGAACATTTAAGCGTTGCAATCTCCTGATCCGCCATACGCAACACATTATTATTCCCCGTCGGATACTCCTGTTTTAGCTGCGCATAGGTGATACAAGCCTGTGCAACCTTTCCGCTTTTATTGAGAGACATACCAAGCTTGAGCAAGCTTTCAGCAGCTTTCGGGCCCTTCGGGTATTTCTTATAACTTTCGGCAAAAACCCGTATTGCCTTATCATAGGTTTTTTCCGCGTAATAATTTTCTCCGCTCCAGTAAAGCGCATTGGGTGCCAAAGGATGATTAGGAAAACTTTTCAAAAATTGATCAAATCCCGCGCGAGAACCTTTATAATTTCCGCTTTTATACAGGGAATATGCAGATTCATACTGGGCGGCCGCGTCACCACCTGCCCCTACTCCACCGGTTGCACCATTCGCCGCACCCACATTTGCGCTCAAGCCTGCGGGGGTTTGCGTCAAGGTTCCCAAATTTTGTTGGGTGGGAGAGTTTTCCGGGGCCACACCATCAGTCGCCAGCGAATCATTGGGAGGGGAATCAAGGGGAGCATCAACGGTGCTTCCTGCGCTCGGAGTCTCGCTAGTCATTTCAGGCGGCGGAACGTCGCCCCCCATATCCCCTGCCTGAAGCGTTCCGGTTTGATTCGCGGGGGTAGTCGCCCCATTATTGCCAACATCTTGCTGCTGAGGGACATTACCTTGATTGCCTTGCGCGGAATTCATGCGCAGTTCCATGTCAGCGATCGTACGATCCAGTCTTTGCCTTAATTGATTAAGATCATAACCCTGCTGCTCAATTTTGCCCGTCAAATCCCGCATCTGGGATTCCATTTGACTAAGTCGCGATTCCACATTGGCCTGGTAATCTGACGAAGAGCTACTCCCTGCCGTAACCAAGGGTGTTGGCGGCTTCTGCCCCTTATAAACTGCCTGATTAAGGGTTTCAATATCACGTTGCAAACGGTCAAGCCGTGCGTTGGTATCTTCAGCCTGCGCCGCCATTGTCGTGAGGCACAAAGTAAAAATCGAGAGGGATAATAAACGCGCGGCACCAAAAATTTGTGATGATAAAAGTTTACATTTAGGTGCCATAATCTTACCTTTATCCTTAGAATATCTTTACACTATATTTTGAGAATAAGGGACTGATAAAAATCCGGCCCTTATCCTCTAAATTCAAAACGCACGATCAAAACGTCTAGTTAATGACGGCTTAGTTCACAACCGTTACAGCGCGACGGTTTTGTGACCATGCGGATTCGGATGCTTCAGGAACCGCAGGACGCTCTTTACCATAGCTAATGGTGTTGATACGGCTGGCATCAATGCCGCGGGACATCAAATAGCTGC
>JBDHTT010000083.1:0-5964 GCA_039808785.1 Alphaproteobacteria bacterium
GCACTTTTCGCGATGCTGTCGAGTCCTTTTTGTTGCGAATTGAATTTCTGGCTGGGAACAAGCGGCGCAGCGTAGGGAGTTTTGCGTCAGGAGCGAAGTGACAACGTCTGGGATTTCAGTATTCCTAGTATAGACCCTATTCATGGTCGAAGAATCCAAACAGACCCTCACGCCTCTTTCAGCTCCGCCAAATCCTTATAGAGCTCTAGCGATTCGGGGTTCGCGAGGGAATGGATATTGCGCACGGGGCGATTGTGAATAATTTCCTTGACGGCCAACTCCACAATTTTATTGCTTTTTGTGCGCGGAATATCGGCCACCGCGATGATTTTGGCCGGGACGTGGCGCGGCGAGGCCCCGGTACGAATTTTCTGTTTAATCCGCATTTTTAAATCTTCGTCCAATGTGATGCCGTTTTTTAAGCGTACGAATAAAATAACCCGCTCATCATTCTCCCATAATTGCCCAACCGCGAGGGATTCGGCGACCTCTGGGATGTTTTCCACCTGGCGATAAATTTCGGCCGTACCGATCCGCACGCCGCCGGGATTAAGCGTTGCATCTGATCGGCCCATAATGATAAATCCGCCGTGATGCGTGCGTTCAATCCAGTCCCCGTGGCACCAGACATTTTCAAACCGGTCGAAATAGGCCTTATGGTACCGCGCGCGCCCCTCATCATTCCAAAAATAAATCGGCATGGAGGGAAAAGGACGGGTACAGACCATTTCACCTGCCTGACCCACAGGCGCAGGGGCCCCTGTGTCATCATACACATCAATGGCATAGCCCAATCCTGCGCCCTGAATTTCGCCGCGCCAAACGGGATCAAACACATTCCCGATCACAAAGCATGACACGATGTCGGTTCCACCGGAAATTGAGGCCAAATGCACGTCAGATTTAATCGTGTCATAGACATACTCAAAACTTTCATGCACCAACGGTGACCCGGTGGAGGTGATGGTTTTCAGATGTTCAAGCTTAAAATGATTTTTGACGCAGCATCCTTCGGCCTTGAGCGCATCAATATATTTCGCCCCGGTGCCAAACAATGTGACTTCGTGGCGGTCTGTATAATCCCACAACACATAGGGGTCGGGATAAAACGGCGAACCGTCGTAAAGCAGAACACAAGCCCCGCTGGCCAGAGCGGAAATCTGCCAATTCCACATCATCCACCCACAGGTGGTGAAGTAAAAAACCCGGTCATTCGGCTTAATATCACATTGCAACTGGTGTTCCTTCATATGTTGCAACAACGTGCCGCCATGCCCGTGCACAATGCATTTCGGTATGCCCGTCGTCCCCGATGAAAACATGATAAAGAGCGGATAATTAAACGGAACACGCTGGAATATGGGGTCCTGAGCCGCATAGGGTGCCATAAAATCATGAATGGATTGCGCGTGGGGGATATCGTCAATAACGGCAGTCCCATCTAAAAACGGAATCATGATCACCCGTTCAACACTCGGCAATTGCGGTAAAATTTCTTGGATTTTGGGGCGAATATCAATGATTTTGCCGCCATAAAAATATCCGTCAACCGTGATCATGATTTTGGGTTCAATTTGGCCGAAACGATCCACCACCCCTTGCACGCCGAAATCGGGTGAAGCCGAGCACCATACGGCCCCCAATGAAGCACAGGCAATTGCGGTAATTAATGTCTCAGGCAAATTCGGAAGATATCCCGCCACGCGGTCCCCCGCCACAATTCCCACGGCCTGTAATGCTTGTTGTAACCGTGAGACAAGCTGCGCCAATGTTTCAAAACTATAGCTACGCTCGCGCCCTTGCTCATCCCGAAATATAATGGCCGTGGAGCGATCGCGCCGCTTCAGCATGTTTTCCGCCCAGTTCAGGTGGGCATCGGGGAAAAATTGCGCCCGCTCCATCTCCCCTTCATGCTCAATAATCACTTGCCCCTTATCGCCGATAATGCCGGCATAATCCCAAAAAGCCGACCAAAATGGTCCGATTTGGGTCACTGACCAATGGTGAAGCGCGGCATAATCCACATCCGCATTAAATCCATTTAACAGGGCAAATTTCATCAAATGCGATTGCACGCGCCGTTCATTCGAAGGTGTCCAAAGGGGGGAGATCATAGAATCAGTCATGATAAAATCTTGCAAAATGATAATATTAAAGAAATGGCGAAATTCATACCCTAAAACCCCAGAGTGTCACCTAAAGATGATTAAAAGCTTAATTTTATATTTGAAACACTTTATTTTGCAGCTCATGCAACCCATGAGTACTTTTAGCGGCAATTGAAGCTTAGACCCTGCTCATGATCTCGCCTGCAGCTAAATTTTGGCCATGAATGAGCATGAATGCATGCGATATAGCCACAAGTGAGAACGCGCAGCGTTCGAAGATCATGCACTGTCGCCAATTTCAACGAATTGACTTTGAGGAACATTTGCTCCGTTTATCTCTGCGGACTCTGCGCCTCTGCGGTTTTAAAAGTTTAGCCCGCACAATTCACAAAATATATTCGTGTCCATTCGTGAGTGCTCAAAGCTAAAAAAGATCATGAACAGGTTCTTAACAAAACATCAAGAAAATGATTGACTTTGGGGGCAGGAAACTATAATGTCCGGCTTCTGATAAAACTATGTGGACCGTCTATTTAAGGATTTTTTACGATGAAAGTCGTCAACTCACTCAAAACTCTCAAAACCCGTGACCGTAATTGCCGTGTCGTGCGCCGTAAGGGCCGCGTCTATGTGATTAATAAAAAAGACCCGCGTTGCAAGGCGCGCCAAGGCTAAAATCCTTGGTAAACTCTGGGTAAAACCTTGGGTAAATTACTCGGTAAATCGCCCTTGCCCTTACGGGATTCATTGCATCTTGTGATGGCTCTTTTTTAATCTTTGGTTGCTGTCATGTAAGCAGGCTTTCGCATGTTCGCCAGAATATTCAGTATGCTGTCAGCCGATATGGCCATTGATTTAGGCACCGCCAATACGTTGGTGTATGTGCGCGACCGCGGGATCGTGCTTAATGAGCCCTCTGTCGTCGCCATTTCCATTGAAGGCGGGCGCAAGGTTGTGCGCGCGGTGGGGATTGAAGCCAAACAGATGCTGGGCCGTACGCCCGGCAATATTCAGGCAATTCGCCCGCTTCGTGACGGGGTGATTGCCGATTTTGATGTCACTGAGGCAATGATCAAGCATTTCATTCGCAAGGTGCATAATCGCCGTTCTTTTGTCTCTCCCAAAATGTTGATTTGTGTGCCCGCGGGATCAACCCCCGTGGAACAGCGCGCCATTATCGACTCAGCCGAAAGTGCCGGCGCATCCGAAGTGGACCTGATCGAAGAACCCATGGCCGCGGCCATCGGCGCGGGTTTGCCGGTCCATGAACCTGTGGGATCCATGATTGTGGACATCGGCGGCGGCACGTCAGAGGTCGCGGTGATCTCGCTTAAAAATATTGTTTACGCCAAATCCGTGCGCTGCGCGGGTGACAAAATGGATGAAGCCATTATGGCCTATATCCGCCGCGTGCATAATCTTTTGATCGGCGAAGCCACGGCGGAACGCATTAAAAAAGAAATCGGCTCTGCGCTGCCGCCGCTGGAGGGGCCGGGCCGCACCCTCAAAATCAAGGGGCGCGACCTGATCAACGGTGTGCCGAAAGAGGTGGTGGTGAGTGAGCGTCAGGTGTCCGAAGCCCTCATTGAGCCTTTGGGCCAAATTATCGAAGGGGTGAAACTGGCGTTGGAAAACACGCCGCCTGAGCTTGCCGGTGATATTTTTGAGCGCGGCATTGTGTTGACGGGCGGCGGCGCTTTGCTCAAAAATCTGGATCATTTATTGCGTCAAACCACGGGACTCCCGATTATGGTTGCTGAAGATCCGCTTTCCTGTGTGGCCCTCGGCACCGGCCGAGCCTTAGAGGACAAAGACATGCGCGGCCTTTTTGTCGGCGGGTATTAGACACTGTTTATCGTCTTTTTTGCACTTTTGATTCGCTTGATTTTTCACCACGAAGGCACGAAGATCACAAACACATTAATCCGGGCGGTCCAACACATATCCCAACACATATCATGCACGGGTTTTAAAAACTGACTTACACTCTCTAACCGTCTCTAATTTTTCGGTGGAATGCCCACGATTCCCCCTTTATCTTTTTGATCGGCATGGTAAAAAGGAATGTCAGTCTTTCAAAATTCAAACGGAAATCATCAAAAATGGCCTATGAAGTTATTACCCATGAGTATGACGTTGTGGTTGTCGGCGGCGGCGGTGCGGGGTTGCGCGCCGCGATGGGCATGGCACAAAGCGGGTTAAAGGTCGCGTGCCTCTCCAAGGTTTTCCCCACCCGCTCACACACTGTGGCGGCGCAGGGCGGAATTTCCGCCGCGCTCGGCAATATGGGCGAAGATGATTGGCGATTCCATTTTTATGATACGATTAAGGGGTCGGATTGGCTCGGTGACCAAGACGCAATCGAATATATGTGTAAGGAAGCCATTCCCGCGATTATTGAACTGGAACATTTCGGCGTACCGTTTTCCCGCACGGCAGAGGGGAAAATTTACCAACGCGCCTTTGGCGGTATGACCACCCATTACGGACAGGGCACGGCACAACGGACCTGCGCCGCCGCCGACCGCACGGGCCACGCGATTTTGCACACGCTATATACTCAGGCACTCAAATACAAAACTGAATTTTTTATCGAATTTATTGCGCTTGATTTGATCATGGAAGATGACGGAAGCTGCGTCGGCGTTGTCGCGTGGAACCTCAATGACGGCACCATCCACGTCTTTCGTGCGCATCAAACCGTCCTCGCCACCGGTGGATATGGCCGGGCTTATTTCTCTTGCACCTCTGCACATACTTGTACGGGGGACGGCAACGCGATGGTGCTGCGCGCGGGATTACCGCTGCAGGATATGGAATTTGTGCAGTTTCACCCCACGGGGATTTATGGCGCCGGGTGCCTGATTACCGAAGGCGTGCGCGGTGAAGGCGGATATTTAACCAATTCGGAGGGGGAGCGTTTCATGCTCCGTTACGCCCCATCCGCCAAGGATTTGGCGAGCCGCGATGTGGTCTCGCGCTCCATGACTATCGAAATCCGCGAAGGCCGCGGCGTGGGACCGCATAAGGATCATATCCATTTGCATCTCGAGCATCTGGACCCCGACATCATTCACTCTCGCCTGCCCGGCATTGCCGAAACCGCCAAGATTTTTGCGGGCGTGGATGTGACGAAGGAGCCAATTCCCGTCCTTCCCACCGTACATTATAATATGGGCGGTATTCCGACCAACTGGCGGACCGAAGTGGTCACACCTGTGGCGGGTGATCCGAATCATGTCGTGCCCGGCTTAATGGCGATTGGGGAGGCCGCATGCGTCTCTGTCCACGGGGCCAACCGTTTGGGATCAAACTCCCTGCTTGATCTGGTGGTGTTCGGGCGCGCGGCAGCCATTCGCGCGGCAGAGACTGTCAAACCCAAAAGTCGCCACCGCAAAATTTCCGGCCAGGGCATTGAAAAGGCCTTGGCGCGATTTGACCGTTTCCGCAACGCCGGCGGCCAAACTCCCACCGCCGATATTCGCATGAATATGCAACGCACCATGCAAAATCACGCCGCCGTATTCCGAACGGGGGAGAGTTTGCGCGAAGGATGCACCCAAATTTCCACAGTTTTTGATACGCTTCAGGATGTGCGGGTGGGGGACCGCTCCATGGTCTTTAACACGGATTTGGTTGAAACTTTGGAATTGGATAATCTCCTTTCTCAAGCCGTGGCGACGATGTATTCCGCAGTCAACCGTGAGGAAAGCCGCGGCGCCCACGCCCGTGAAGATTTCCCCGATCGCAACGATGACACATGGATGAAACATAGTGTGGTATGGGTGGACCCGGCGGGCAAAACATCAATTGATTACCGCCCCGTGATCCTCAAAACCCTCACCGATGAAGTGGA
>JBDHTT010000084.1:0-5951 GCA_039808785.1 Alphaproteobacteria bacterium
GTTTAATAGCCGCAATGGATGAGTCCTCACCCGACACTGAATCTGATTTGATCTCTCAAAAATTAACAGAAGCGCAGGTGGCGCAATTTTTGCTCGATCATCCTGATTTTTTATATCACAACCCGCATGTTTATGAGGCACTCACCCTGCCAAAGCCCAATTTGGGCAAAAATATTGCAAATTTCCAGTCCTATTTGATAGACCGGCTGCGCCAGGACAAAAGCAAAGCATTGGAAACGGCGCGTGATGTGGTTGAAACCGCGCGCCACAACATGAACAATCAAAGCCGCATCCATCAATCTGTGCTGAAGCTTTTGGATTGCCCGAGTTTTGAGGATTTTATTGAATGTCTTACCTTTGATCTCTCCACCGTTTTGGATGTGGATATCACGAGCCTGGTGGTGGAAATTGAAGATGATAAAATCCCCCACAGCACGATTCCCGGCGTGCGCATTGTCCCCAACGGTACGATTGGCCAATGGATGAAGCATCATACGCTTTTGATGCAACCCGATATTGGCGGATTGGAGTTGATTTACGGTGCTGGCCATACTCTTGTGCGATCGCAATTATTGCTTAAAATCAATATTTCACCCACGACACCGCCGGCGATTTTGGCGTTTGGATCACGCAATCCGCAACAGTTCCACGCCGGTCAGGGCAGCGAACAAATTATGTTTTTGGCAAAGGTGATTGAGTTGTTGTTTAAATCCTGGCTCAATCATCATGAGTATTGATCATGGAAATAAAGACGCCGTCAAAGGGATCCGACTTAAACCCTGTGCTTGAGCTGGCGGCGGAACCTGATCTCGCGCATCATATCACGCTATGGCGCAATTATTTGGCGTATGAAAAACACCTGTCAAAACACACTTTGCGGGCCTATACGTTAGATGTTACGCAATTTATTGATTTTTTATTTTGCCACCGTGAAGAAGCGGTTTCGCTTGATGCGCTCTCGCTTACGAATTTGAATGATTTTCGCGCGTGGTTATCGCGCAGGAATATGGATGGGTTGGCTGCGAGTTCGCGGGCGCGCAGCCTCTCCGGCGTTAAAAATTTCCTTAGTTGGCTTGATAAAAGCGGCGTCATGCATAATCCCTATGTCAAGAGTGTGCGCACACCGAAATTGCCGCACAAACTGCCTAAGCCGTTGGAATTATCCCAAACTTTGCGATTGGTGCGTATGGCCGACCCAGAAAATCATTCGAGTTTTAAGGGGGAGGACGATCAGGGTGGCGAGGATGTTGAGTCAATGGACTCTCGCTCCGCCGTTACATGGGTCATCTTGCGTGACCGCGCTTTGTTTACCCTGCTTTATGGCTGCGGATTGAGGATTAATGAGGCCTTGGCACTCAATCTCAAGGACCTTCCCCGTGACGGATTTATCCGCGTGATGGGAAAGGGGCGCAAAGAGCGTCAGGTACCGGTGTTAAAAATTGTTGAGCGTGTATTGGATGAATATTGCTGCGCCTGCGCCGCTGTATTCTCTGAAACACCAGATCGTCCGCTGTTTATGGGGGAGCGCGGCAAGCGGCTTCATCAAGGCATTGCACAAAAATCCATGCGCGATTTGCGCGATGCCCTGAATTTGCCTGAAACTGCGACTCCGCATGCTCTGCGCCATAGTTTCGCCACACATTTGCTTGAAAACGGCACGAATTTGCGCGAGATTCAGGAATTGCTCGGCCATGCGTCGCTCTCTACAACGCAGCGTTATACCGAACTCAATGCTTCGGAGTTGATTAAAATTCATAGCAAAGCTCATCCGCGGTCGAGCACGAAATAAAAAACTCGATCTGTCCCGTCACTCACACAGAGCATTGGTTTTCCGACACAGGCGGCGCAATTGCCACTCGTGATCGGCGTGGTGCCGTCGATAAATAAATCTTGTAATGTACCGCTAAAGCTTGGGATTGTGGTGCTGCCGAGAATATTGCGGTTTAACTCCTGACACAGTGCCGGGTCAATATAACTCAAGCTAGCGATTAATTCCGACGCAGTGCCGCCCACACCCTCGATGCTGTTTTGAAAAAACGCCCATTGTGTGCGCGGGATGTTTGATTTTTCCTGAACCTGCCCCCAAACAGCCGTATATTGAACATTTCCACCCTGTGGATGAAAAATTTTTTTGCTTAAGGGCGGCGTATCAAAACTTGGGTCATCGGGCACGGTAAAATCAATAGCAGCAGGCGAAATATTCGCATATCTCATTTCCTGCACGCCCTCCGCCACATGTTGAAAATAATCAATGACCGAGGTTGCATTTAATTTTTCTTGATCGGTTTTGACCGCATCCGTCATCCCGAGATTGAACCGAAACCCTTGTGATACCGCATATCCCAACGCCGCGAACAATGCCACACAAATCAAAAGAATGAAGAGGATGCTGCCTCTGGCAGTATTCTCCTTAAAGTCATCCGTAAAGATGTTCAGCGTGGAATTGATCGGCTTTGTAATGATAGAACCCTTCGATTATTTTTTAAATAAATCCTCAACAGCGGCGCGTTCTTCACGCAATTCCTTATCGGTGGCATCCATGCGGGCACGTGAAAATGCGTTGATCTCCAGCCCCTGCACAATCGTATAAACACCATTCTTACAGGTCACGGGATAACCGTAAATCACACCGGGGGCGATACCGTAGGAACCATCAGACGGGATAGCCATCGAAACCCAATCGCCCTCCGCCGTTCCCAATGCCCAAGAGCGCATATGGTCAATCGCAGCCGCTGCCGCAGAAGCTGCCGAGGATGCGCCGCGGGCCTTGATAATCGCCGCGCCGCGCTGTTGCACTTGGGGAATAAATTCGGCTTCATACCAAGCCTGATCAACCAGTGATAAGGCAGGTTTTCCCGCCACGATCACATGATGCAAATCAGGATATTGGGTGGAGCTATGGTTGCCCCAAATCGTCATTTTTTTAATCTCGGTGCTATGGGTTCCGGTTTTTTGTGCGAGCAAAGACAATGCACGCGAATGATCCAGCCGCACCATCGCGGTAAAGCATTTTGGATCAAGATCCGGTGCATTTTGTTGGGCAATCAACGCATTGGTATTGGCAGGATTGCCAACCACCAAAACCTTTACATCACGCTTGGCATGATCATTTAACGCCTTACCTTGTGGGGAAAAAATCGCACCGTTGGCAGTAAGCAAATCTTTGCGCTCCATCCCCGGGCCACGCGGACGTGCGCCGACCAAAAGCGCGTAATCCACATCCTTAAACGCAACATTTGGATCATCGCTGGTGACAACGCCTTTGAGCAACGGAAACGCGCAATCATTGAGCTCCATCACCACGCCTTCTAACGTAGGAAGTGCCGGGGTAATCTCCAGCAAATGCAGAATTACCGGTTGATCGGGGCCCAGCATTTCGCCCGAGGCAATGCGAAACAATAAAGCATATCCAATTTGACCCGCAGCCCCGGTAACAGCCACTCTTACAGCTGGTTTCATAGAAATTATTCCTTTCAATCGGTTTAGTAAAACATCAAAAATGAAAAACAAAATTCGCAGCCATAGTGACCGAAAAATCCTAATACTTCGTAAATATTCACCTCAGAACCTGTTCATGATCTCTACTGCGGCGTTGACTTTTTAGCGATTTTCTGCGCTTCCGCTCCTCACGTACCCATAATTACGATCCGGTGCGGTTCTCGAAAAACCGCAAAAATCCTGTGCCGCAGCGACATCATGAACAGGTTCTCAAAACTAGCCGGATAAACTCCTGAATAAACTCTTGCAAGTCCGAAGCCTGTAAATTACCCCGATGACAATGATTGTCTTTTGCGATATGGTCATTTCATGAGTTCAGTTGATGATTCCCCCCGTCCTCCCTCCCCTCCTCAATCTCCACGATTATATTCGGTGTTGAGAGTCGCATTGCCTTTGTTGGTGTTTATTGCGCTTGTGAGCTTAGTTATTTTTGTCACCGGCGGCAGCAGATATTTTATAAATTCCAACAATGACGAACAACATGACATTATTGCCCCGAGCATCGGCGGCCCGTTTCACCTGGTCAATCAAGACGGTGTCAATGTCACTGAAAAAAACTACACCGAGAGCTATAAGCTAATTTATTTCGGATTTACCTATTGCCCGGTGATTTGCCCAACATCCCTGAGTAAAATGGTTGAGGCCTATCTCGCGCTCCCGCCGCAGCTTCAATCAAAAATTCAAATAATATTTATTACTTTGGACCCTGAGCGCGATACCGTCCCGGTGGTAAAGTCCTATGTGGGGTTATTTGATTCGCATCTGGTGGGTTTAACAGGCTCGATGGAGCAAATCGAGGCTGTTAAAAAAACCTACAAAGTCTTTGCCACCAAAGTTGGAGAGGGCGAAAATTATACAATTGATCATTCCTCGTTTATCTATCTGCAAGACCCTAAGGGAAAAACCATAGGTTTGTTCAAAACATCCGATACGGTGGACATTATTCGCCAGCGATTGGAGCAAGTTTTGGGAACAAAATCTTGATCCGACATCTCCCTTAAACTTACTCTACTAGGAATACTGAATTGCCGGCTAGGAACAAGCGACGCAGCGTAGGGAGTTTTGCGTCAGGAGCGAAGTGACAACGTCCAGGAGTTCAGTATTCCGAGTATCACCTAAACTTATAAGCTTTTTTGCCTCACCCCCTAAAAATAATCTTGCCTTCTGTGTCAGAGAGCTTTATTGAGTTGCTTTCAGTGCCACATTATTTTTAGCAGCTATATAGGGTCTTCATATGCCAAAACGCACTGATATCAAATCCATCCTTATTATCGGCGCGGGGCCGATTATTATCGGTCAAGCGTGCGAGTTTGACTATTCTGGAACGCAGGCCTGTAAAGCCCTGCGTGAAGAAGGTTATCGCGTGATTTTGGTAAATTCCAACCCCGCGACCATTATGACAGACCCGAATCTGGCGGATGCAACCTATGTTGAGCCGATCACGCCAGCCATTGTCGCCAAAATATTGGAAAAGGAACGCCCAGATGCCTTGCTGCCCACAATGGGTGGGCAAACCGCGCTCAATACCGCTTTGGCTCTCTCTAAGGATGGTACGCTTAAGCGTTTGGGGGTGGAGTTAATCGGAGCAAATGAAGAGGCGATTGAAAAGGCCGAAGACCGCCAAAAATTCCGTGATATTATGGACCAAATCGGGCTAGAAAGCCCCAAAAGCGAAGTCGTGAATACGTGGCAACAGGCCGTGGATGCCCTACCCAAAATCGGCTTGCCGGCCATTATTCGCCCATCCTTTACGCTGGGCGGCACGGGCGGCGGCATTGCCTATAACCGTGATGAGTTTGAAAAGATTGTACGAGAGGGGCTCGATGCCTCGCCTATCCATGAAGTACTGGTTGAGGAATCGGTGCTAGGGTGGAAAGAATATGAAATGGAGGTAGTGCGCGATAAAAATGACAATTGCATTATCATCTGTTCCATTGAAAATATTGACCCAATGGGGGTGCATACGGGCGACTCAATTACCGTTGCGCCTGCGCTGACCCTGACCGATAAAGAATATCAAATCATGCGCAATGCTTCTCTGGCCGTGCTGCGCGGGATCGGGGTTGAAACCGGCGGATCGAACGTGCAGTTCGGCGTGAATCCCGCAAATGGCCGCATGGTGGTGATTGAGATGAATCCCCGCGTCTCGCGCTCCTCCGCCTTGGCCTCCAAGGCCACAGGATTCCCAATTGCTAAAATTGCCGCCAAACTCGCCGTGGGCTATACGCTTGATGAGCTCGGCAACGATATCACGGGTGGACGCACGCCGGCATCATTTGAACCGACCATTGACTATGTGGTCACAAAAATTCCGCGCTTTGCCTTTGAAAAGTTCCGCGGCAGCGACAATAAACTTTCCACCGCGATGAAATCTGTCGGCGAGGTCATGGCGATTGGCCGCAGTTTTGAAGAATCCTTGCAAAAAGCTCTGCGCTCGCTGGAAAAGGGACTCT
>JBDHTT010000085.1:0-5835 GCA_039808785.1 Alphaproteobacteria bacterium
TATCCGGTTAAATTGTTTCTTTGATAACAAAAACAGGTCATTCATGGCAGCACCTCCGCACACCAGTGAATCATAATTTATCAAATCAGTGAACCCTAAAATTAATAGGTCCTGAGCCTAGATGATAAATAATACCCTGCTAATCAAATTCTATTTGTTTAGGCGATATACTTTGGTAAATCCATTTTTTTTGGAATTATTTGGGCTAAAGAAAATCTATAAGATTTTTACAATTTGAATGGTGTTCTCAATTATTTATTACAGCAAATTTAAAATAGTATGGATTACTTTTGTTAAATTGCACTCGATTGCTCATAAATGTTTCATGAAATTTTCCTTTTGGGGCTTTTAAACTGGACTTTATCCGTACGGCAAGCATGTGTGGTGTAACGGAGGTTAGCCATGACAGATGCAGATGAACGCAAAATCGAATGGGAAAGTTTATGGGGTTTCCCTGTCCCGGAACATATAAGTCATCCTATGTTTGAAAAGAGTCTTGTTTTTAAACGAATGGAGCGTGCTGGAGCGGGGCTCGATAGGAAGCAGCAGGAGAAGCTCAACAACTTGGTACAGGCTTTCAGGAAATTCCCGCAGGCCATTAAAAGGGATGTCTGTCTTAAGCCGGGGACACGACTTGTTAAAACTTGGAGGGGAAAGCGGTACAGCGTTGATGTCACACAGGATGGTTTTATGTGGGAGGGGAAGGCCTATTCAAGCCTATCGGAGGTCGCGAGTAAAATAGCAGGGACAAGGTGGAATGGTTGGGTCTTCTTCGGACTCAAAAAATCTAAATCTGAAGAGGGATCTAAATGAAAGGCCAGATAAAGCGTTGTGCAATTTATACCCGTAAATCAACCGAAGAAGGGTTGGATATGGAGTTTAACTCTCTGGATGCCCAAAGGGAGTCATGCACCGCCTATATCATGAGCCAAAAGGCAGAAGGGTGGACAGAGGTAAAAACCAATTATGATGATGGAGGGTATTCAGGGGGAAATATCGAGAGGCCAGCCCTTAAAAGACTTATTGCGGATATCGAGGAAGGAAAAATCAATATTGTCGTTGTCTATAAAATTGATCGTTTAACACGTTCACTGATGGACTTTGCCAAGCTGGTTGAAACTTTTGATAAGTTCGGCGTGACATTTGTATCCGTTACCCAGTCATTTAATACCACAACATCTATGGGGAGGCTGACGCTAAATGTCCTTTTATCATTTGCCCAGTTTGAACGAGAGGTCATAGGTGAACGTGTTCGCGATAAAATTGCAGCCAGCAAGCAAAAGGGAATGTGGATGGGAGGAAACGTCCCGATAGGGTATCAGGTTGATGGGCGGTCGCTCGTACCCGATAAAGCCTCATGGAAGACGGTTGAATATATATTCGATAAGTATCTTGAATTAAGGTCAGTCTCCGCGCTTAAGAGAGTCTTGGAGTTGCAAGAAATAAAGTCGCGCGAGTGGGTATCTAAAAAGGGTATTGTTCATCCAGCCTGTCATTTTAGCAGGGGGCTTTTGTACAAAATACTGCGAAATCCGATTTATATCGGAAAGATCGCGCATAAGGGAAAAACATACGAAGGACAGCAACAAGCAATTATCAAACCGGAGAAGTGGCAAAAGGTTCAGGACATACTGGCTGATCAAAGTGCCAGGAAAAGAGGGGATGAAAATCAGCAGGATAGTGGAAGTTTACTTAAAGGAAAAATCTTTGACCGTGATGGGAATTTTTATAGCCCCACGTACACGGTGAAGAATAAAAAGCGTTACCAATATTATATCAATCAGGCCGTTTTACAGTATCGGGATAAATCCTCAAGCATTGTCAGTCGGTTCCCTGCCCATACCTTGGAAGAGATGATTGATAAAGAAATCAGAAAGCAATTTACTGTGCCCACTCGACTTGCAGATTTATTGGGCGCTGAATTTGAAAGTCATTTTGAGGCTTTAGAGTTTATCTCTCACCACCACACAAAAATCAGTCGCGGGGTATTGTTGGGGGTTGTCCATCGCGTGGTTATAAATCCCGACACATTCGACGTTAGCCTATCGATTCCGAGGCTAATTAGCGTGCTGGAGAAATACGTTGGTGTATGGTTTCCGCCTAGCCCTGAGGATGCCTATGTCACTATTACCTTTCCCTTTGAAACTAATAAAACCAAGATAGGGGCCATTCTTATCCAGCCGCAAGGGGCATCAACGGATGTCTTGGCTCTTCCTTCGGAGCATTTGGAAAGATTGGTGCAAGGGATAGTGTGGAGGAACGAGCATTTCGGCGGCAAAACTATCCGGAAAATCTCACAAGAAAATAAGTGTTCTGAGGCGCAGGTCAGGAAGCTCATTACGGATAGTCTTGATATAAAATCCTACCGCCTGCAAACGGCCTGATACCTTCCTGTTTCTCACCTGTTTTTATCCTGTTATTTTTAACGGCAAATGTCGGAAACGCCATATTTATTGAGGGTTATTGGGGTATTCCTCGCTTTTGGCAAAAAACTGGCCTGTTTTATCAGGTCAAAATAGGGCAAGACTATGACCAGTCGCACGCGAAAAATGCGATCTGAGAAAATCGGGATTATGAAGAGTGATTTTGGAATTCTCAGTTGTGCGGTTCGGGATAGTTATTGCGCATGTCCCGCAAATTGCGGGGCGTAGCGGGCGAAATTCTCAGATGAGTGGAAATCCAAGGACTAGATGGCGGTCCGCGAGGGATTCGAACCGTTGCTAATCTTCAAAAATCATTTGTTATCTTGTGATCATTTCTGGGTTGTAATCATTATTTGATGATCGAATTTCAGAGTTTTCTGTCATCTTTCGATTTTTTCTGTAGAGAATATTTTGAAATGAGAAAAGTTAGCGACAGACTTGATGCTTCGCATAGAGTCTAAGACGAAAAAATAGAATGAAAAATTTGGTCTCTAATTGTAGTTCGAAACAGGACTCTTTCCTCTGTCATGGAGTCTAACTCGAACTTTCTCTCATGCTGAATTGAAGCACACTGAGAATTGCCTCAACTGAGAAAAGCGGGGTAGTTTAGAGAGAATATAAAATTCTCTTCAGTGTGGTTCAAAATAGGGGTGTAAAATAGCCCGCAAATCGGGGCAAAAAACGCCATTTTATTGTTTATTATCAATGACTTAGACTTGATGGCGGGTAGGGGGGGATTCGAACCCCCGATAGGCTTGCACCTATATCGGTTTTCGAGACCGACGCATTCAACCGCTCTGCCACCTACCCGGGCTGTCTTTGATCCCTTGATTTAAGAGGTAAAAAACAACATATCCGGCGTTTATAAAAGAGAAATTATCCTTTTTCAAGAGAATTTGATTGAAGAAATATGCGCTCATTTTTGCGTGATGGTATCAATGCGCAGGCTTTGCACCATTATGTCCGTATGATCGGCCAATGTGGCCGGCCAATTTGTGCCCGAATCCCTAATAATTTCAATCAATCTCGACCCGGTAATCACCCCGTCTGCGCCGGCGGCGAGCATCTTTTGCGCCTGATCAGGGGTGGAAACACCAAAACCCGCAATCGCCGGCAGATCCAGATGCGATTTGATCATCGTGAAAAGATGCGAAATTTTATCGGAATATTGTTCCACCGATCCCGTGATCCCCATGCGCGTGACCACGTAAACAAACCCGCCCGCGTAATGTTTGATGAGCGCCAACCGTTCGGGCGTTGAGGTTGGGGCCACGATAAACACCAGATCAATCTTGTGGGCGCGTGCATCCTCCGCCACTATATCCGCGCGTTCGGGCGGCAAGTCGGGGATCAGCACCGCGTCAAGCCCGACATCGGCGCAAGAGGCAAAAAAATTCCCCACACCACGTGAGAGCACCATGTTGGTGTAGAGCATCAGTGTGAGTGGTAAATCGGGGGCATAGGCACGAATTTTTGCAATCAGGTCAAAGCCGTGTTGCACCCGAAATCCGGCATCAAGTGCAGCATTCGCCGCCTGTTCAATCACCGGGCCATCGGCCACCGGATCACGAAACGGAAAGCCGAGTTCGAGGGCATCCACCCCGTGGTCAATCAAGGTTTTGGCGACGTTGAACGAGTCGTCAATGCTGGGGTAGCCCAATAAAACATAGGGCGTATAAATTTTATGACCCGCAGCAATTTTGTCTTTGAGGATTTGATAACGGCTCATGATTTATCTCCCGCCCGGTCTTGTCCCGCTTGATCACCTTGTGGACCTGGTGTGGGGGGTGGGGATGCAGGATCAAATGTGAAAGGGTGATGAGGGATACGCCGCAATCCATGCTGGGCCACATATTGTTTGACATGGGCCATATCTTTATCCCCCCGCCCCGAAAGATTGATCAAGATGGTTGACCCGGGGTGAGATTGCGCCAAATGCAGGCCATAGGCCACCGCGTGAGAGGACTCCAGCGCAGGAATGATGCCTTCATAATGTGCGATTTCGTGGAAGGCCGCCACGGCCTCATCATCATTAATCGCCACATATTCGGCGCGGTGCAAGTCGCGCAAATAGGCATGTTCGGGCCCAATCAACGGGTAATCCAGACCGGCGGAAATCGAATGTGTTTCAAAAATCTGACCGTCCTCGTCCTGAAGCCCCAGCGTGCGCATCCCGTGAAGCACCGCGAGGCTTCCCTTACACAATACCGCCCCGTGTTTTTGGGTTTCGATGCCTTCGCCGCCCGGCTCCACCCCAATTAATTTGACCGATTCATCATCCACAAAGCCGCTGAAAAGTCCAATCGCATTGGACCCGCCGCCGATGCACGCCAAGGCATAATCAGGCAGTTGCCCCACCTGATCAAGGCATTGTGCGCGGGCTTCGCGGCCAATCACCTGCTGAAAAAATTTAACCATGGTGGGAAACGGGTGCGGACCCGCCGCCGTGCCGATCACGTAATGGGTGGTTTCACAGGTGGCGATCCAATCGCGCAACGCATCGTTAATCGCATCTTTGAGCGTTTTACCGCCCGATTCCACCGCCACCACTTCGGCCCCGAGCAGCTTCATCCGCTCCACATTCGGGGATTGCCGCGCCACATCCACGGCGCCCATATAAATCACGCAGGGCATGCCGAGTTTGGCGCACGCCATGGCCGTTGCCACACCATGTTGCCCCGCGCCGGTTTCGGCAATGATGCGCCGCTTTCCCATGCGTTTGGCCAACAACACCTGACCCGCAGCATTATTGGTTTTGTGCGCACCGCCATGCATCAAATCTTCGCGTTTGAACCAGATTTTGGCACCAAAATGCCGCGATAGATTTTCGGCATAATAGAGCGGGGTGGGCCGCCCGCACCAATCGCGCAAAATAGTGTGAAAATCATTCAGAAAATTTTCATCCGTTTGATAGTGACGAAAGGCCACGCGCAAATCTTCTAAAATCGGCATTAAGGCTTCGGGAGAAAATGTGCCGCCATAAATTCCAAAGAATCCATCATCTTCGTTGGCGGTATTTTTAGCTGCTTGTGAATGGTTCATTTCACCCTCAATTTCAATGCTTGGCTTTATCAGGTTTATAAAACTCTTTCGCGCACGATATCGCAAGCTTTTTCGAAAACTTCATCCGCGCTCATCAAGGAACTGTCTAAAATCACCGCATCATCTGCCGGGAGGGCCGGGGCCGCCGAGCGGTTTTTATCACGTTCATCGCGTTCCAGCATCTCTTCAAACACGGTTTCAAAATCATGCGCATGGCCGCGGGTGAGTAATTCCTGATGCCGCCGCCGCGCCCGAACCTCAAGTGAAGCCGTGACGAAGAACTTAATGTCGGCTTCAGGACAGACAACGGTGCCAATATCGCGACCATCCAGAATCGAGCCCATCCACGGTTTACTGCCGGCGGAATGCG
>JBDHTT010000086.1:0-5827 GCA_039808785.1 Alphaproteobacteria bacterium
TTGGTGATTACGGCGGGGTCCAACATGTATGATGATTCGCTGGCTAAAAAACTCAGCAATCTAAAAAAATCTCTTCATTCAAATTCCAATCAAAACACACATTCTCAATTAAAAAAGGTAGGATAAAATGGATATCCGTGCAGCAGAAATTTCCGAAATCATTACACGGCAAATTGCCAATTTTGACTCGATGGCTGATGTGGCTGAAATTGGCCAGGTTCTCTCGGTTGGGGACGGGGTGGCCCGTATTTACGGGCTTAATAACGTGCGCGCCGGGGAAATGGTGGAATTTAGCGACGGCACGAAGGGCATGGCGCTTAACCTTGAATCTGACAATGTCGGGGTGGTGATTTTTGGGTCTGACCGCGCGATTAAAGAGGGGGATATCGTCAAACGCACGGGGGAAATCGTGCAGGTTCCCGTGGGTCGTGAATTATTGGGGCGTGTCGTGGATGCCTTGGGCAATCCGATTGACGGCAAGGGGCCCTTGGGGGCAACGGAAAGCCGCCGTGTGGAGGTCAAGGCCCCCGGCATTATCCCGCGCAAATCGGTGCATGAGCCGATGCAAACCGGCCTTAAGGCCATTGATGCGTTGGTGCCGATTGGGCGTGGACAGCGTGAATTGATTATCGGTGACCGCCAGACGGGAAAAACAGCGGTGGCGATGGATGCGATCATTAACCAAAAATCCAATAACTCTTCCCCAAATCTTAAAGACCACATGTTTTGTGTTTATGTGGCAATTGGTCAAAAACGCTCGACCGTGGTGAAGTTGGTGCGAGAGCTTGAGGAAGCTGGTGCGATGGAGTATTCCATCGTGGTGGCTGCAACAGCGTCTGATGCCGCGCCAATGCAATTCTTGGCACCCTACACCGGGTGCACGATGGCGGAATATTTCCGTGATAACGGCATGCATGCACTGGCGATTTATGATGATCTATCGAAACAGGCTGTTGCTTACCGTCAAATGTCGCTCTTGCTGCGTCGGCCACCGGGGCGTGAAGCCTATCCCGGGGATGTGTTCTATATTCACTCGCGCCTATTGGAACGTGCTGCTAAACTCAGTGATGATTTCGGGGCGGGCTCCATGACCGCGTTACCGATCATTGAAACCCAGGCAGGCGACGTGTCGGCCTATATTCCAACCAACGTGATCTCAATTACCGATGGGCAAATTTTCCTTGAAACGGGGTTATTTTATAAGGGGATTCGCCCCGCTATTAATGTCGGGTTGTCAGTGTCACGTGTGGGATCGGCCGCGCAGATTAAGGCCATGAAACAGGTTGCGGGCAAAATTAAATTGGAATTGGCACAATATCGTGAAATGGAAGCATTTGCGCAATTTGCCTCTGATCTTGATGCCTCCACGCAAAAGCTTTTGGCACGCGGTGCACGCCTCACACAACTTTTGAAACAGCCGCAATACTCGCCGCTGACTGCAGAAGAGCAGGTCGTGGTAATTTATGCAGGAACGCGAGGATTTCTTGATCAAATTCCCGTCGCCAAAGTCGGTGAGTATGAACAACAAATGTTGGCTGAACTGCGGACCAGCGGAGTACAAATCCTCGCCGCTATTTATGATAAAAAGGCGCTGAATGAGGAAATCGAGTCTCGGATCAATGAATTTTTGAATGCCTTTACCAAACATTACACCGCCCGTATGGCGGCTTAGTCGGACCATTTAACCTCTCGGGAAGCTTGGAATGCCCAGTTTAAGAGATTACAGAGACCGCATTGCATCGGTGAAATCCACCCGAAAAATCACTTCGGCGATGAAAATGGTGGCCGCCAGCAAGTTAAAACGGGCCCAAGAAGCAGCTGAGGCTGCACAGCCTTATGCAATTGCCATGGCGGGGATGATTGCCCGTGTGGCGGATGGGCTTAAAAGCGGCACCGGTCCTGAACTTTTGGTGGGCAACGGACAATCGCAAAAATATCTGTTGGTGGTGGTATCCTCTGACCGCGGGTTGTGCGGTGGATTTAACTCCAACCTTGTACGTCAGGTGAAGGCCGAAATTTTACGGCTGATGGCTGAAGGCAAGCAAGTCAAGGTTATTTGCTTTGGAAAAAAAGCGCGTGATGTCCTTAAACGCGATTTTGCTGGGCAAATTCTTGAGACTTTTCATGGCCCGACGGGGAAAGAAAGACTTGGATTTAACTGGGCTAAAAAAGTTTCTGATGTAGTGCTAAATTTGTTTGAGAAGAGGGAGTTTGACGTTTGTACCTTGGTTTACAACCATTTTGTCTCCGTCCTTGCACAAAAACCAACTTTTCAGCAGCTTATTCCCTTTGTGATAGCAGCTAACGAAAATACAGACGCGGATGCGGTTCCTTATAGCTTTGAGCCGGATGAGGAAATCTTGCTCGCTGAAATATTGCCCAAAAATATTTCAATGCAGATTTTTAAAGCTTTATTGGATAGCGCCGCTGGGGAACAAGCCGCCCGTATGACCGCGATGGACAATGCCACACGCAATGCGGGGGATATGATAAAAAATCTTTCAATCAAGTATAACCGCGCACGGCAGGCTTATATAACCAAGGAATTGATTGAGATTATTTCAGGGGCAGAGGCAGTTTAAAGGTTCTTGACCAAGAGTAGATATAAATAGATTCGATTAAAGAGAAGTACAAAAAGAGGAAAAAATGACAGCAGCAAACGGAAAAATTACTCAAGTTTTGGGCGCGGTGGTTGATGTGGAGTTTAAGGACGGTAATGTCCCCGCTATTTTGAACGCATTGACCACACAAAATGATGGCAAAACTTTGGTGTTTGAGGTCGCCCAGCATTTGGGTGAAAATACCGTGCGGTGTATTGCCATGGATTCTACGGACGGCCTCGTGCGCGGGTCTCAAGTGGTGGATACGGGCGCGCCGATTGCCGTTCCCGTGGGCCAAGAAGTTTTGGGTCGTATTATTGACGTGATCGGCCAGCCGATTGATGAACGCGGCCCCATCCATGCCGCCAATTATTACCCAATTCACCGCGATGCTCCGAATTTCGATGAACAGGCCACGGAAACCGAACAATTAATCACCGGGATTAAGGTTATTGACTTGCTTTGCCCCTATGCCAAGGGTGGAAAAATTGGATTGTTCGGCGGGGCAGGGGTTGGAAAAACTGTGACCATTCAGGAATTGATTAACAATATTGCCAAGGGCCATGGCGGGGTTTCCGTGTTTGCTGGCGTGGGTGAACGCACGCGGGAGGGCAATGACCTCTACCACGAAATGATTGATGCCGGCGTGTTGGTGCCGGGTGATACGGCAGCTTCTAAGGTAGCACTGGTTTACGGTCAGATGAACGAACCCCCCGGAGCGCGGGCGCGTGTGGCCCTCACGGGGCTTACCATGGCCGAATATTTCCGCGATCAAGAGGGCCAAGACGTGCTGTTCTTTGTGGATAATATTTTCCGCTTTACTCAGGCAGGGGCAGAGGTTTCGGCACTTTTGGGGCGTATTCCTTCGGCGGTTGGGTATCAACCAACGCTCGCAACCGATATGGGCGCGTTGCAGGAACGTATTACCTCAACCAATAAGGGGTCAATTACCTCGGTTCAGGCCGTGTACGTACCGGCGGACGATTTGACCGACCCGGCACCGGCTACGACATTCTCTCACTTGGATGCCACTACGGTGCTTTCGCGGCAAATTGCAGAGCTTGGAATTTATCCGGCGGTGGATCCACTGGATTCAACCTCGCGAATTCTGGATCCGCGCATTGTGGGTGAGGAACATTATAAATGCGCGACCGATGTGCAGAAAACCCTGCAAACCTATAAAGCATTGCAAGACATTATCGCCATTCTGGGAATGGATGAATTGTCCGAGGAAGATAAGTTGATCGTGGCGCGGGCGCGGAAAATCCAGCGTTTCCTCTCGCAGCCATTCCATGTGGCCGAGGTCTTTACTGGGTCGCCCGGTGTGTTTGCCTCGCTGGAAGAAACCATTAAAGGATTCCGCATGATTTGTGACGGTGAATTGGATCATATCCCCGAATCGGCATTCTATATGGTGGGCAATATTGACCAAGTCCTCGAAAAAGCCCGTAAGATGGCGGCTGAGGCGGCATAGGGTAATGATTTTATAGCTAAAGTTTTATGAGTTTTTTTAGGTATGCATATTGATTTTGCGAGGTCTTCTGGCGGCCCCCCGTCATGTGTGGTGGATATCTGTTTGCCCAGTATTTTGGATCCAGAAGAGATCGTATCTGCAATCATAGGAGAGATGAAAGAGAAGAGTACTTGTGCACAATTTTCAGAATGCCTATACTTAATAGGGGAGCAGTTTTCAATAAGATTTATGCTTTATAGGAGTTTTATTTCTCTTGATGATACGCCGTTAGATGTCATAGAATCACACATCCCTAGAGTATTTGTCTCTTTTTACATGGAGGGCGGGGATGGAAGCGTGCTAAATTGTGCTTTTGAGATTATAAAAGATATCAGGGCGATAGCAAAACTTATGCTGATAAATGGTTATTCCGCTGAACAGGCTTGCGAAATCCATTTTAAGGAACCACGCGCGTCAGGAACCAGTGTTGAATTTTGCATGTAATTTTTGGGAATTATTGAAATGGAAAATTTTATAAATTTTGAACTTGTTTCCCCCGAACAAAGATTAGTGTCGGAGCCGGCGTTTCAGGTGACGATGCCGGGGGAGGAAGGTTATATGGGCGTGCGCGCGGGTCATATGGCCTTGATGGTTTCGCTGCGGCCTGGAGTGGTTGAAATTCTTGCGCACGAAAACGCAGCGCCCGAAAAGTTTTTTGTCGCGGGTGGTTTTGCCGATATCACCCCTGTTCATTGCACGCTGTTGGCCGAGGATGCCGTGCGATTGGGGAGTTTGAGTGAGGATAAATTGCGCTCTGAGCTGGCGCGGCTCAATGATGATCTGGATCATGCCCATTCGGCGGATGAGTCCGCTGCGATTGCGGCCAAAATCGCATTAACCGAGTCGATGTTGTCGGCACTCTATCAGTAGGATCAAGTGGGCTTGGCTGGGCTCACTCACCGTGACTTTTTATGATGTTCCGTATCAATCGGCAGGAAATAATCGCGGGAGATGTTAATTGTAGAGGTTTGGCCGATATCCTTAAAATGCGTCTTTAGCCAATGCTTAGCCTGCGCGCGACCCTGATCACGGAGACTGAGCAAAAAATCCCACGATGTGTCATATTTGCTGGAGAGATCGAGCGCACTCATCGACTCTTCGGCGCGGATCGCATGGACCAAAACATCGCGGTAACGGCTGCGGAATTCTTCCTTTAACATGTTTTCCTGCAGGAGTTTTTGCACAAAGGAAATGGCGCGCAATTCCTTAAGCAGCGCAGAATTAAACGTTATTTCATTCAACCTGTTTTCAATGGCCGGTGCGTTTTTGGGGATTTCTTCGCGAATGAGCGGGTTAACGTGAACAATTAAAACATCATCGGCTGAGACTTCATAAAACAACGGCCACAGCGATGGGTTGCCCACATATCCGCCATCCCAATAATATTGCCCGTCAACCTCGACTGCCTGAAAAATAGTGGGCAGCGCACATGACGCCAGGACCATGTCACAAGTTAATTCAGATGTGCGAAAAATCTTATCATCACCGGTTTGCACATTGGTGGCGGTGATAAATAATTGCACCTCTTTCGTCGCGCGAATTTTTTCGAAATCGACCATGTCCTCCAAAATCGTGCGCAACGGATTGTAATTAAACGGATTAAATTGATAGGGCGAGATATTTTGCGAAAGTAAATTGACAAATTGCGAAGCCTGATTACGCCCATCGCGCCAACCATTTTCAAAATTTTTGCTCCATTCTTTTTGCCAATTGG
>JBDHTT010000087.1:0-5821 GCA_039808785.1 Alphaproteobacteria bacterium
TGCTGTAAAATTTTCGATCGCGGCAGGTATCTCTAATATCGTCGCGGGCTTTTAATCCTCGAAAACCCCAAAACACCCTGTCCTTTGAAAATTTATGCTACTTTCGCAACAGGTCTAATATATGCTTAATCACTTAAGCGGGTCCGATGTGACCGCGAGATATATTATTCGCGGCGTTGAGCGTGTAAGAGAACCAATGAATAGAACGAGCGAGAAGCTATTGGAAATGATCCATGCAAAATCAGTGAGTTCTAAACTGCCCTAAACTGTTTGAAACTGTCCAGTTATCAGATTTCTTCTTTACATGGTAAAATTATACTGTTATTTTTTCATCAATTCTGTCGAGTTAGAGTTGAACTACCGACGCAGGTGACACAGTCCTGAACCTCGACGACTTGTTTATCGAATGATCTTTATACGTGACCATCTATCATGTTGGCACTGATAAAGTGAGCATAGCAGAAAGTCGCAAAGAAGCATTTCACGTTACTTAACCCGTAGCGCGTTGCTTTGCGATTAGTTCTCGTCAGCAGTGCGCTACCTATAACTAGGAGTGTTCTATGAACGATAAACTGCTTACGACTGGCGAAGTCGCTAAACTTCTCAGTGTTTCTAAAGGATGCCTTGAATATCATCGTTGGAAGGGGGATGGAATCCCATTCATTAAGTTGGGGGGTAGTCGCACGGTTCGCTACCTTGAAAGCGATGTAAAAAAGTGGCTTGAATCTCAAAATAAACACAATTTGCCTAAAGATGGGGGTGGCTATGGACGCTAAACCCTGTCTTGAAACCATCCGCAAATTTCATGAAGTCGTTTTCAGTGATTGTTTGGGCTTTATTGCCCTCCGATCATATCGAGAAAGTAGCGATCACGATGAGAGTAAGAAGCCCATTTTAGAGTGGATCAAAAATGATGAAAGTGCCGTGCAGAATATGTATTCTTTTGCACAACGGGCAAACAGTAATGGGATGGGCTGCTTTTGCATTCCTGGAACTGTTGCTGAGTACGGGAAAGCAAGAAGTCCCGATGTTGCAGCGATGCAGATTTTGCTAACTGATATTGACACTGGTGATACCGCACGAAAATTAACTAATGCTGCGAAGTATCTTCCTGATCCAACCATGCTTGTCGAGTCAGGAGGTGTCACTCCTGAAGGGCATCCGAAGCTCCATGCATATTGGAAGTTTTCTAAGCCTGCTACTGGCGATGCTATTTTCAGACTCATTCAAGGTCGGCATGAGCTTATCACGGCCTTAATTGGGCTTATGGCTGGATTTGCATGCGCCTATTTTCATACTTTTGGCAGTTGGTCTGAGTGGGTTGGTGGGATAGGCGCATTGATTTTGCCTGCGTACCTATTAAGCCAATACCGAGATATTTAATTCACGTTCTATATAATCATAATAGTATTATTTTGTTTGCTTTATGCTTGAACTCTGCCGCTAAATGCGGTATTTATTGCGCCCAGTCTGTCTCAAACCATTGTAGGCAGTCATGCCGACTTAGCTCAGCTGGTAGAGCACATCATTCGTAATTATATGGCCTAGAGAATTACGCAGAAAAAATCTATAATAAATTCAATATATTAAGAGTGTTTTGTCTGGGTCTCAAACTGTATCAGTTCCAATTAATAATAATCTAATAACACAACTGTTTAAAACAGGAGGGCTGGTGCACCTTGGCCGACAGTCTGCGAACCGATCCGGAGATGAAAGTATTTATAATGACGATCGAGGGCCTACGATAATTTTAGGACGATACTCATTCTCAAATTCGCGAACTGTTGTTTCTTGTCTCTTGAAATCCTGAAAGAAATGAAAAGGAATTTGATCAGAGAACTGTGCGCCTTTATTCCTAAGAACGGCAATCAATTGTAAGCCAGTCTGTAAGTCTGGTAAATAATGCCCAGAATTTGACTCAATAACTGTTATTTCTCCGTCCTGCGCCTGTATCATTCCTGGAGCGATAATAGCTTTTCCCTTTGTTAAACTGGGGTGACGAATTTCTCGCTGGCTATATCTTCCATATAAATCTTCATCGGCATCAACGATAAAAAGAAATTCTTTATGGGGATCGGTGGTGAGGTGCTTAGGTACCATCCCATCTGGGGTATGGCATACTTTACCATCAACGATAGATAGCTTTGCAAGCTTCTGCTCATCTTCACTAAAGTATTTTATAGATTCTGATCTAGGTATCGTTTGACCCTCAAGCCATAAAAAGAAAGGCACTTTACCCTTTTGATCAATAAAATGTAACCATTGATCTTTCTGATTGTCTAGTTGTCTATGTGCAGGATCAATGACCTCTAGCCAAAATTCGCCCCAATGAATGCCGATATTGCTATCATAAAATTGGGTATTATTTAATTTTACAGGACTATAGTTTTTATTGGCGAAAAAATTAAAATATGGAGAAACTTGCTGCCTATCATATATTTGATTGGTTTGTAAGAGCACACCAGCCGCATATAGTTTATTCAATTCCCAGAGGTAGCGACGTTTATTCTCAGAAATTTTTGATATACCGTCCAAAGCATCGATATCTATCTGACTAGATCTTTTAGATGTTGCGCAAAGGAAAGATAGCCGTAATAGGCTTGCACAACGTGGAGCAATGAATTCAAGTTTATCCTTAGGCAGTTGGTGATACTCTTCAAGCTGGCGTAAAACGGCAATAGGTGGATTGAATTTAGGTATCTTTTCAACAGCAAGTGCCGTTGGGGGCTCTATCCAGCTGCATGAAATATTATTCAACATTTTTTGGCCATGATCGTCTATTGTTAACTATAACTCTAAATTTGGAGAACCCTGTCATTTTGAAGGCATTCAACCATCTGATATCTCTCCTCGGCCAAATGCTGAGGCTTTTCTAGTAAAAATCCGTCTACCTCTACATGTCCAGAGGCTGAAAGTTTAAAAGGTATTGATACAGGAGAGTTTCTTGCCAAATGCTCCTGATAAAGAGTGCAATAAACCTGATATTGGCGATGGACGATAGAATTCCAGGAAAAATTACTATCTATATATTCCTTTCCAGATTTTCCTCTTTCTTGCGCTAGTTGAGGTGCTTTTAATAAGCTCACAATTTGAGAGACAAATGTCGGATAATCGTCAGTGATGATAAATCCATCATTTTCTTCATAGCCCATTGCAGCAATCGTTGTTCCCACAACTGGTAAACCAAAAGAAGCATAATCCAACATTTTAACTTTCATTCCTGACCCATTGTCCAATGGAGCAAGACCGACTGTAGCATTATTGAAGTGAGGTGCTAAATCATCTTGTGGTCCGAGGTAGACTACATTCTTAAGAACGGCAATATCTTCTGGGGCATTCCCTATAAGAGAAAAGGTCGCATTTGGACATTCTTTTCTCACAGCGGGAGAAATGTACTCTGCGATTAATTTGGCTGCTTCATAATTGGGGCCATAAAACATGTTGCCAACAAAAACAACATTTTGAGACCCAAGATTTGATTTAACTATTTCTCTACTCTCAATTCCCACAGGAGCCCAATACATTTTTTGAGGATCTACGACCCCTGATGCAAGACGCTCCATGTCGATCTTGGAAATAACCCCAATTCTATCCGCATATTTACCAACTATGCGCTGAGTTAGGTTTTCGTTGAACCTTGCTTGGTCATATTTTCTATCTTTAGGAAGCAGATCTGCATATATATCGTGCATATCACACACTAGACTAGCATTCAGCGCATTGCATAACTGAAACCCATACACAGGAACCATAGTATGTGCATTGCATACATGTATGATATCGATCTTCTTTTCTTTGAAAAGAGAAACAACAAAGGGGAATTTTGTTTCATCATAAAGCCATTTAGATGGGAATATTGTGGCACTAAACCCCTGTTGGGACATCTTCTCGACTTCTGTTCCCCCTCTATCTGCTATAAACACATGGATCCCTTGGTATTTTATAAGATGCTTAGCAGCATAATAGAAGCGAGCAGTAACACCGTTTTTAGGCGGTATTTCTACAGTATCGTCAATCATAAGTGCTATATTCATTTCTTCTGCTTAGGGCTCAACTTTAGTCATTCCAGAAGCAAAGAATGATGGGGCTTGAGATTCTTGTTTTACCCATTTTGGGACATGTATTTTAAAATCTTCTGGTAAGAATTTGATTGTAGAAAGAGTTGCCACTTTCTGCCAAATGAATTTTAAATGAGATTCTTTTGAAATGACCTCTTTGTCGGCACTTAAGCCATCTATTCCACATTTGCAGACAATTGAGATCTCATGGATGGGTTTACCTTTGTCATCCCAAGAATGTTCATAGACTGCCACAGGTTCAATAAATTTTATTTGATCTTCAGCTATACCTATTTCCTCTTCCAATTCTCTCCGAGCAGCCACAACAAGACTCTCATTATATTCTATTCCACCGCCTGGAAGGAAATAAATGGCTTCATCACCTTGTTGATATTTTGCGACCAAGAGATGGTCGCCGGAAGTAATCATTAAACGAACAATATTTCTGGTATGTGGATCTTTGCTCATAATTTTTCTCTTTTCATATTTTTATAATAGATATTTCTCTAAGGTGCTATTTTACGAGCCTATGCCTTGTAAGGTTCGTAATAAGGCACCACTTTAACTGCTGTCGTGCACGATTTACAGATTGAATCTGATGAAAACTCGGGCTTCTGGTTAAGTATCCTTAATTTTTGTAGCGCGGGTGACGAGAATATATCCCAATAATCCGTCTCAAGTATGTTTCCTATTATATTATCTAATGAATAATCCATGCAGCAAAGTAAGACATCACCATTCGGCATAACAACATTATGATCATAAAAAGGAGTTTTTCCGCAAGTGATCGAAAAATCGTGCCTAGGGGTAGGCATCGCAACAATTTTTTCTGAGAGAGTTTTACTGATATTTCCTGCTCGTGTGTGTCCTTGCCATGCTGGCAAATCTTGAACAATATGGGCAACGTCCTCATGAACTTGACCAGAGCCATCCATAGTCATCACTTCTAACTTTCCTCTTGGAAAAATATTACCATCTGCAACTGAAAGAATTGTTTTCAATACCTCTGGAAAGGCATCAGATGGTTTATAACCAC
Source organism: Alphaproteobacteria bacterium (assembly GCA_039808785.1). Lineage (GTDB taxonomy): Bacteria > Pseudomonadota > Alphaproteobacteria > Micavibrionales > Micavibrionaceae > UBA1573. The sequence continues at coordinate 5,095 of JBDHTT010000087.1, forward strand.
GCATATTCATGGATTGATCAGGCAAGTGCAGGCAGATTAAGCTTATTTGAGGCTCATATTTCTCTAATAGGCTTTTGACAATAATGGCATCGGAAAGGCTCATATTCTGCAAAGTGGTATAAATTGCAACAGGTCGGCCTTGCTCAAGAGTTTTTTGGAGCATTTCCGTGGCCAAAGGGTTCAGCCATGGCTCGGATAGTCCTGAAAAATTGATCCTTACATGCTTAGGAACTTTAGAAAGAATACCTTCAAACGTTCGCATCGACATTACTTTATCAGAGCCTTTTTTATAAGCTTTCAGAAGTTTGTCTTGTGGGCAAAATGTACATGCTAAAGTGCATCCTACCGTAGTGGTAATTTCCATTGTGGGCATTTGATAATCTTTATGTTATTTGATTGCATTGATATAACTATGATTATGGCAAAAATGTCAAGAAATTTACGCCTTGCTCTCACTCATCGTCCTTATCAAATAATAATCCTGTATCTGGATTGTCCTTCTTATCTACCTAGGCTCAGGACTCATTAATTGAGATAGAAGATGACAGTGGCTGCGATGCAGATGGCAGAGAAGAAAGTGTGGGCGCAGCGATCATAGCGCGTGGTGATGCGCCGCCAGTCTTTGAGTTTTGCGAACATGTTCTCGACCTTGTGCCGCTGTCTGTAGAGGTTCTTGTCGTACTCGATCGGGATTTTACGGTTCTTTTTACCCGGGATACACGGCGTA
>JBDHTT010000088.1:0-5781 GCA_039808785.1 Alphaproteobacteria bacterium
GATTACCCGTGAAAATGCGGGCCGGATCGCCGCCCGCTTCCTCCAAAGTTTGACCAACGGCCAGCGCGCGGGTCTGCGCCAAGAAATTCGCCATTAACGCGCGGTGGGATGCCGCCAGATGATGGTGAGGCCGCGCACAAATAACGAAATCCGCAGGAATCGGCAGGGGCGATTGATGCACCAGTTGCATAAAGGAATGTTGGCTGTCCGTGCCCGCTTCGCCAAAAATTACCGGCCCCGTGGCATAATCCACATGATGCCCATCACGGTCAATGGATTTGCCGTTCGATTCCATATCCATCTGTTGAACAAATTTTGCGAATTTCCCAAGTCGCACATCATAGGGCATCAGAAGATGCGCATGGTAATTGTAAAAATTAATATACCAAACACCGAGCAACGCCATACGAATGGGGATGTTTCGTTCAATCGGCGCGGTTTGAAAATGTTGGTCCATACTATATGCGCCCGCAAGCAATTCGGCAAAGCGGTCATACCCCACCGCCAACGCAATGATCAATCCAATCGCCGACCACAATGAATAACGCCCGCCGACCCAATCCCGAAAGGCAAATGACCGCTCCGCCGCGATACCAAATTTTTTTATCTCAACATCATTGGTTGAAAGGGCCACAAAATGTTGGGATATAGCTTGCTCGCCCAATTGCTCCGTACACCACTTACGCGCAATATGCGCATTCGTCATGGTTTCTTCGGTGGTAAAGGTTTTCGACGCAATAATGAATAATGTCCTCGCAGGATCAAGCTTAGCGAGGAGGGGCTCGATATCCTCGCCATCCACATTGGAAACGAAATGAATATTTAAACGGGTGGCATAATTGCGCAGCGCATCCACCACAAAGCGCGGCCCCAAATCAGATCCGCCAATGCCAATATTAACAATATCGGTAAAATCCTGCCCGTTAGAGGTTTTGATGGTGCCATCCAATACACCGTTTGAAAAACTTTTGATCTTTTTCAAAACTTGATGGATAAACGGCATAGCATTTTCGCCATCCACGTAAATTCTTGCGGTTTCCGGGGCGCGGCAGGCGATGTGAAGCACTGCGCGGTCTTCTGAATTATTAATATGTTCTCCCGCAAACATCCGCGCGCGCCAGCCTTCGATATCCACCTGTTTCGCAAGTTCATACAGCGCAGTGAGTAGGCCATCCGTGATCAAATGTTTAGAAAAATCAAACAGGATACCATCATGGGTCAGCTTATACTCATCAAAACGAGCGGGGTGTGAAAGAGCCTCCCGCAGGCAAAAATCTCGCATATCATGGTGCGCCGCCGCGAGTTTTTGCCATATGGCAGAATGGGTGATGGTGGAGTGAGTGACAGGAGCTGCAGCAGGGGGGCATTGATAAGCGGGTGATGAATGGGTCATGTCGAAAATTCCGATTGTACAGATAAATAGATGATATGAAGTTTATGACTCTTTCGAAAGATTTAAAATCTTCACGTGGTTATGATCAAGAGTTAATGCGATTTTTCCAGATTGCAATTGCTCAATAAACCGGCCAAATATATCATATCGCCAGCCATGGGAAAAAGATTGCGGCTGCGTGGGATTGAGCAGATAATCCTCCAGCTCCGCACTTGAAGTAATCAATTTGGGCGCCACGTCTTCCTCCGCCGCGCAGATTTTGAGCAGCATTTTGAGCATTTCAAGTTGCCCTGTTAGTTTTGAAGGCAACGCCACTCGTTTTTCCAGTTGCGGCGCATCAGAGGCGGGAATTTGATCGGCCTTAAGGATAACCGAGATCAAATTTTGTCCAAACTTGCCATGCGCCATCTCACGCCCAATGCCGCGAATCCGTTCCAATTCCTGAGCATTTTTGGGGCGTTGATAGGCCAGATCCAACAAAGTTTCATCCTTTAAAATCCGCGCGCGCGGCACATTTTTACGCTGGGCTTCGTGTTCGCGCCAGGTACACAGCAAACGCACCGCATTTAAATCCTTCGGCTGGGCCGAGCGGATCTTGAGCCGTTTCCAACTTTCCTCATGATTAATTTCATAAAGTTCATGCGCGGCCAAGGCCTGCGTTTCCTCTAAAACCCAATGATGACGCGCACGCGCCGCTAATTGGCCATCAAGTTTTTGGTAAATATCGACCAGGTGGATCACATCATCCAGTGCATAATTTATTTGTTTGGCGGATAATGGCCGATGCGACCAATCGGTGAATTGGCTGGTTTTATCAACATGTACGTGGCAAATATCGCTGACCAAGCTGTCATAACCGATTTGATCACCATACCCGCACACCATCGCGGCAATTTGCGTGTCATAGAGTGGGGCGGGGATATGATGACTCAATTGATAAATAATTTCCAAATCCTGACGCGCAGCATGAAAAACCTTCAGGATTTTGGGATTATTCATCAAATCCCAAATCGGTTGGCAGTCAATCTCCTCGTCAGATGAGAGAACATCCACCGCGGCGGCTTGTTTATCAGGGCCGCTCAATTGAATGAGGCAAAGTTTCGCGTAGTATGTTTTTTCCCGCAAAAATTCGGTGTCAACCGTGATAAAAGGAGCGTTTTGCAGAGTGGCACAAAATTCCCGCAATGCCTGATTGGTGGTGATCAGCGTCATATATTGAAATTCTCGGCCCTAATCATCTTGCGAGTTAGTATCTTCGGAATTCCCTTCAGACTCACTTTGTGGATCCGATTGTACCCCTTCTGGTGATGTTTCTGACGAAGTATCTGGCTGGGCATTCTCCCCCTCTTGGTCAATCAGTTCGGGTGGCGGGGCCGCCTGTTGGATATTCGTATCATCTCCGGCGGCGGGTGCAATCAGTTGAAGATTTCGCGCGTTAACAGGGACCGCAGGATCATCAAACGCGCGGTGGGAATAATGGGTGGGGGTAGTGTTGGTGAGCTCACCGCCCGCAGAGGGACCCGACTGCGCCGCCAATGCGGGGGAGAGAGGCACAATCGAAAGCGAAAAAAGGGAGAGCAAGAAAAAATAGAATAAGCCGAGGGGCCCCATAATCACGCCTCGGGTTGATCCATTGTCGGAAACAAGAAATTTTAATGGGCAGTTCAAGTCGCACCAAGATTTTTTTTCCATAGGGGCCTATCCTTTCGGGCTCTCCCGCAGGTTTTTATGCGGGCCTTAACTGTTGCGTTGAATGTCCTTGCCCCAGTTTTCAATATCGCGCCCGGCCCCGTCAAGTGTGTTGTTGCAAGCGGATAATCCCAATGTCACTAAGGCTAATCCTAACAATATGGCAAATTTTTGGCTCATAGTCAAATTCCTCAAAAAAATTAAATTGATTCTTACAAGTGGCCTGAAACGCAGGGCTAGGCTATCTCAGAACCTGTTCTTGGGGACCCTACCATATTTGCTTGTGCGTGTCTTGCAAATATTTGTTGAGAATATTGGACAGGTATTTACAAATGAAAAAATGAGCCAGCGCCCCTTCGTCCTTGATCCTCTTTTTCGTCCACTTCAGGTTTTACGCGGGGTGGGGCCGAAATATCTGAAACTATATCAACGCTTAATCGGTGGGGAAAAGTTACTTGATTTGATTTTTCACCGCCCGGTTTCTGTGGTCAAGCGGGAAAAAGTCGACTCGATTGCTCAGGCACGAAAAGACCAAACCGTTATCATAGATTTGATCATTGATCATCACACCCCGCCCGATCGTAAATCAAAGCCATATCGCATTCGGGCGCGGGATGTGAGCGGCTTTATGGACCTGGTTTTCTTCAATATTCACGGCAATTGGATTGAACAGCAATACCAGATAGGGCGCGCGTTACGCATTTGCGGCAAAATTGAGGAATTTAACGGCCAAAAGCAAATTATCCATCCTGAAATCCTTGAATCGGACAGCGAAGAATCTAATGAAATTATATATCCGCTCACCGGTGGTGTCACGCTCAAACCCTTGCGTAAAGCGATTCTTCAGGCATTGGATCAGACCCCTGAGCTGCCCGAATGGCTCGACCTTGTGCACCAAAAACGGCAAGGCTGGCCAAGTTGGCGAGAGAGCATCATCGCCCTTCACCATCCCCAAAATGATCGTGACTGTGACACATTTGCCGCGCAAGCTTCGCCCGCCTTATCGCGCCTGGCTTATGATGAATTATTGGCCAATCAACTCACGTTGCAACTCGTGCGGCTCAAGCAAAAAAAGCTGCGGGGGCGGAGTTTAAAGGGGGATGGAGCCTTACGCGCGCAACTCCTCCCCCATCTGCCGTGGAGCCTGACCGGGGCGCAAACCCGCGCAATTGCTGAGATTGATGCGGATATGGCCTCACCGTTGCGCATGCTGCGATTGCTACAGGGCGATGTGGGATCGGGAAAGACCATTGTCGCACTCTTGGCGATGCTCAATGCGGTGGAAAGCGGGGCGCAGGCTGCGTTGATGGTCCCCACCGAAATTCTGGCGCGGCAACATGCGCGCACGATTGAGGAGTTCTTAAAGCCGCTCAATGTCCGCTGCGTCACCATAACCGGGCGCGATAAAGGCAAAGCAAGGGCCGAATTGCTTGCGGCTATTCAGGACGGACGCGCGCAAGTTGTGATCGGCACGCATTCATTGTTTCAAGATCAGATTGAATTTGCGCAATTGGGGTTATGCGTGATTGATGAACAGCACCGATTCGGCGTGCATCAGCGGCTCAGCCTATCCAATAAAGGCACGCAGTGCGACGTGTTGGTGATGACGGCCACGCCAATCCCGCGCACGCTCGAACTCACGGCTTATGGCGATATGGATGTCTCGCGCCTCAATGAAAAGCCGCCCGGACGGCAGAAAATAGATACGCGGCTGATCCCCCGGGAAAAATTGGACGACATGATGATGCGCTTAAAATCGCGGATCGCGCGGGATGAACGTGTCTATTGGGTTTGCCCGTTGGTGGAGGAATCGGAGGTGCTGGACCTTGCCGCAGCCACCAAGCGCTATGAAGTGCTGCGGGAGGTTTTCGGCGACCAAGTGGGCCTTATTCACGGCCGCATGAAGCCGGCTGAAAAAGACAAGGTGATGAGCGACTTTGCCAACGGGACGCTGAAAGTTCTGGTGGCAACCACGGTGATTGAGGTCGGCGTTCATGTGCTACAGGCAAATATCATGGTGGTGGAACATGCCGAACGATTCGGGCTTGCGCAGCTCCATCAACTGCGCGGGCGGGTAGGGCGCGGGGCGGCGCAATCATTCTGTTTTCTGGTGTATGTCCCGCCGTTGAATGACACGGCGAAAGAGAGATTAAAGATCATGCGAGAGAGCGATGACGGATTCATTATCGCCGAAAAAGACCTAGAATTGCGCGGGGCAGGGGATGTTCTGGGGATCAAACAAAGTGGGATGGAGCATTTTAAATTTGCCGATCTGATGGCGCATCGTGATTTGCTGCTCAGCGCACGCCAAGACGCAAGCCTGATCTTAAACAAAGACCCCGAACTCCAAACCCCGCGCGGCCAAGCATTGCGCGTGCTGCTCTACCTTTACCAGCGTGATCAAGCTATCAGTTATTTGAGGTCGGGGTGAGTTGAGGCCAAGGCGAGGTGCCTCTTTGCCCAGAAGTGGAAAACCAGACCTGTTGAAATATTCACCAGCGCAATCGCGATAAAGGTGCCGCGCACTTGGTCGATGGAATAGCCGATAAAGGCCGCGGGAATCATCAAAAAGATGAGTTTAATCAGGTAAAACAGCGCGGATATTTTTGGCTCCCCAATCGCATTAAACACTGACCCCCAACCATTGGTCAGGTTAGACAGAGGATAGGAGATTGGCACCATCATAAAAAACAGAATGA
>JBDHTT010000089.1:0-5507 GCA_039808785.1 Alphaproteobacteria bacterium
CAGGGTACAGGGTACCGGATACCGAAACTTACGCCGTAAAGGTGGCAACGGTGACCACGCTCCCGGTATTGGCGGTGACGATATAAAACACGGTGGACGGAGTCCCTCCGGTATTGATATTGCTGATGATCAAGTCATTGACCCGCAGCATCGGCGCAGCATTATTAAAATACCCTGCTCCGGTTACCGCCGTATCCACTGTGGTGTAATGCCACAACGTAAAACTGTTCGCATAAGCCAGAACACTGAGATTTGAAGAATTATAAGCCATTTTGTGTAGTTTCCTTTCTTTGGATGATAAATATAAAATTATTGTTGACATAAATTTTTATCGAGGGCATAAGCAAGCCTTTCAAACAAGTTATTCGTAAAACATGATCATAGGTAAATTGGCACCTGCCGCGAATACAACACGCGACCTCCCTAGGTCTCCTACAATTGAGGTGCTGTTGATTGGTCCCGATGGTTGGCCTTGTCACATTGACAAGTTTTTAAACATTTTGGCTGATGACGATGGAAACACTGAGTACCCAAAACAGCTCATTATGACTATGTTTGATTTACTATCGCGTCTCCCTCCCGGGATTCAAGAAATGCTGTCGCTACATAAGTTTGAACCACCTCTTGCGATCCATGGATGGTTCCAAGGATGGGCCAAAGAAGTTGATGATGACGGCAGCCCAGTTGAGGGAGACATTCTCGCAGTGGTTGATCATAATTACGAATTAGGATCTGTTGACCTTGCGCTCATTTACAGGCTTTCAAACGGAGATGACGTTTATATCGCCCCAGATGAATTTTTACACAATATATGCGTTGCTATTTCAATACTCATATTATCGAATAGATCGACACATGGGCCTCATACCCAAACAAGCCCCCTGCGCAATTACTATAATTACCTGACAACCCGTGGACAACAAAACACGAGGTTCTTGGAAAATTTTGCACGGGCACTTTTGGAAGATTTTGGAAACTTACCTTTTTCCTATCACAGGCGCTTCTTTCCTGAAATCCGTCACATGACAACCGGTATGAAAGATTATTTTCATCAAGCCGCGTTAGCCCCTAATGCCGCACATATTATGGCTACAGTTTTGAGCCCAGAAGATAGCCTTGCACGCAAATACGCATTCTTTTTTCCAAGAGCCTTATCGGTTACAAAGGACTATTTGGAAGAATTAACGAGCCCTTATTTTTCGGCGCGCAGGTTTAACCTTAACATAGGCGGAGAAACCCAATACCATCTCACTCTTGTTGGCGGCAAAAATTATATGCCCTAAGCCTACAACTCGCCCTCCCCTTGGGGCCAGAATGACGTGGTTTTGTTTCCCCGCACTTGATATTGCAAAAACGATCAGGGGCGTGACTCATTTTATACAGCATCAGATGCCTTGCAATTTATAGAAAGAATGACTAAAGTACAAAGACTGCCTGAGTTTGACAGCAGGTTTGAAATTATGGCAAGCCATAGGCCCCCCCTAAGACACGCACACACCAAAGCAGCCGCACGTCGTAAACTTTGGTGGACAATAAACCGCGCCCCCCCAAACAACGATACCGACAATTTCAATCCTACGGAATCACTTGGTTTTATTGGTATCTATTTTGAAAATGATCAATTGATTATCGCATGCAGCAACGGCGCACAAACGGGATCACTGGTTGCGGCATTGCGCATGATCGGCCCATCTGTGCTGCGTGGAAGCAAAATTATCACAAATAATAACCAAGTGACCGTGACACAGCCGACCGATGCAATATTATGGAATAAAATCCAAGAAGGGGCAGCGAAACAAAAGTCTTATCTAACAAGGCAACAAACCCCATACGGACTTGTTGACTGCATTACACGCATCAAATCAAGCCTTCCCGTGACCAACTCGGCAATCTCCGCTGCCGCTACCACTCCTGCCCCATAAGAATCCCATAACACCCCAAAGCTAGAAAGCCTTGGGGTGCGATAGGGCATGGGGCGTAAACCAACCCACAGGAATTAATCCGGCGTTTCGTCACAATTGATGATCACGACTCCGCTGCCGTCAACGAGTGCGGATCCCTGCGACATCATATTATTGATAAAATGTGCCGCGCGGTCACCGTGCCATGTGATATCGGTTTGCACATCCGACCCCGAAGCATGCCCCACGGCGGTGCGATGGAACCAGAAGCATGAACGTATGTCATTCGCATCAATCGGCAATCCGGAATGCGGAATCCACGTGGTGCCGAGCCATTTTTTCGCCTGAGAATTTTTATACGGCAATTCATCGGGCCCGACAAATTCACTGCTGGCAAACTCGGGAAGCTTGAGCAGCTCGCTCCATTGCCGCCAACCGATCACCGCGAAACGCTCGCCGTCATCGGGGACATCGTTCATCCCGAGCCACTCAAAGCCCTGCAAAATCTTATCGCGCGTCAAACCGACATTGCCGTCCGCCAAAGTCAGCCCCGCACCCGAGGCGGTCTTAAGCGCATTAATAATCAATTCATCCGTCTTACGACCGAGTGCATAGGCCCCGGCATTGGCGATCACCTGACGCTCGTCATGTTGGATTTTGAGTTCGTCCAACTTATCGATCCAATCGCCGGCGTAATAATCCTGTAAAACGCATTCCACTGCCGAATGACTCATGTTCATGACGGGCACCATGCCGTGGATTGCCTTAGTGGATGCCGTGCCGCGCCCGACCTTTTGAAAGACGCATGACGACCCTTTGACGTTATTAATGACGCGCACCGCGCCGCGCAGTTTTGACCCCTGACGTTGATAGGCCTCATGCACTTCGCGCTCATATTGCTTCACGAATGATTGCGTGATTTGTGTACTCATAGTCACTCCTTTTGGTTTGAGATTAATTAAATATGTGAAATAATAAAGAATTGCAGAAATCCTCGCTCCCCGTTGTTTGTGAGCAAGACAGTCCTTTCCCCGTCTCTGCGGCTTAGAACCTGTTCATGATCTCTCCGCTTTAAAGGACTTTCTCTCATAAGTGTTTAAACCGCAGAGACACAGAGGACACAGAGAGTTTTTTGCGAGTGATGATTTTTTTCTTTGTTACTCCCGGCAAAAAGCAGTAAAAAAATGAACGCGCAGCGTTCGAAAATCATACAATCAAAAAACACAGTAACCAATTGAATTTAAACAATATTTACTCTTTTTATCTCTGTGTGCTCTGCGGTTTTAAAAACTGGTTTCTTACCCGTCATAAAATATATACATGGGGACTCAAAGCCAAAAAGATCATGAAGAGGTTCTAAGAACCTGTTCATAATCTCGCTATGGCACAGGATTTTTGCGGTTTTTCGAGAACCGCATCGGATCGTACTGAAGGGTACGTGAGAAGCGGAAGCGCAGAAATACCGTGAAAAGCCAACGCCAGAGTAGAGATTATGAACAGGTTCTAAGGAAAGCACTCACTTCTCCCCTTGCTTGCGGAGGAGACACCCTCTTTTCCCTCCCCTGCTTGCGGTTGAAGGCACCCTCTTTCCCCTCCCCTGCTTGCGGGGGAGGTCGGGTGGGGGCAAAATATTTACGGGAAATTTTGCGCCGCAATTGCCCGCGTCATGCGCGCGTCATGACGCAGCAGTGACGCCGTCATGACCTAAATTTGACGCAGGGGCGTGGATCTAAAACCAGATAATCGTTTGATTAAATTATCATAACCAACATAGTTTCAGCGGACAATCCTAGGGGGGAGTCTTTGACACCTATGTATGTTTCTAGATAACGCATTTGCAAAATCATGCAAGCCGCTTACATCTTGACTTTTGCCTATCATCCAATAAGTTTGCGCGGGGTCTGACGGGCATTGCATCTTAATATAAGCCATATTCGCTTGCTTTAACAATCCTGATAAATAGCGGTCCTGCGTTGCCAGTTCAGCGTTTCCTGGTGGTGTATACAAATTACCAACAAAAAATCCACTCCCTGAAATCAAGCGTTTGATTTGCTCTGGGAATTTTTTAGATAGCATAAAATGCATCGAATATACAGCCACAGCAACAGCCGGACGCCCCTCGGGCACTAACCCCTCAGGTAAATCCGTCCAACTTGATATGCTTAGCCCTTGGCTTTTAAGAGCCTTAATATGAACTGCATCAACCTCTATTCCATGATAAGAAAAAACCCTAGATTGCAAATAGGTAGCAATTGGATGTTTTCCACAACCGATTTCGTTGACATGAAAAGATGCTCCATTAAAATGCTCGGACAACGCCTGACCAATTATCGTTTTCACAACAGCGTTTTTGGAAAGTTCCTCTGCATCGCACATTTGATTTATAGCCATAACATCATGAACGTTTAGTTCAGGGGGCCTGACAGAAATATATATAGGCGCCGTCCCTCCTCTAAGATATCTGTAGCGTCCCTCTTTAAAGTCAACCGTCAAAGGATTTCTTCCGCCATTATTTTGCATAACGATGACATGCTCTGACAATCTTTGTACTGCAGTTCCTTTAGGCTTATGTCTCTGACCTTGCGTCATACTCTTCACCGCTTTTTTCAACAATATTTTTTAATTTTGCATTATGTATAATAATATGCATGGAACTTTGTATATTGTAAAGAAAAAAATAATTTTTCAAAGTGGTTGAAAAATTTAAGGGTTATCACACTGAAATTTTTGGGATACGCTTTTAGCTTCCTAAAAACCGCATGGATCAGCGGTGGAAAATCTGCGCAGCGGATCAATTTAACCACAGCCCATTATGGCCGTCAAGATGGGTCAACGCTATTTGGATCAACCGTTTGCGCGATTTTTTTCATCGCGCGCAACGTTGCCACCTTCGGTTAATTTGGTCTCGATTTTCATGTCCACACCTTTTGCTTTTTCGCTGAGTAAGTTTAGTAAATAATTTTTATTGAAAACTTTTACAGTAAAGGCATTTTGCGATGACGTGGGAACCGGTTCATCGTAACAAAATACAAAAAAACAAACAATGAGACCATTCCTTTGATAGGGCTTAAACGAAAAATAGTCTCACAAAAATTTTCTAGCAATTTATGATCAAATGTTGTAGATAGGATCTCAAAAATATCATAAAAAAATATATCACGGGTGTGTGTTAAAATGTTTATGCATTGAACCCGGAGCGTATTTATGTTACAAGCCCTCATGTCGGCTATAGGACTCAAGAAAAATTATACATCTTATGATGATGGCGATGGTGGATTGACGCGGCGGGAATTTGCGCGGCGTTCATGCGACCAATGCATCAGCTTTGTGGACGGCAAGGCCCACCCTATCCTGGATTGGAGCCAGGGCGGCGCCAAGATTCTTGCCGATCCACGCCCAGTTGCGATGGGTCAGGTCATGGACATTGAAATGAAGTTTCACCTGCGTGACGGTTTGGTGTATGTGCGCCACCGCGCCCATGTTGTGCGCAAATGGGCTGAGGGTTTTTCGGTGCAGTTTGAACCCCTCACCGCCGAGATTCGTAAAAACTTTCAATTCGTCATTGATGATTTCAACGCCCGCGAATTCGCGGGGTCGCAAGTTTAA
>JBDHTT010000090.1:0-5491 GCA_039808785.1 Alphaproteobacteria bacterium
CTCCATCGCGCCGTATTAATGTCGATGGAAGATGAGTTGGAAGCGGAGGCGATTTATATCCCCGAGCTTGAGCACTTAAGGGCCGCGGCCCCTTCTTCCCCTGCGGTTAGTGAGCCTAAGCCTGTATCTTCGTCAGGGGATTCACCGCTCAAACAAGAGGAGGGCGGGGCGCTTCAGAATGCTGAATCAAGTGAACTGGGAAACGCAGCAGAGTCACTGGTGGGGCGCAAGCTTGCAGATGTTGAACGGGATTTGATCCTGGGCACACTCGATCATTGTCTGGGCAACCGTACCCATGCCGCCAATATTTTGGGGATATCTATTCGCACCTTGCGTAACAAACTCTCGCAATATCGGGATGAAGGACTGGAGATTGTGGAGTCCTAATCCCGTTTATCCCCGCTTATCTAATGGATAAGGGGCTAGAGCATTTTGCGATTAAGTGGAGGCCGGTTAATTGTAACAAAATGCGACAAAACAAATAGTTAGACCATTTTTTCGATTCTACATAACCGAAAAATGGTCTAATGTGTTTGAACTCATGCGTGATGATGTCGCTGTAATCGGTAAAAATATGAAATTTCCCGCATGCTAACCTTCCGTTTAGAATTAAGCTTTAAACTGAAAAAAAGGACTTTTAATCCATTTTATGACATTTTAAAAAGACGCGCCTTATGCCGAACACAAAATTTTGCCACGGGATTTCCGATATTTCAGACAGTTATACCGGTTTTATCATTGATACGTGGGGCGTATTACATGATACGGAACGCGTATTTGATGGCGCGGTGGAGTGTTTGAAGGAACTCAAAGCGCGTAAAAAATTCGTGCTGTTAATGTCCAATTCCGAATTGGACACGGCGCATATGCGGCTTTCGTTAAAGGAACTCGGGCTGGCGGAAAATTTGTACAGCGACATTTTAACCTCTGGCGAATTGTTATCCTATGGCATCAAAACCCAAAAAGATGGGGTTTTTGAAGGAATGGGCAAAAATTGTTACCTGATCGGCGGGGATCGCGCGCGCAAATTTTTAGAAAATAACCAGGTCAAAATTGTAAAGGATCTGGAGGATGCGAGCTTTATGCTCATCTCCGGCTGGGATTATTTAGAAGGCGATATCGCAAGTTACGAAACTTTGCTGCGCGAAGCTATTCGCAAAAAAATCAAAATTTTATGTATCAATCCGGACTCGCGCGCGCTGTTGGGGAATAATTATAAAACCGCCACAGTGAACATCAGCCGCAGGATTCAAGAGCTGGGCGGCGTCGTGCATATGATCGGCAAGCCCTATAAGCCGATTTTTTATCACGCCATTCATATTTTGCACCGCAATGATATTTATCCCGGACAAACCGTGATGGTGGGGGATACGATGGCGCATGATATTGTGGGGGCGTCGCTGGTGAATATGGACACATGTTTGGTGCGCAGCGGGATGCACGCCCCGATTTTTAAAAATTCGGCAACCCCGGCGGATGTCAATAAGGTGCTCAATATCCTCGTTAATCAATATAATAACGTGCGACCAACCTATTTGGTAGACCGATTGAAATGGGGGAAGGCTCTCCCCGATCGTAAGCACAAAAAACGAGCGGATTAAATCATTGTGATCATCGTATTCGGCTCCATCAATATGGATTTTTCAATCGTGCTTGATCAGTTGCCTGGCCCGGGAGAAACCGTATTGTCTCAGGATTATACTCTTACCCCGGGTGGTAAGGGCGGGAATCAGGCATTGGCCGCGGCACGTTTTGGCGGAAAAGTCGCCATGATCGGGCGTGTGGGCAATGATCATTACGGCAAGACCGTGCGTGAGTCTTTGAAATCAAACGGGGTTATGGTGTCGGGTGTCGCGATATCGGATACGCATCCCACCGGATGTGCGATGGTGGCGAGCGCCCGCGGTGGCGAAAATCAAATTATTGTGATGTCGGGCGCGAATATGGAGGTCATTCACGACCAGGTCCCTGACGAAATTCTGATGCCGCAAAACATCCTGCTCATGCAAATGGAATTGCCGATGAATCAGGTGTGCACGTTATTGGCCCGCGCCAAAGAGCGTGGGGTAAAGACCATCCTTAATCTTGCGCCTGCGCTCACACTTCCGCAAAAAGCTCTGGGGCTGCTGGATTATCTGATTGTAAACAGCATTGAGGCACGGATGCTCGCGGAAAAGTTGCACCTCACGCAAAATAATAATGCGGTGAAAATGGCTCAGGCTCTGGCGATTGCGGGGCAGCTCACCTGTATTGTGACCTTGGGCGCGCAGGGAGCGGTGGCGGTTACCAAGGATGGGGAGGCATGGGGCGTGCCGATTATGCCGCTAGACCAGTCGCAAATTGTTGATACAACGGGCGCGGGCGATGCGTATTGTGGCACGTTTGCTGCAGCGTTGCATGACGGGAAAACTCTGCCGCAGGCGTTGCGGCTTGCCTCCGTTGCCGGGAGCCTGACTTGCCTCAAACGCGGAGCCCAAGCAGCGATGCCATTTTCCGATGATATCTTAAAACACTTGCCCAACATGCCCGAAGCAGCGCACATTAAAATTTAGGCCGTGTGGCCGTGACCGTGCAATTTAAAATTCTACCTTAAAATATAGCCGGTTACGGCATTCAGGCACCGCGCGCCGCGCCGGGTGGTGCGCAGAAAATTCGGGTCGGAGTCGATCATTCCTTCGGCCCGCAAATGGTTAATCGCCGCCATGTTTAAATATTTTTGCGGCTCTCCTTGGGTTCTGTGATTGAGCTCATCCACGCTGATCCCCTCACGCAACCGTAAGCCCATCATCAAAAATTCATCAAATTGGGTTCGCGGGTCTATTGCCGTAAACTCTTGTAACCCAACTTCAGAGTCATCAATTTTTTTCAGCCAGATTTCCGGGGCGCGATGATCACGTATGGCGTATTTTTGGGGCGGTTGTAGTGGATCGCTTGGTCGCAGCGTAATACGGCCATGCGCCCCCGGTCCTATGCCGAGATAATCTTGATATCGCCAATAGGTCAGATTGTGCCGCGATTCTTGGCCCCCGGCCGCATGGTTGGAAATTTCATAGGCCGGCAGTCCGCGCGCATTCATAATTTTTTGGGTCAGGTCGTATAGATCGGCGGCCAAATCCTGTTCGGGGATTTGAAACTCCGCCCGCTGATGACGGGTATAAAATGGTGTCCCCTGTTCGATGGTGAGTTGGTAGAGGGAGAGATGCTGCGCAGCATTTTTTTGCGCATGTGTTTGGCAAATCTCTAATGCTTCCTCTAACTCCTCCTGCCAATCATTTAAACCCTGGTTCGGGCGCGCATAAATCAGGTCAAACGAAATGCGCTCAAAGAGTGTGGCGGCGGAGCGTATGGCCGCTATGGCTTGGGCTGTTGAATGCTCCCGCCCCAAAAACTCTAAATCCCGAGCGCGGAGTGATTGTACCCCGAGCGAGAGCCGATTGACTCCACTGCGGCGAAAATCTTCGAATTTTTTCTGTTCAAATGATGTCGGGTTGGCCTCTAGCGTGATTTCGCAATCGGGCGTTAAACCCCAATGATCGCGGATAAAAGTCAAAATTTCGGCAACGGTTCCGGCAGGCATTAATGAAGGAGTCCCGCCGCCGAAAAACACCGAATGTATGCGGCGGTTGCGCGTTTTGCGATGCCAATATTTTAAGGAAGTCAGGTAAGCTTTGCGCCATCTTTCATGGTCAATTTGCTGCGCAACATGGGAATTAAAATCGCAATAGGGGCATTTGGATTTGCAAAACGGCCAATGAATGTAAATGGCGAGCGACATTGGGAAGCCCTGCCGTGCCTAAAGGGTTTTCAGATAGGCTGCGAACGCGGCAAAGGCACGGCCACGGGCGGAATAAGTCTCTTTTTCCTCCATCGTCATTTCACCAAAACTGCGTAGCTCGCCATGCGGCACAAAAATTGGATCATATCCAAACCCATTTTGCCCGCGCGGTGGGAAGTGCAATGCTCCGTCACTGGTGCCTTTAAAAATATGGGTGTTGCCGGTTTCATCAATATAGGCCAAAACACAGACAAAATGCGCGGAGGCATTCTCTGTCGCCACATTATTTTTCTCTAATCGTTCCTTGATCATGTGAAAGGCCTGATCAAAATCCTTGGCGGGACCGGCCCAATCCGCCGAATACACACCTGGATCACCATTAATCCCGTCAACACATAATCCGCTATCATCCGCTAACGCCGCGCATCCCGTTTGCTCCGCCACGAAGCGAGCTTTGATCAATGCGTTGCCTTCAAAACTATCCGCAGTTTCTTCCGGGGCTGAGAGATTATATTGCGCAGCATTTTTTATTGTGATGTCACCAAGGCCCGCAGCACACATCATGCTTTGCAGTTCCACCAATTTACCCTGATTATGAGTGGCGAGGACGATGTGATCAGGTTTCATGGTCGCATTGTCCCAATGCTTTTTGTTGCAGCATTTTGAGATCTTGGCAGCCCTTTTTAGCGAGTTGCAAGAGATCATCAAATTCGGCTTCGGTAAAGGGGGTTTTTTCCGCAGTGGCTTGAATTTCTACCAATCCGCCGCTCCCCGTTATCACGAAATTGGCATCCGTTTCGGCCGTAGAATCTTCGCTGTAATCCAAATCCAAATATGGCTGCCCGTTGCAAATGCCCACGGAAATGGCGGCAACACTATCGCGCAGGGGAATTTCCTTTAAAAGTCCGATGCTGCACAAATACTCAAAGGCTTGGGTTAAAGCGACATAGGATCCTGTAATGGCTGCGGTGCGGGTGCCGCCATCGGCCTGCAGCACATCGCAATCAATGCGCACCTGACGTTCACCCATTTTTTCAAGATTCACCACGGCGCGTAGCGCGCGCGCGATCAAGCGTTGAATTTCCTGGGTGCGGCCGGTTTGCTTGCCCTTGGCGGCTTCACGGTCGGTGCGTTTTTCGGTTGCGCGCGGGAGCATCCCATATTCCGCTGTGATCCACCCCTTGCCAGAATTTTTCATCCATCCGGGCACGTTTTCCTCAATCGTTGCCGTACAGAGCACATGAGTATCGCCGAATTTAATCAGGCATGATCCTTCGGCATGTTTCGATACGTTGGTTAAAATTTCTACCCGGCGCAGTTCATTCGCGGCGCGCTGATTTTGACGCAGAAGGGGCGATTGGGCGGTTGAGCGGGCAATTTTTGCTGCAGGCGCGGTCATGTGCGATGTGTCCTTATGTGATCGTGTATGATGAAACGTGATTAGGCGTGAGTAGGTGGAAAATGAATGAGGATAAACTCAACATGCTTTATCCAGTGTAATTTTTTCTTGTTGGGCTTTCAGGCAATCAGTCAGCTCAACCGGGTAATCCCCCGTAAAACACGCATCGCAATATTGCGGTTGGGCAGCATTTCGGGCGGCTTCACCCATTGCGCGATAGAGCCCATCAGTGGAGATAAAGGCCAGCGAGTCCACCGCAATAAAATCCGCAATGTCCTGAATGCTATGGCTGGACGCCAATAAGTCTTTACGCGATG
>JBDHTT010000091.1:0-5441 GCA_039808785.1 Alphaproteobacteria bacterium
CCGGAACCGCCGGTGGTCAGACTGTGTTTACCCTCACCCTCAATCCGGCGACAGGAGCTTATAGCTATCAACAATTGCGGCCACTCGATCATGCCGATGGCACAAACGCCAATGATGTGATTACCCTCTCCTTTGGCTATACCGCCACCGATACGGATGGTGATACGGCCACCGGCGCCATTGTCATCAATGTTCGTGATGATGCACCGATTGCGAATGATGATACCGCAAGTGTGCCAACATCAACAACTGCGGTTACCGGTAATGTGGTGGCCAATGACTCTCTTGGATATGATAATGGAGTTGCCGGTCCTGTTACATCTGTTCGTTTTGGATCGACGACATATACGATTCCAAGCAGCGGAACACAGACAATCAACGGAACATACGGAACGTTGGTCATCGCGGCCAGTGGTGCCTATACTTATACCGCTAAGGCCAATACCCCCGCAGGGAATGACGTATTCAGTTACACTTTGCGGGATTATGACGGCGATACGGCAACAGCCAATCTGACCGTTAGTGTTGCGGCCCATTCCACAGCACCAAACGCACCTGTTTTAAGTGCTAATAACACATGGGTTTACGAAGATGGGCAAGTCGCTTTGAGTGTTTCAACCAGTGCCAACGGCGGTAATGGCAATGACGTTATTACACTGAGGATATCTGGCTTTACATCGGGCTGGACAGTGAACACAAGTACCAGCGGTGGAACATATAATTCATCCACCGGCGTATGGAGCATCACATTGCAGCCCGGGCAGTCGTTTAATGGCGGCCCGACTGTTCGTCCGCCGTCTAACAGTGACGTTGATCTGAATAACCTTCAGGTGAGTTCAACGGTGTATGATCCGGACTCCGGCCTCTCGGCAACATCATCGGCGCATATTAATGTGCTGGTGGATGCCGTCGCGGATACGCCAAACTTGAGCATTCATGATGTCTATGCGGTTGATTCCAACGCGGTTAACCTCACCATCGGAACATCGGTGACTGATACCGACGGATCAGAGGTGATCAAGGAAATCCGCATTGAAGGCGTACCAAGCGGCTTTAGCCTCAATCACGGGGTTTACGACTCCGCCACGGGTCGCTGGACATTGACGGAAAGCCAATTGAGCGGATTGAAACTCATGGGGCCATCCGGATTTACGGGTGAGCTCAATCTGACGGTGACTTCCGTAGCCGAGGAGCGGAATCTTTCAGGTGGAGAGCACACAACATCCAATAACTTGGCCTATCGGTCCGACACCCTCACCGTTGATTTTTATGCCAATCCTTGTGATCGCGATAGTTCAAGCGACTCGTCAACCGTTATTATTGTCAACAACAATAATAATTCGTCGAGCAGCTCAACCTCTACCGCAACGGCTAACTCTTCATCCAACAGCAGCGGCGGATCGTCGAGTGCGCATAGCTCATCTTCGGCTTCGTCATCATCGAGCAGTTCGTCTTCCAGCCATACATCGGTGGTTGTGACAAGTAGCAGTTCGGATGATTGTGACTGTACGCCGATTACGATTAATAATTTCAATCGAGCCGAAGGAGATATTCTCGATCTTTCAGGATTGATTGAGGTGAATTCGGCGACCAACCTGGCGATTAGCGATTTTGTGACCTCGCGCGTGCAAAATGGCAACACGATCATCAGTGTGGACGCGGATGGACGCGGTACTGCGCACACCGCGCATGATGTTGTGATCCTGCAAGGTGTTACGGGCGTGAGCGTGAATGACATTGTTCACACCGACCAAATTCATACGAATGTTTAATGCGACCATTGATGGAAAAAACGCGCTTTTTTCCCTCGCTTTAGTCCTTTACGCATTTTTCGGCTCACCCACTCCGGACGGGATCGGGTGGGCCGAATTTGCTGTGGGGGGGCTGCTATTGCTTACGCTATCGCCGCTTGATCTGACAAAGAACCAATTTTCCTATTTTTGCTTTGCGATTATTTTGTTTATCCCCGGCCTTATCGGCTTAGTGAATGGCGCACAGCCGCCGGATATCGCGCGCGATGTTGTGGCTCTGGGGTTTTTATTTTTGTATTTGTTTTATGGCGGGCTTTATCAATCCCCTCCTACTAATACGCAGCGATTTTTAATGGGGTGCATCGTTACAATCGGCGTTTTGTTTGGGATGAGGTCCCTCCTGTCATTTTGGCAGGTAGATCATCATTTGATATCATCTGCCCCGACATCACCGCCTGATCATCTTTACCTGGCTAATAGCCCCGAAGTCCTCTGCTCTGCGCTATTCCTGTTAGGTATAGGGGTTGAACGATTTTTTATCCAGAAACGATATGCGGGCGGCCTTTTGTGCCTAAGCCTCTCCCTTATCCCCATGCTTTCTATGGCTCTGATGATGCAACGCGCGAGCATGGCCGCGATTATCCTAACTTTATTTTTGATCGTTTGGCGAATTTTTCATACCTATCCGGCACGCTGTGTCTGGATGGTCGGGGCCGCGAGCCTTTTATGCTGGATCTTTTGGGATGATCTTAGTAATTTCGCGCAATTATTATGGTGGAAAACACATCTGGTGGGACTCAATTCCCGCGTTGAGGAATGGCGAGCGGTTTTAAGTTTAGTGGGTGAAAGCTGGAGCAGTGCGCTGTGGGGGTACGGATGGGGCACACGGCTGGAAAACCCCGCGGTGGGCGGGGTGAATGTGCTCTATACTCACTCACTCACCTCCGCACTCTTGCTCAAAACAGGTTTTGTGGGGGCGGTTTTAACCCTCCTCCCGCTTTTGAAAATTTTGCGCGACGGATGGGCGGCATTATATCGCAACCAGATATATTTCCTCAGTCTCTTTCTGCCTTTCCTAATCTCGGCCACGATTTACGCCAGTTATAAATCTTTGGGCTTTGGATTAATCCTGTTAGTATTTTTTAGTTTTGCGAATCAAAAGCTTGTACAGAGCAACCCTTCTGTGGCATAAGTAGATATACCATTATTTTACTAAAAAATTTATTTTCCAATTTCATGGCTTTTACGCACAGCGAAAGGTTATAGGAATTGATATGTATATTTATTTTCATATTTTAAATATCATCCATTTTTTAAGTAATGGATTTTTATATAGGTGGGGGAGTTCGGTTCAGCATGGCAAAGCCTTCCGTTTTATTCATTAATCGTGTGTATCCGCCGGTGAAGGGGGCTACGGGTCGCGTGCTCCGTGATCTGGCGCATGGGTTTGCGCGTGATGGATGGGATGTAACGGTTTTAAGCACCGGATCAAAAACGGGGGAAGCCAAGGACGGCCCCATCAAGCTAAAATTATTAAAAACCATTCCGCATCAAACCGCCTTCGCTTATTTCGTTTTGTGGCTGCGTTTTTTGATGGCGGCTTTGTTTATGAAACGATTTGATATGGTGGTCACCCTGACTGATCCGCCATTATTGGTGGCGGCGGGCCGCATCATTGCGCGGTTTAAAAAATCAACGCATATTCATTGGTGCCATGATTTATACCCGGATATTTTGCCGGTATTGGGGCTCAAACTCCCGTTGCCCATAATGAATTTTTTGAAAAGATCGTCGCGCCGCGCGATGAAATCGTGCAATCGTGTGGTGGTCATCGGCCGCTGCATGGCCAAGCATCTTTCCTTCAGCGGTCTGGATATGACCAAGGTCACCATCATTCCAAATTGGCCGGATTTTGAATTGTCGGGCAAATCAGCCGCAGACGTGGCATTGGGAGCCGAAAGAACCACCGAGGGGACTACTGCAAATGCCAAATCTCCGCAATCATCCCCCTCACAACCCAAAATAACAGTGGCAACCCCCATCAAGGTTCAAAGCCCGGCAAACGCCAATGCGTCCCTATCCACTCCTTCGGCCCATAACTCAACCTCGTCAACATCCCTTTCAGACGCGGCACAATCACATACGGCATCACATATCGCATCAAGTGCGGCACCAAATGCGGCGCGTCCGTTTTTTGTGGATGACAGCCCAAAATTCCGTGTTCTCTATTCGGGCAATTTGGGCCGCGCCCACCCTATCAGCACGATTATTGAGGCCGCGTCTCTCCTCCTTCCTCACCATCCTGAAATTGAATTTGTTTTTGTGGGTGACGGGATCGGTTTTGACCGCATTGCGCATGAACGTGCACGGCGCGGATTGGATAATATTCGATTGCTGCCTGCTCAACCTCTCTCACGGCTCAAGGATTTAATGGAAAGCGGCGATGTGCATCTGATCAGCATGTCACACGAAGCCGCAGGCATGTTGGTGCCATCCAAATTATATGCAGCACTGGCCGCCGGTCGCCCCTGTATTTTGATTGGGCCGGAGCAAACCGAAACCGCACGTGTTATTCGCGATTACGGGGCCGGTGCGATTGTGGAACAGGGCAACCCGCGCCGCCTCGCCGAAGAAATTCTGGCCCTGCGGATGAATGGCGATAATTGGTTCGCGGCGATGAGTGGCGCCAAACGCGCGGGTCAGGATTATGCCCCGACGCGGGCCATTTCATCCTGGCTCAAAAACGCGCGCGAAACTATCCGCCATAAAAATGCAGCTTAAAAATTCGGGTGTGATCAATCTTTTGGGCTTAAAAATCAATTTTAACATGACCTCACTCTCCACATCCTCCTCTCCATCCCCCCATCTTGCCCCCTCTTCTCCTCCTGATGCCCCGCCGCCGCCATATGGGCTTCCCCCGTATGGGTTTAATATTGCCGACATGATCAATTATGCCTGGCGTGCGCGTGGTTTCTTGATCTATGGCGCGCTGGCAGGGCTTTTGGCGGCGGCGCTGTTGCTGATTTTCCTCAAACCGCACTATGAAGCCTGGATGGTGGTGGCTCCACCGCGTGAAGGTGCGGAAACGCTCAATTTTCTGGTTGAAAACCCGCCCCCTATTCTGGCACCAATGGCCAACCAATCCATCCCGCGCACGGGGGAATATGTGCGGTTTCAACAAACTCTGCGCGGACCGACCATTGCAAAAATATTGATAGATAAAGAAGGGTTTTTGCCCGCGCTCAATCAAAAAACCACATTTCGCTGGTCGTCCAGCAACCTATCCAGCCCCACCCAGCTCAGCCAAGCTTTCTCCAAACAAATCAGGTTGGATCCGATTGGCGCAACGGATAGTCTGCGGCTCAGCTATACCCATCCCAACCCGCAATTTGCGGTGAACATGCTGCAAAGCCTTGTGCTCACCACCGATCAATTGATCCGTCTGGATGTGCGGGACGATGTGCAATCGCGCATTGATTGGTTAAAGGCACAATTAAAAACCACGCTCAACCCCGACCATCGCCAGGCCCTGACCAAGCTGTTGATGGCGGAGGAACGCCGGCGCATGTTACTCTCCATCAATACACCCTATGCGCTGAGTGTGATTGAGCCTGCCACAGCCATGCCCCGACCCGTAACGCCAAAGCCAACCTTGCTTGTGCCGCTGTGCCTGATCATCGGCCTTGCCGC
>JBDHTT010000092.1:0-5438 GCA_039808785.1 Alphaproteobacteria bacterium
GTTTTACCGAAAAGCAGAGACAATATATTGAATCCCAGATTGAATCTGGTGATTTCCAAAACGCCAGCGAGCTGGTTCGAGATGCTTTGAGATTGCACGAATTTTATAGGCACCGTGTTGTTGATGAGCTCCGCGCAGAAATAGCCAAAGGGTGGGATGGAGAAACAAGTACACGTAGCGCAAGCCAGATTGCAAAAGCCAAAGCACACAAAAAAATTGAATAATGAAAAAACTTATATTATCAAGAGTTGCGGATACGGATTTAGAGAGCATATTTGATTATACGCTTGGGGAGTTCGGCTTGGAGCAGGCTTTGTCTTATGTATCCGGCTTTGATGATACATTCAAAATAATCTCTGAGAATCCAAAAATTGGCAAGGAACGCAAAGAAATTAGGGAGGAACTCCGCAGTTTAGCCAAAGATGACTATGTCATTTTCTATCGCGTTCTTAATGATCATGTGAGGATCGTGCGTGTTCTTCACGGATCACGAGATTTGCCAAAATTTTTGGATTAGGCTCAGACTTTGTAATATTTATTTACTCCCCATTCTATTCCCCTTGGCCTTGGGTATAGCCGTTTTCACCGTTGAAGGTGTAAAGATTTTCGGTTTTGATCGTATCAAATCCCTGATCATTCAATTTCTTGAGTTGGTCGGTCACCATGGATGGTGTGACCTCCGCCCCCTTAAACCGCAGCCGCCAATGGTCAGAGGAAAATGTCACTGGTTTGGTCCCCGGCCACATCACCATGCCGCGGTTGGAAATGCTCGAGAGTTCCAGCCCCGCCAGAGTGAGTTTCTGAATTTGGGGCGCGAGGTCTTCGGCCTCCCCTGTCCAATCGAGGAAAATATCAACGCCGACCAATTTCTTGGTTTGCTTGGGCACAGTTTTAAGCGCCGGCAGAGTGGCCGCGCCGCTCACGCGATCAGGATAATCCACCGCCGCCATTTTTTGCGGCAATTGTCCGAGACGCGCAATGACGGCATCGGCAAATTCTTGGGTTCCGACCTTTTGCGTTGAGGTGCCTGCGCGGTAAATATCGCCGGTATGCACGCCGTCTTCAATAGTTTTGAACCACGCATTGTGGATTTTGGCCGCTGTTTTGCCCTGTCCGATATGGATCAGCATCATCACCGCCGCGAGTAACAACCCCGACGGATTGGCCATATTTTTCCCCGCAATATCGGGGGCTGAGCCATGAATGGCTTCAAACATCGCGAAATCATCGCCGATATTCGATGACCCTGCGAGGCCGACTGAGCCTGTGACCTCCGCCGCGACATCGGAAATAATATCGCCATAAAGATTTTCAGTGACGATCACGTCAAAATCCTGGGGCCGCGCCGCAATCCGCGCCGTTCCGATATCAATGATGTAATGGTCTTGTTTGATATCCGGATATTCTTTCCCGATCTCATCAAAGGTTTTATGAAACAGCCCATCGGCAATTTTCATGATATTATCCTTGGACATACAGGTGACCTTTTTGCGGCCATTGGCACGCGCATATTCAAACGCATAGCGCACGATTTTCTCTGACCCCGGGCGGGAGATGAGCTTGAGCGATTGGGCCACTTGCTGGGTTTGGCGATACTCAATCCCGCTATAGAGGTCTTCTTCGTTTTCGCGCACAATCACCAAATCCATTTTGGGGAAATTTGTTTCCACATAAGGGTGATAGGACACGCAGGGGCGGATATTGGCAAACAGCCCCAAAGTCTTACGTACCGTGACATTGAGCGATTTAAACCCGCCGCCCTGAGGCGTTGTGATAGGGGATTTGAGGAAAATTTTGGTCTTTTTGAGAGAGGCCCAAGAGCTGTCCTCAATCCCGTTTTTAATGCCGCGACTATAGACCGATTCGCCGATCTCAATTTCTTCGGGCGCGATTGCGGCCTCTGCCGCCTTCAGGATTTTGAGCGTTGCGTCCATAATTTCCGGCCCGATGCCGTTGCCGCGCGCAATAGTAATAGGAACGAGTTGAGCCATAATAAATAAACCTCTTGAGCGTTAGAATAAAAATCAGAAGTTGAGTATGGAGTAAATTAGTTAATAATGTGTAGCGAGCGGCATATTTCTGTGCTCTTGAGTCCCTTGATTTTTCAACACGAAGTTCACGAAGGAAACACGAAGTTTTTTTGGTTGTGTTCGATTTTTCATTTTTAACTACAGAGGGCGCCGAGGGCACAGAGAAAGAGATGATTTTAACTTAAAAATCAATGATTTATCCTGTTGTAAGGTTGTTTTTTCTGAACGCTGCGCGTTCTGTTTTTATAGGTTTTTGAGTCTCCAAAGGGACATTTTAAAATTCGTGTTTATTCACTTTTATTCGGGAGCATTCGTGGGTGGAAAATCTTTAAATCCTTTGCGTCTTGGCGGCTTTGCGGTTTTTGAACTGAGACCCCGTGTCAAGCACGGGGTTGCGAGTGGGGGCGGGGTTGCGAGTGGGGGGTGTGAAAGTTGAGGAGGGTGTGCGGGTTGAGTTATAGTCATACCCATAAATATTTGCTGATCCCCAGATACTCCGTCATCCCCGCGGAGGCGGGGATCCGGGTATTTTGCAGCCAAGCTGCCCTCATTATCCGGATCCCCGAACGGCGGTCGGCTTTGCCTCCCTTGTCGGGGATGACGGTCGGGGATGACGGTCGGGGATGACGCCAGAGTATGACGCCAGAGTATGACGCCCAAGGATAAAGTTTACTGGGACTACTGAATTTTTAAAATTCGTGTTTATTCGTGGCTAAATAACCGTGGCATTAACTATTGCGGATTTTATCCAGGAATTGTGAGACGACATTTTTAAGGTCATGGGCCATTTCGGCCATGTTTTTTGAGGCCGAGAGCACCGAATCCGCCGAAGTGCCGGTTTCGCTTGCGGCCTTTTGCACTTGTTGGATAATCTCCACCACTTGCTGGACGCCGTGAGAGGCCTCGGTCACGCTGCGGTTGATCTCCCGATTCGTTGCGTCTTGCTCTTCAGCCGCTGAGGCCACCACCACCACGGCGTGGTCAATTTCGGCGATATTATCGAGAATGATCTTCATGGCCTCCACCGATGAGGTGGTGGCTTCTTGAATCTTGGCGATGCGGGCCTCAATTTCGGTGGTTTTTATACTGGTTTCGTTGGCGAGTTTTTTAACCTCATCCGCGACCACGGAAAATCCCTTCCCGGCTTCACCCGCTCTGGCGGCTTCAATCGTGGCGTTGAGTGCCAGTAAATTGGTTTGGGCCGCGATATCACGAATGGATCCCACCACTTCGCCGATATTAAGCACAAGATGATTGAGATCGGTCACTTTAAGATTAGCGTCCGAGGCAATGGATGCCATTTCGTTGGAACGGGTGCGGGTGTTGTTAATTTGGTTGGTGATTTCGGTGCTGCTGGCCGACATTTCCTCCATGGCGGCTGCGACTGTGCTCACGTTTTGGCTGGCGGTTTCGGAAGACGTGACAACACCTTCCGATGCCTGGGACGTATCATCGGCAATGTTGCGCATGCTTTGGGCCGAATGTTCGAGTTCGCTCGCTGCGCTAGAGAGTGCATCAATCAACCCGCCAATATCAGCATTAAACGAGTCCGCCAATTGGGCCATCGCCGCGCGTTTTTGTATTTCTGCCTGGGCTTGGGTGCGGACGGCTTGACGTTCCAATTCCTGCTTTTCCCGCAGGCTTTGTTTAAACGTCTCAATCGATTTGGCCATGCCGCCGATTTCATCGCGGCGTTCAATACCCTTGATCGCCACGTCGCTATTGCCCTGTGCCAGAGCTGCCATCGTGTCCTTGGTATCATTAATGCTGCGCATCAAATCGCGAATGGTCAGGATAATGGACAAAACAACAAAAAGGATCAAAATGATGGAAATGACCAAGGAAATATCACGTTCAAAAATTGCAGCTTTGGCACCTTGAGTCGCTGCTTCATAGACGTTTTTGCCCAACATATCCTCAAAATTCTTCAGAAGGTTGATCTTTTTGCTCATGGCTGTGAACCATGTCTCACTCTCAACGCTTGTCGCCATATCACCCTCAGTATGCAGGGATTTCAAGGCAACTTCACGCATCTTATCAATACTTGAGAAAGCCGGGTCCTTGAGCATATCCGTATATTGTTTGCTCTCAGACGAGTTGGCATAGGTTAAAAACACATCTAGATAGGTTTTTTGGATGGTGATCAAATCTTCGAATTTGTTCAATAGGGCGGGAGTCCAACCTGTGCTGAAACCCGCGGCACCTATAGCACGTTCAATCCCGGCTTTTTCTTTGGCTTGTATGAAATAAAGATAAGTTGATAATTCCCGCAAAAGATGGGTATCATGCGTACTCATCAATGCTTTTTCAGTAATGCCCAGCAAATCTCCTGTAACGCCGCTATAATAGGCAACGACCGTCGATGGTTCCACTTCAAATCCTTGAATTTTCTTACGGGTGGCAGAGATTTTATCCAAATCTTCAAGTGATAGCTTGATTTGATCCTGATAAGCCAACTCCAAATTCTTTAATTTTTGGCTTTCAATCTTGATTTTGGTATTGAACGTAGCTAACGCTTCATCGGATTTTTGATGTTGTTTGACCAAATCATCGCCGAATTTTTCACCGTGGCTGGATAAAAAACCAACCGATAATCCACGTTCCTTTTGAATCTCATGGACTAGGTTATTGGTCACAATGGACACATCCATCAGCTCAGTCAATTCCTGTTGGCGATCGACTTTTTTCTGCAAATCCCAGACTTTCATGCCGATCATCACCGCCAAGGCCACAATCGGCAGTAGCAAAATGAGGGATAATTTGGTTTTAATCGAAATGTTATGAAGGGCCATGAAAAGCATCCGTAAATAAATTTAGGTTTCAATGAATTGATCACGCATAGAATTGGTAACGCAAACAGCAAACAGGCCGAGCAACATTATCGGCAGCAGGCCTTATAGTGGAGCGGTCCGCGGACCGGGCGCGGGCCATGCTGCAGGTGTTGCACTATCGGGTCGTTTGTTCCGGCTTGCTTTTCTGCAGGTGCCAACATCCCGAGTCCATGTCACAGCATATCGACCAAAAGTTAACAGTTCCTTTTTAAATCAACGGATTAAAGATGTAGTTTGGCGGCGATAAGAGGGCGGCAAAGACCACAAACAGATTAACGAAAAAATATTCATAAGTAAAAAATGAGCGAATTTTCTTGCTTTTTAGTTAAAACTTTATTAATCTGCGCTTGGTTGCGAATAATTCGCATAGAGAGGCCCATATATTTATCTTTGGATTTCTTTCCTAGCCCAATGGGGTAAAAAAAAGAGAGTTCTAAATAATTTCAGAGGAATTATATAATGTTTTCAGATCTTGGAGTCGGATCCCTGATTGGCCGTCGTGGCTTTATCAAGGGGGGAATTCTGGCGATGACTGCGTTTATTTCTTCGTCCCTTATTGCGCCGGATGCGGTGTTTG
>JBDHTT010000093.1:0-5357 GCA_039808785.1 Alphaproteobacteria bacterium
GTTAAAAAAGTTGACTATCTGTTTTTGGGCGGCGGCATGCAGAACACATTTTTCTATGCCCAAGGGATTGAGGTCGGAAAATCGCTGTGTGAAAAAGATATGGCCGATGAAGCGCGGCGCATCATGGACGCCGCCAAGGCCGCCAAATGCCAAATCATCCTGCCGATTGACCGTGTGGTGGTTGAACAATTCGCCCCCGGTGCAAAATTTGAAGTGGTCGCCGCCGCCCATATGCCGAGCGACCGCGAAGCCGTCGATGTCGGCCCCGCCAGCATCGCCAAATTGCGTGAGATTTTGGCACAATGTAAAACAGTCCTGTGGAATGGTCCGTTGGGCGTGTTTGAAGTCAAACCCTTCGATCAGGGCACAAATGCCGCTGCGATGGCGGTGGCAGAGTTCACCAAAAACGGAACGATTATCAGTGTCGCCGGGGGTGGGGATACGGTGGCGGCCCTTGATCACGCCGGATGCCTTGACCAATTTAGCTATGTCTCCACCGCCGGCGGGGCTTTCCTCGAATGGATGGAGGGCAAGCCCCTGCCCGGCGTGGTGGCACTCTCTGCCCAGAAAAAGGCAGCTTAACGGCGACCTGTTTTTTATAATGATAATATTTCAATGCTTGCTGCGGCTTAAAATCTGCCGGGCCATCGCCAAGGTGATTCGGTCATAATAGGCCGCGGCCGTATTGATATGATTCAGCGTCAATTTAATTTCTGCATCTGACAATTTCCGAGTCATGCTATAAATGATCAGGAAATCTTCTTTGCTTAACTGAATGGCTTTGGCTAAAACCGCCAAGCCCTGGCCGCTATCTTGTTTCAGCATTTCAAAAATCAAGTCACAGGATAAACCGACATATACGCTCAACTGTGCGATAAAGGATGCAATTTGTCCGCGTTTCAGGGTGCGCACCATCAAATGCGGCTCTAATTTTCCTTGGCCCATAAACATTTCGGCTGCGCGTAGCATGGCCGCGGTCGGCTTGTAATCTTCTTTGCCCGCACCCGCCATTTCCCCTACGACTTCATCAACCACCTGACGCACTTCGTGGAGTGATTGGATATTCTTATTTTCTTGCTTACCGATTTCTGCCCCATATTGCCGCACAATAAATTCCTTCACCACATCCCCAACAAAGCCGTACAATTTACGCACCAGTTTTTCGGGAATATCACTACGGCTCAAAAGCGGCTGGGCTAACTCCTCATGCGTTTCTGCCAATTCTTCCAACAATTCCGCAGCATAAAGTGAAAGCGTAATGGTTTCATTGCCAATCAATATCGTGGCCGTTGGCACATCCTGGGTTTCGGCCAATGCATCCACCACCGATTCGGTTAAGCGCGCCCGCGTGGCAATGGCTTGCCAAAAATTACTATCTCGAGATTGGATAATATATAACAGATCCAGATCATTGAGTACCGGACTGTTTTCCAGCAAAGGCTTGGCAATGGAAATGTCATCATTAACCAACTGCAACACAAGACGCAGCGGCGCATTATCAAGCGCACAGATACGGTCGGCCAAGGCCGCCTTCAGGTCCTTTGTGGCCTGGCGCAACAAAGTCACCAGCACATCGGCCACCATTTCACGTTCTGAAACTTGCATGGAAACTGAAAGCAAATGCGCCATTTGATCGCAAAGTTGTTTGCGATGCTCTAAGGCTTGCTCTGGGGTTCCGTCCAGATCTTTCCCACGATTTTTCTCGTAAAACCGATAGGCATCATAGAGTCCTACCAGCATGGGATTAATTCCTGCAGTCCCCCCCGCAGATATGAGGTTCTCCTCATTCATGGATTTATATTCCCTTAAGTGTGCATTCATGACGGTTGTACGCTCCTACGCAGATACCCAACATCCCTGCCGCCATAGGATGTCAATTGTTTTTATAAAATTATCTTGCACACCCTCTATTTTCAGTGTGCCACATAATTATTGATAATTAGTAAATGGATATAACTTTTTGGTTATGAAAAACTATATAAAACCTACCCCCCTTGTATGGTAAAATGAATGATGCTATATATGGTGAGCGAGCTCCAAGCAAATTTCTTTAAGCGACCAAAATATTATAAAAAATAGGCCATGATAAGCCCCTACTCTGGATTTCCGTAGTGTCGAGATCGTATCTAATAAGAGTACCGAGCTTAATTTGCTAAAAAAATTTCCGAATCAACAACAATAATTATTACATAGTTACAATATGTTTATACACACCGACCCTACCCCTAACCCCAATACCATGAAATTCCTGCCCGGGATGGCGGTCACGGGCGGCGTAGTGCTGGAGTGTCGCAATGCGAAGGAAGCCAAAGCCCGATCCCCTTTGGCGGAGCGGTTATTCGATATTGAGGGGGTGGAGTCCATACTGCTCGGTGCTGATTTTGTGGCGGTGAGCAAGCAAGAAAACGCAGATTGGACCGCCATCAAAACCCTCGTGCTCGGGGTGATGTTTGAACATTTCTCATCAAACCAAGCGGTGCTGAACCAGGCTGCCACCGCGCATCATAGCCCCGCCCGGCACCCGGATTTTCAGGATACCGAAACCACGCTCAAGATTAAAGAATTGCTCGATACGCGCGTGCGCCCGGCTGTGGCGCGCGATGGCGGGGACATTGAATTTTATAATTTTGATCGCGGAATCCTATGGCTTAAAATGCGCGGCGCATGTTCGGGCTGCCCCAGTTCCACCATGACCCTCAAAATGGGGATTGAGAATATGATGCGTCACTATGTCCCGGATGTGTTAGAGGTTAGAGCGGTTGAGGATTGATGGATGCCCCTTATCCAAGTATAAGGGCTTCCCTTTGGGTACCCTAAAGCTGCATAATTTTAATATTCCTTCTATAATTTCACGATCAGATGTACTCGCATCTATGAAACGTGACTTAATTGACTTTTTGGCCGCATACATACTAAGATCAGCACGTTGATCTACAGCAGCATAAGCCTCCGCGCTGTTTAGTGGCGTTTGAGCAACACCAACTGAGCAAGCCCCGACAAGGTTTACTCTTTCGCCTTTGTTATTATCATATGAAAATTTGATAATAAGTAGCGATTGAATTAACTCTTTAAGACGGCTACTTAAGCTTTCCTCACTCGTACCAACGAGCATTACGACAAACTCATCTCCCCCTACTCTTCCAACGGGAGAATTCATTTTATCACGTTGGAATTCTATAAAATCTGTTCCCCTAAAAAAGCCCTTAAGATTTTCTGCAATAGCCTTTAAATAAGCATTTCCGGCCGCGTGAGAATATAGATCATTAACTTTTTTTAGACAATTAGCATCAATATTTATTATGACTATGCATTGAT
The DNA here is from genome assembly GCA_039808785.1 of Alphaproteobacteria bacterium. Classification (GTDB taxonomy): domain Bacteria; phylum Pseudomonadota; class Alphaproteobacteria; order Micavibrionales; family Micavibrionaceae; genus UBA1573. The sequence continues at coordinate 3,316 of JBDHTT010000093.1, forward strand.
TGTCTAATTCTTGCCTTCTACTTTGAGCCGTATCAGTCCCCGCAGTAGTTAATTTCGCTCCAAGATATTTTTGTACAAATTTCAAATCATATGGATTAATATCCCCTGTGTTTTTAGCAAAATAATTATATAGCACCCTCAGCCCACGATTATTCAGACAGCCGGTAAGGTGGTCCAAGTATGCAATACCGCTCAGATACTCTATCTGTCCCCTCAACTGCGCGATTTCTCTCTCAGCAGCAGCCAACCGCGCCGTTATATCATCGTGTTGCCTACGATCAGCAAAACCTCCACCTAACATCATCACACCGCATAAAATATTAACATAGTATTAATAATATGCTATCCCCTAAACTTCAATAAATCTTAAGTATAGCTATTGAAAAAATCATTTAGAGCATTTTGCGATTAAATGGGGGCCGGTTAATCGTAACAAAATGCGACAAAACAAATACTTAGACCATTTTTTTGAGTCTACATAACCGAAAAAATGGTCTAGTGTGAATGTGCGGATTGTCGCAGCTTGGCTTGCTCAAACGCATCGAGCATATTGACAACACCCTGCATGAAATTGCCGGATGGGTGTGTCCAGATATGATGCGTTGCATCAATAAATGTCGCCCCTAGAGCGGCATAATATTGGCAGTTTTCGGGGGTGAAGTCCCCTTCGATCGCAATTGCGGCCTCTGTGGCGGTCACCCACCAGATAAGATGATCCAATAGAGATCGGCCCCAGCCACTCTGGTCCGCTGAAGGTGCCGCACCGATAGTGGGTTCCAAATGGCTTATGCCCTCCCCCACATGGAGGGTGATAAAATCCAGTTCCAACGATATTGCCGATTTCGCGCCTTCAAAACTCGCGGTGCGCAACCCGATAATGGCTTGTTCGGGTAATAATTTTCGCGCAGTTGAACAATTTTTAAGTGACGCACACAAAACCCCGTCCGCGCCACATGCGCGCGCCAATTCCACATCATCATAAATCAGGAAAATAAAACCGTTGCGGCGGCAAGTTTCGGCATAACTCGCCGCAATGGTCACATGATCAATTTGGGGAGATTTTTCCGCCACCATCGCGGGCCGATATTCCACCACATGACGATTAATATCATAAGTTGAAAAGCGGTTGGCCGCGTGGAGTGCCTGGCCCAACTGAAAATTCTGTTTATTATGATCATCCGTTGCGGGCAAAATAATATAAAGCCCACAGGCCGGGGCGGCGGTGCCACTGCCTAGGTCATCTTGCGCATTTGCGGCCTCATCCATCATGTTATTGTGCGAATCCATATCTCTAAAATCAACGCGCCATCATCCATATCATCCATCATATGGCGGGCTATATATGCATAATTTTGATGGCATTGACAATCCATTGATCCACGAATTCGCGGCTCAAATCATCCCCCACCGTCATCAGGTGAAAAAACAAACTGCCGTAAATCATATTGCAAGACATGGGGATATCAAGTGCCGACGGGAAAGCCCCGCTTGCCACGCCCGCCCCCAAAATGCTTGATAAAATCTCGCGGTGATGCGCCATAAATTTTTCTTCAAAAAGCAATTTCATCTCTGCCGAGCCTTGGCTTTCCGCCAGAACCCCCGCCATAATCCGCCCGTTATGCCCCAAACAAATCTTGGCGAACCGTTCCATTTGGCGCACCAAAGACTCTCTAGGCTGTGATAAATCTATGGCCGCAGGGGCCGCATTCATATGCTCCGTCACCGCGTCCAGGATCAGCGCAACCTTATGTGGCCACCAGCGATAAATGGTGGTTTTTCCCACACCGGCATGCTTGGCCACCGCCTCGATTGTGAGCTCACGAGCATTGATTGTCATCAACAATCCATAGGCCGCAACCAAAATTGATTGGCGCGATTTTTCTGATCTGGGACGCCCCGCAAGCTTTGATTTTTGCGCCTCCGCCACCGAATTCACAACATCCTTAGGTCTCGCTTCTGCTTCTGCAGACTTTGGTAGCGAATTTGCCGGTAGTCTTGATTGTGGGGCAGACAACTCAAACGCACGCAATTTGATCGCGGGG
>JBDHTT010000094.1:0-5337 GCA_039808785.1 Alphaproteobacteria bacterium
CGCCGCCAAAGCTTTCTTGGTGGCATCGACAATTTTGCGCGCAGCATCATCGAGATTATCCGCCGCAATGATCGGCAATCCGGAATTATTGAGGATATCCTTACCCAACTGGACGTTGGTTCCCTCCAAACGCACCACGAGCGGCACTGACAATGAAACCTCCTTGGCCGCCGCGATAATACCGTTGGCAATGATATCGCATTTCATGATTCCGCCAAAAATATTGACCAACACGCCCTTAACCTTAGGGTCCGAGAGGATAATTTTAAACGCCGCCGTCACACGTTCGGTGGTGGCCCCCCCGCCCACATCAAGGAAATTCGCGGGTTCCATGCCGTAATGTTTGATAATGTCCATGGTCGCCATCGCGAGCCCGGCCCCATTCACCATACACCCGATATTGCCGTCCATGCGGACATAGGACAGTTCCCAATCCTTGGCAACGCGCTCATTTTCATCTTCTTCGGTTTCATCGCGCATCGCGGTAATTTCGGGATGACGGAACAGGGCGTTATCATCAAAATTCATCTTGGCATCGAGAGCCACAACTTCGTTTTTATCGGTGACAATCAACGGGTTGATTTCAACGATTGAGGCATCAAGCTCCACAAAAGCCTTATAAAGTGAGGTAAAGAACTTGATCGCCGATTTGTTGGCATCGCCCTCTAACCCCAATCCAAACGCCAATTTGCGCGCATGGAAACCCGACATACCCGATGCGGGATCAATCGATGCATGAATAATTTTTTCCGGGTGTTTTTCGGCCACTTCCTCAATATCCATCCCGCCCTCCGTCGATACCATAAAGGTCACGCGCGATGCGGCGCGGTCCAGCACAACGGAACAATAATATTCTTTTTTAATGTCCACACCGTCTGTCACATAGAGCCGCTGCACCTGTTTGCCCTCAGGCCCGGTTTGCTTGGTGACGAGGGTTTGGTTGATCATGGCTTCGGCTGCGGCCTTCACCTCGTCCTTAGTTTTGCACAACCGCACGCCGCCCTTACCCGTGGGGTTATTGGTGAATTTTCCGGCCCCGCGCCCACCCGCATGAATTTGCGCCTTGACCACATAAAGCGGCCCGGGAAGTTGATCCACCGCTGCTACGGCTTCTTCCACGCTCATCGCCGCAATTCCCTTGGGGACAGCCACCTTATATTTCGCGAGCAGTTCTTTGGCTTGGTATTCATGGATATTCATTTTGGGTCTCCGCAAGATTGGATGTGAGTAGCATCAGGACAGAACAGACCCAAGATTGACTTAAATTTTACCCAAGTCAGTCCGTAAGGCAGTCCGTACAAAAATCGTTCACAGCTATTAGCATCATTCACACAGAATGAAAAGATACGAATTTTAGCTTTTCTTTATTTTAATTTCTTGTTAATATATATTTTATATAATTCTATATATGGGAGAGTGTTTATATTGAGGAGAGAACGAGTGACAACCCTAACCGTTCGCACAGAAGATTTGAAAAAAGCGGCTAACAATGATCTCTTCAAAAACGGCTGCAACCAAAACTTCGCCGAAATTGATAATTCCGGAATGGCTTTCCTCTATGGCAATACCCCCTATCAATTTACACAACTGACTCATCCGTTTGCGACAGGTGATGAGGGTGATGAAAGCAGCGATCCCGAACATGCCCTGTATGTAGCCCAACTCAGAAAAACCAACTGCGTTTTTTTTCATGTGGCCAACGAAGCTTTTTATGGGGGAAATAGTTATTTTGACCAACCTAATTTCTATGATTCGCTTTGGGAAGATGATGATGAATATTATTTCTCAGATGAATTGTGGAATGATACACCCCCGCTTAATCTAGATTGGAATGATTGGAGCAACCCATCATTTGGAAAAGATTTCGGAGTTTTTGACAGGCCATGGGGCGATGTGGGCTTCAGCTTCTTGGGTGGCCCATCGGATGGTTTGCCCTTGAGTGGTTTGCCCGACCTTACAGGCAGCTTATCAACCGATAACCCATTTGGTATAGGCAGTTTTAGTTTCTCGGATCTCCGTGATACAGCTTCACCTGCTAATTTATGGACCGACACGGTGAGCAGCATCACCGGTGCAGGGCCGGATGCCACAGCCGTTAGAAGCGATACGGTTACACTGAATTTAACGGATTCCGCACCACAAACCTCCATCGCGGGCGGCACCAGCAATTTCGCGTTGACCGCAGCGGATATCACCTTGCCCGCCGCCGACCGGGCCGCCCTCCTCACACTGGATTTGACAGCACCCGCTCAAACGGCCGCCAACGCGCCCCTCTACGCGCCCACCCCGCTTTCCTTAAGTGCCTAAAAACTTGATCATAGTCTTTTTTTAGCCAATTATTCTCCAGAATGCTCACGAATTTTAGAAATTCAATAGTCCCGGTAAACTTTATCTTTGGGCGTCATCCCCGACCGTCATCCCCGAAGAGAAGTGAACTGGGGGAAGGCAAAGCCGACCGCTGTTCGGGGATCCGGATAATGAATGCAGCTTGGCCGCACAAGATACGGATCCCCGCCTCCGCGGGGATGACGGAATATTGGGGGATGATAGACTATTTATTTATGGGCATGGCCACAACTCACCCCCTAATCCAGCCTCCACTTTCACAACCCCGCCCACTCGTAACCCCGCACTTGATGCGGGGTCGGGGTGTCTCACCGCCGGACCTCGCAAGACCCCGTGTCAAGCACGGGGTTACGGAATATTTTTGTACTAATTCGTGAGTATTTGCGGCAAAAAATCCTTGGGTTTGCGCACTCATCCCCATCTTAACCACTTGGAACCAAGCGCAAAAACTGCCATACTTACGCCACGATGGCCGAAGATAGCGAACAGCCGGATCAGGAATCCAAAACCGAAGACGCCAGTGCCAAGAAACTGGAGGAAGCGCGAAGTCGCGGGCAGGTCGCCCAATCGCGCGACCTGAACACGTGGATTATCCTTTTGGTTTCAACCTTGCTGGTCGGGTTGGCCGTGCCGCGCATGTTTGCGGATTTTACCGATTTCCTGAAGAATTTATTGGCCAATGCCCACGCGGTTCCCGCCAATCCCGGAAGCTTGATGGAGCTGTTCGCCCTGCTTTCCCTCAAATCCCTCAGCTCTTCGGCAATATTTTTCATCGTTTTGGTGATTGCGGCACTTGCGGGGCCGTTGCTTCAGGTCGGGCCATTGGTGGCCCCTGAAGTCCTCAAACCTGATTTTTCCAAAATTTCCCTCTCAAAAGGCTTTGCGCGACTATTTTCGCTGCGGTCTATCATGGAATTTGTCAAGGGTTTGCTCAAGATCAGCTTTGTCGGCGTGGTGGGCTATGTGCTGGTGGCACCTTACCTTCAGAATGCCGAGCATTCGATTCTCCTCACCCCGCTTCAGGCACTGGAGGAAAGCGAAAAATTGGCGATGCGCATGCTCACGGGGATTTTGGCGGCGTTGTTCGTGATGGCCATGGCCGATTTTATGTTCCAAAAATGGGAATTTTCCAAGCAAATGCGCATGACCAAGCAAGAGGTCAAGGAAGAATATAAACAATCCGAAGGTGACCCGTATATTAAGGGACGATTGAAACAAATGCGCATGGAGCGCGCGCGCCGCCGCATGATGCAAAATGTGCCAAAGGCCGATGTGGTGATCACCAACCCGACCCATTTTTCCGTGGCGTTGAAATATGATACCGATGTGGCGGATGCGCCCGTGGTGATCGCCAAGGGAATCGACGAAGTGGCGTTGCGCATTCGCAAAGTCGCGAGTGAGCATGATATTATTTTATTCGAAAACCCGCCGCTCGCGCGCAGTATCTATGACACGGTAGAGATTGACCAAACCATCCCCGAAGAGCTGTACCGCGCCGTCGCTGAGGTGATATCTTATGTTTATAAGAAAAAGGGGAAGGTTAAATAGGTCCATGTGGCTATGGCGTTCCCGGCAGGAATTGAACCTGCGGCCCCAAGTTTAGGAAACTTGTGCTCTATCCTGCTGAGCTACGGGAACATAGAGCTTGTTAATAATATCTACTCCGGCGTTGGCTTTTTAACGGTATTTCTGCGCTTCCGCCCCTCACGTACCTTTAAGTACGCTCCGGTGCGGTTCTCGAAAAACCGCAAAAATCCTTGAGCACAGCGATATTCTTAAACAAGCTCTTATATGCTGTATCAAATATCCATTCAACGCTATTCACGCTTCTAATCTTTCTGCGGGCCTCCTGTCAAGAGTCTCTCACGCTTTTGTGGCACCTTCACGATGTGCGCGTTGGGTCATCACAAACGCCCCTGCCCCACACATGGCCAAAATTGCGGCATGCAGCATGAGTGCCGGTCCGATACCAAAATGATCCGCCCCCCACCCCATCACCTGGCTTAAGGGGACAAAGCCCAATGACCCAGCCAAACTCGCGGTTGAAAGAATGGTGGCGCGGCGCGATGACTCGGCCAGTTTGTTAATCGCATCTTGCGCCCGCGGCATGCCAAAACCGAACACGAATGCCTCAAGCATCAGGCACGCAATTCCCAGCCACGCGATCGACCACCCCGCCACCATCATCGCCCCAATCAAAACGCACAGCAATCCATAGAGCACATGTCGCCCCTGCGCCCGCGGGAAAATTTTATGGCTGAAATGCCCGAACAATGCACTCAGCAGCATCGTTGCACTGATAATCCACCCGTTATAGGATTCGGCCAACCCCATTTCTTTGGAATAGGCCTGTAACGCCCACATACATAATTTCGTCGTGGCAAAGGTCAGGACCATCAGCAAAATAAGCCCGCCAAGTTCTTTGTGCCCGTGAGTGACGTATTTCAACGTTTCCAGCATATCTTTTATCGGATGTTTTTCAACGATGCGTTTATGGCGCGGCGGTTCAACGAATAAAATCGCAACACCGGCCCCAATGGCCGCCATGATAGACTCCAATATCAACGGCAATTGGGGGGAGAGCACATACAAATACCCACCCACAATACTTGAAAACGCACACATATAAAGCCCCAACGCAAAGCGAAACCCCTCAAAGCGACGAAATTCTTGCTCGCGCCCTGCGGCCAACAAACTATCATATAACAGGGCGGTATGCGCACCGTTCATGAGGGCAACCCCGATACCGATGACGCATTGGGAAACCAGAGCGCTGTAAAATCCCACACTAAACAGCAAGCCGCAAAATCCAAGCCCATAGACCGCAGACCCAAGTATCAAGCATTTTTTACGTCCCCATTGATCCGCCAGCCACCCAGTCGGCACATCACAAATCACCAACACCAAGGCAAAGGCAGATTCGATCATCAAAAATTGATGAAAGCTCAACCCCAATTGGTTTTGGTAATACGGCACACAAATCGCCAAGAT
>JBDHTT010000095.1:0-5291 GCA_039808785.1 Alphaproteobacteria bacterium
CAACAAATGGAGCCGGATCAAGCGGTGATGCTGCCGCCCAGTATGAATCTGCATATTCCCTGTATAAAAGCGGAAATTATAAAGGTTCTCGCGCGGGATTTGATCAATTTTTGAAAAGTTTTCCTAATCATCCCTTGGCTCCTAATGCACTTTATTGGAGCGGGGAGAATTATTATGCGGAAAAAAGCTATGATAAGGCGATACGGGTTTTTGCCGAAAGTTATAAGAAATACCCGAAGGGCCCGAAAGCTGCTGAAAGCTTGCTCAAGCTTGGTATGGCCCTCAATAAAAGCGGAAAGGCCGCACAGGCCTGCATCACCTATGCGCAGTTGAAACAGGAATATCCGACGGGGAATAACAACGTGTTGCGTATGGCGGATCAGGAGATTGCAACACTGAAATGTTCACCGTAATTGAACAGGATATCAATCCAAATTTTGCGCCTAAACCCTATGATCTCGCGAGGGTTTGAGTGAGACAAATATCCCCGTTGAGCGATCAAGAATTTGCCGAGATGATAAGCTCTCAAGGGCTGGATTTTTTGCGTGATCAAAGGGTCGCAATTGCCGTTTCCGGTGGGGCTGATTCTATGGCTCTTGCCGAGTTACTGCGGGGATATCTTTTGACGCCCCCCCATATCCTCACGATTGACCATGGCTTGCGGGCTGAGTCGGAATCTGAGGCGGCTATGGTCGCAAAATATGCCCGGCAATACGGCTTGCCGTGTCAGGTTTTCAAATGGCTGGATCCGAAGCCCGATCATGGCGTTCAGGAAGCTGCGCGCATCATGCGCTATCAAAAAATGGCCGAATATTGCGCGCATCAGGGGATTGCCTATTTGTGCCTTGCCCATCACGCCGATGATCAACGTGAAACTTTTTTATTTCGACTGGCCAAGGGCAGCGGGCTTGCGGGGCTGCGGTCCATGCGGCCGATTCAAATTTATAATGAACAACTCACTTTGATTCGTCCGCTCCTTGAAATCACGCATGCGCAATTGATTGAAACCTGCCGATCACATGATATTCCTTGGGCCGAAGACCCCAGCAATTTATCGCCCAAATATATGCGCGGGCGGATGCGGGCGGTGCAGGATTTGTTGGATCAGGAGGGACTGACATCGCGGCGCATTGCGACCCTGACGCGGCGCATTGAGCGTGCCGAAAACCTGATAGACCAAGTTTGCCTTGAGAAATTTATTGAGCTTTGTCACTGGCGGGACGGGGGCTGTGAGGTGGAATTTTCAAGCTTTTCAGCGCAATTACCCGAGATTCAAATTCGTTTGTTGCAAAAAATTATAAATGCGGTGAGGGAGAGGGCGAATTTGCCCGTAAAACATATGCGGTTGGAGGATATTGAACGGTTGCAGCAACGTATGTGCGCATCATCTATGCCTGCGCCGCCATATTCGCAATCATCGCCGGCCTTTCGCGGCGCAACGCTTGGGGGGGTAAAGCTCATGCGTAAAAAAGGTCGCCTGATATTTAAACCTGAAGAAAATTAGCCTTGCCACCCTTCAAGTTTCAAATCAACCCGTATCCCCGGAAAAGAAAAAGCCAAACTTGTGAGGTTTTTTCGCATATCCGGGGTCGTAGAGCCTGTTCATAATCTCGCTATGGCACAGGATTTTTGCGGTTTTTCGAGAACCGCATCGGATCGTACTTAAGGGTACGTGAGAAGCGGAAGCGCAGAAAATCGCTAAAAAGCCAACGCCAGAGTAGAGATTCTGAATAGGTTCTTAGCAAAGTCCGGCAGCTTTCTTTAGACCCCGCATCAAGTGGGGGGTTTCGAGGGTGAGGGTGATAAGAAAATTAGCCGAAAAACTTACGGTGAGGGGCCGCTGAACATCGGTTCATTTTTCTCGCGGTTATATTTATAGGTTTTGTTCTCATCGCCTTTGGGCTGGAGAAAGGCCGGGGGCGTATATTTCATCACCATTTTACCGGCCGCAATCATCAATTCGGCCGTGACGATTTTGGCGTGTTTCATTTGTGTGGTGAGTTTATCCACAACATTTTTATAGGCTTCCTCGGCGATTTTCATGCCCATGATGACGACGTTGACAATATTGCCGACATCGGGCAGTTTACCGGCAACAGCGGAGGTGAAGGATGAAATTTTAGAGCTGAATTTTTCCGTGTGCTCCAACTCAGATTTCGATTTTTTGGCCGGGCGCTTGCCGCCGCCACCGCCTGATTTTCCGCTCGTTGAGCTGTCTTCATCCGTATCATCTTCATCATTACGGTTTTGCGCAGCGGATGCAAAATGGCTTAATTTTTCGGCATTTGCACTCATATGTTTCATGCGGCCGCTATGGACGTCAATCTCAATAAAGGTCGGGGATTGAAAGCTGACCGGGTAACGCGCCAGATCATTGGCCGGGAGGTCAAAACCCGTCAATCCGGCCTTAATTTCAATGCGAATGAGGGACGGGTCGCGCCAATCGTAAATCACGCAGTGGCTGCGAAATTCGCCCGGTTGCGGGCATGTTTTGATCACTCGTTTGCCGGGATAAAAGGCCTCTCCCAATCCCGATTCATCAATAAAATCTTGGATATTGATTTGCATGGTCACCGCTCCTTATTACTTGCCAACTTGCCGAATTATTATCATTGCTTGTTTTCTATAATGCTCACTTTAAGTTAAGATTGGGTAAAAATTAGGCGCAAAGCCGTGCGGTTTTTGCGAAAAAATCATATAGTCAACGCAAGAATTTACGAGTATGATGACGGCGGTTCAGATGAATCATATATTTAGAGGTGGCCTTTAGGCATTCAACTGAGTTTTTCTTGGCTTATCAAAGATTTTCAGGGTCCAAAATCTCATGACACAAAATCAAACGCAAACTTTGTCAAAGGCCGCGATGCGTCCGCTGTCCCCCCATATCCAGATTTGGAAATGGTCGATGAATATGGCGCTTTCCATCCTTCATCGTGCCAGCGGAATCGCCAATTCCATCGGGCTATGCGTGTTGGTATGGATGCTGGCTGCTGCCGCGATGGGGCCCGAATCTTATGATGTTTTTCACGGCTTTATCACCTCCATAGTGGGGCAGGTTTTGCTTTTTGGGTGGACGGGATCGTTGATTTTTCACATGTTAACGGGTATCAGGCACCTGATCATGGATAGTGGAAAAATGATCACGATTGCGGGGGCGGAACGGGCAGGGATGGTGATTTTTATTCTTGCCATCACACTCACGCTTGCCCTATGGGGATGCGTAAAGTTTTTTTATTAATCTTGGGTTTGCCTTTTATCTCGCCATCTCTAAGGGGTTAGTCGATTTGTAAAAATTTGTAAGAATAGGGAAGATTCATCATGAAATTAAAATGGAATTATTCGGATTTAAATCATCCCATGGCCCGTGCTAAGGGCTTGGGGTCTGCACATGGTGGGTTGCATCATTGGAATGCCCAACGTTTGACCGCCATCACAAATATTCCGCTTTTTTTATGGGCGTTGTGGTCGGGGATGACTTTGGCCGCGGCCAACGGGGCTGATTATGAGACGGTTCAGGCGTTTTTTGCCCAGCCATGCAATGCCATCCTAATGATTCTGTTTTTAATTTCGGTGTTTTATCATATGAAATTGGGTCTTCAAGTGGTCATCGAAGATTATATTCACGGCAATGGTTTGAAAATTATTTGCCTGATCGCGTTGAATGCGCTCAGCGTGGCACTCGCGGTCCTCTCCATTTTTTCGGTTGCCAAGATGGCGTTTTTTTAAACATGCGCAAAAATCAGGGCCTTTTTCAAACTTTATTCCTGCTCATTATCCTGCCCATCATGGCGTTGGGTGTGGTGTGTTTGAACGGGTCCGCTGCGCTGGCTGAACGCAGCTATGCCAACCTCGCGAACAATGGCGAGTTACGGTGCGGTTATGCGCTTTCGCCGCCCTATCTGGTCAAGGACCCGCAAAGCGGTGCGCTGAGTGGCTATGATTACGATATATGGACTGAAATTGGCAAGGAACTGGATTTAAAAATTATCTGGAGTGAACAGGTCGGCCTTGGCAATGTGGTGGAGGGGCTCAAATCCAATAAATTCGATGTTTTTTGTTCGCAAATCTGGCTTGATTCGGGGCGTATTCGTGCGCTGACACTGACCGATCCGATATTGTTCACCAAGGTCAAATTATATGCACGAAAAGACGATGTGCGGTTTGACGGCGATCTTAAAAAAATCAATGACTCCACGGTGACTATGGCCGCTATTGAAAATGATGTCACAAATTTTATGGTCACGCGCGGCTTTCCCGATGCAAAAGTAGATTTACAGCCACCCTTTGCGACCCGCAGCGATATGGCGGCCTCTCTCCTTGGGCAAAAATCAGATGTGCTCATTCTGGATCAAGCCAGTGCCGAGGCCATTGATGCTCTGGATCCCGGAAAAATGCGGGAAATAGCCAATATTCCGCCGCTTTATAATTTGCCTGCCTATTACGCCGTGGCGCGTGGGCAATATCAATTGCGCGATATGATTAATATTGCCCTTCATAACATCATCAATGATGGGCGATTGGCGAATATTGTACGCAGCCATTCGGCGTCCTTTATCCTGCCGCGCAAGGATTTTTGATTCAGTATTCAAATATAGAAAAATAGTTTCAGTGCATAAGCGGATATGCTATAAGCGGCATTATGGTTGTCGCGCGATTCTCACATAGATTAAACAATCAATACTCCCTTCATGCCGGCGTGTTTGGGCGGTGGAAATTATGGGCGGTTTTTGCCATTATTTTGCTGATATGTGCTTGTGGAACTTGGGTTTCCGGGCAGTATAAAATTGGCCGGCTAGATATCCTCAAAAACAAATATGATTCGCCGATCCAGAATTTTGCCGGCGCATTTGGATCGGCGGATCCGCATTCACTCGAATATGATTTGCTGGATGGCTGCAAACAATCGCAAATCGGAAGTTGGCTTCAAACCACTGACGCGCTGAAGTTTCGTGGGCCTGTCACCGGAAACCGTATTGACGTTGATCTAGATGCTGCTAAGGCCCATTTCGACCTGAATGGTAAAGAAATATCGCTCTGTGTTCAGGATGACATTGAAGATTTACAGTTTAATATTGGCTCGATGGTTAATACATGGGCTATTATTTTGCTGTTGGTTGCACTTAGTTTTGGGTTATGGGCGGGGATATGTTTTTACGCGCACCGCGTGCGACAAAAAGAAATCAGCCGTAATCTTTATGCCGAAACTCTTGCGGCACAAAGAGAATCCGGGAATAACACCGGAGGCGGCGCAGCAGATTTCATTGAATCAACCGATCATTCTACCCCCGATG
>JBDHTT010000096.1:0-5247 GCA_039808785.1 Alphaproteobacteria bacterium
CGGGTGGCATCGCAACCGGAGTGAGCGGTTCAGTTGGGGGAGCCTACGGACTCGATGCTGTCATTGCTGCACTTGTAGTAGATATTTACAAACCTCTCTCTGCCTTGCTGGGTGGATTTGGGTATTTAGCTGGCTTGGTACTCACAGTTATTGGGATTAGCAGACTGCTAAAAACAGCACAAGACGGCCCGAATGGCCCTGCCGGACTTGGAACAATTATGACTTTCGTCGTGGCAGGAGTGTTATTCACGATGGACGATATGATGGATGCATTCTCCCTTTCCATGTTTGGGGATATGGATATTACAACTTATGCCGTTCTCTCTACCCCCATAGATGGTGGGTATGTGGATGATCATGTTCTGGCGGTTATTAGCTCGATTTTAATGTTTATGATGTTAGTTGGTTGGATTAGTTTTATTCGCGGCTTCTTTATATTACGGGAAGTAGCGGAGGGAAAAGGACAGGCGTCACTTATGGCTGCTGTCACGCATATTTTTGGCGGGGCGCTGGCTGTAAATTTGGGACCGCTGATGAATGCGGTACAAAGTACTTTTGGTTTAACGTCACTTGGTGTATTATTTACATAGGTGAAGTATTTTTATCAACTGAGCATAGGAGGAGGAAACCATGCTGAAACTACGTACATATATTTCAAATAAACTGAACCGAATGGGTGCCGTGACCGGAGCCGCTTTTACCATGGGGATGCTCATCACATCTTCTGCACATGCGACAGCACCGACAAACTCGTTCAATACCATTGCCGATAACATCACCAAAGGTATTAGCAATCTGCCCGGTTTCTTGTCAGCCATCTGCTATATGATGGGCATGGGCTTGGCTGTTCTGGGTATCATGAAAGTGAAAGATCACGTTGAACAACCATCGCAAGTGCACTTGAAAGATGGCGCAATCCGACTGGCGGTTGGTGGTGGATTATTCATGATCCCGATTATCACCGAATCTATGCAAAGCTTGATCGGGACCGGTAACGTGACCACAGCGGCAAAAGTCAGCAAAGTAGTTGACGCCAACTCATTGGTACAGTAACCACCTGAGTTCGGAATATGAAATCATTACCTATCATTTTAGGAATTGCCCGCAGCGCGGGCAATTCTGTCGCCAAAAAACCGATAAAAGGCCAAATGGTGTCTATGCCACAGCCCTTAACGGCGGAAAGCCGAAAGGCTGTCTTTGACCGTGACGATTATACTTGCCGCTGCTGCGGTTTTCGCTCGGAAAAATATCAGGAAGTCCATTTTCTGGACCATAACAAAGACAATGTGACCATGGATAACATGGCAACAACCTGTATTTTTTGCCATCAATGTTTTAACCTTGATCTCACCTGTGCTATGCGTTCCGGGGTTCTCATTTGGCTGCCTGAAATCTCACAAACCGATTTGCATCACATTATGCGTGCCATTTATGTCGCACGAATTTCCCAAGGACCCATGGCCGAGTCGGCCCGCGCCGTTCTGGATTCGGTTATGGCGCGCCGTGACGAGGCCAAACACCGTATCGGCACCGATGACCCCTATGTCCTGACCACAGTCATGAAAGATTTCCTGACTTCACGATACTATTCTGAACGCGCGGAGAAATTAGAGGGGATCAGGCTCATGCCCCTTGATCGTCGCCTGATCAGAGAGTCAGAGTTGGAATTTAATCAGTTCCCTCAAATTCTAGCCTATTGGCGATCTAAACAGGGCCCCTTCGGCGACCGTGCGCCCACGCTATGGTTCAATTTTTACAAAGATACCTTTGGCCTAAACGAAGATCAAAATTCCGCACTCTCGGCATAATTAAGAACCTGTTCATAATCTCATATCTTTGTAACCCCGTGTCACGCACGAGGTTATGGAATTTTTCGAACGCTGCGCGTTCAATTTTGGAAACTTTATATTTTAAAAACGAGCGGTTATTTTTGATCATTCGTGCAAAAAGAGCTGGAATCCGGTGGCTAATCCATCAAGATCCAGTTCGACTTTTTCTGCTACGGGGACGCGGGATAAATGGTGGGCAATACTGGGCTCGAACCAGCGACCTCTACCATGTCAAGATAGCGCTCTAACCAACTGAGCTAATTGCCCGATCAACCAATTTCATCAACGATTGAAACAGGTGGAGTTTGTAGCCCGAAAACGGATCAAAAGCAATAGTTTTTATTCACTTTCATGTGAAATTTCTGCGTTCGAATCTGCTTTGTTCACGCCCGCTTTGGCGGTGTGCAATAATTGATCGACCTGTTTGACTAAATCATTCAGATGAAAGGGTTTGGAGAGGATATTGGCGGCCTGATCCTGCGCGTTCACGCGGTCCATGGCCACAGCCGAAAATCCGGTAATAAACAAAATTTTGATGTTTGGGTGGGCGCGCGCGGTCTTTTGTGAAAGCTCTATACCGTCCATACCCGGCATCACGATATCGGCCAACAATAAATCAATAGTTTCACCAATCGACTCAACGGCGTAAAACGCAGCCAAACCGTCGGCACACGCGGTCACGCGATGCCCGGCCTTTTCCAACGCCAAGGTTAAAAATTGGCGCATGGAAGGGTCATCTTCGGCTAATAAAATATGGGCCATCGTACGGCGTATCATCTTGGGTCAAAATTTTGTGGATGTGCGCAAAATGCCAGATTTATCGAAAAATGCAAAGAAAATATCGCGATTTGAGCGATATTTTTATTTTATAGGGCGAGGTTAAAATAAAATGGTCATTTTATTCCGCTCTAGCTATAGTGATTTTTCGCGATAGGTAATCAATCAAGCGATAATATCGATATTTAAAGCATGCGAGGGTCTTACCACTTGCCCCATCCAAGAAACCGCCCCTCCAGATATAGCCGTACAAAAAAGTGAGCGGGGCGCGGAGACGGCTCACGCGCAGGAATTTTTTAACATGATTGCGCCATGGCACCGGATCATCAGGCCAAGCCTTACGCACGTTCATGCCGGCTTCCCACCGCGCATATTTTTCATGACGAAATTGCCAGGCCTGCTCATCATCCAACGCATCATGAATCATGAAATGGCGCAGCCGGCCGATTTTGCGTTGGGGTGCAGGGAGATCCGGCAAAAAGACCGGCTGGTAATGCCCTTCAATTTCTCCCATGCCGGGAATGTCGAGATCATTGACCGTCGGAAAGCCCATCTTGCGCCGATTAAACAGCGCGATTTTGGAATTACATTGCCCAAATTTCAGGATTTTTCCCCGAGAACAATAGCGACCTTTGATAAAAAAACCGGCCTCAACGGGTGGTGTATCCTTAAACAGAGCGGCGATTTCAGTGATTAAACCCTCGGTCATCACTTCATCGGCATCCACAAACAACACCCAATCATGCCGCAAAGATAGGTGATTGAGGCACCATTGCCGCTTTTTCGGATATTGACCGTTCCAGGTAAAATGATGCGTCTGCGCACCTTCTGCTGCGGCCAGCGCAATTGTGGCATCGCGACTATTGGAGTCAACCACAATCACCTGATCAAAATCTGTCAGAGTTTTAAGCGCTTCCCCAATCCGCGCAGCTTCGTTTTTGGTGACGATGATCACCGAAACCGGGATTTTGGCTGAAGCTGAGGGAATTATGCAGTCATTCATACGCAATCATTATTTCAAATCTGTGTAAAATTGTTCAAGGGGGCTATTTCCTTCACCGTTTTGCAGATATTATAATCCTATCTAAAATACCAAATAAGACTATACAAAAATATCCTCTCACCCCAAAATTAAAAAGCTAAATGACACATCTCTTTGAACTAATTCCGTTATTATGCGCACTGGCTGCGGTTGGGGTGATTGTGGCCCTTGTTATCATTGATTTTCGTCATTGGATCTTGCCTAATTGGCTCAATGCGGCTCTGGCGGCTTTGGGCGCGGGGTTTCACCTTTCAACCGGGTTTGAGTTTTTTTCACCCTTGCAATTGGCATTGGCCGCGTTGATCGGCGGCGGGATGCTCTATATTGTGCGGTTTTTTGGCAATCGGTATTATAAACAGGAAACTTTGGGATTGGGGGATGTCAAGCTAATGGCTGCGGCGGGCGTGTGGCTGGGGCCGGAGATGATTATCTTTGCCATCACATTCGGGGCCTTTGCCGGCTTGCTTCACGGAATAGCCTATGCAGCCATCAAGGCCTTAAAAACCAAGACACGCATGAATTTAAGGCGGCTGATGATTCCCGCCGGCCCGGGGTTTTGTTGCGGCATTGTGGCGGTGGGTGCATGGCAATATTGGAATTTCCTTGAGGGAATAATAAAAATATTGGATAAGTAGTTCTCAGAATCCATTTTCATGGTATGATCTAAAAATTATTACGACCACAAAAAAGGTATAGATTAAGAAATGACTGAAGCCCTTGCCGTAAACGCGATCAATCCTGACATCGAAATGGATGAAGAGCGGTTTATAAAACCTTATACGATGAATTTCGGGCCCCAGCACCCGGCCGCGCACGGCGTGTTACGCCTTGTGCTGGAGATGGACGGGGAGGTGGTGAAACGTGCCGATCCGCATATCGGTTTGCTTCATCGTGGGACCGAAAAATTGATTGAATATAAAACCTATATGCAGGCCTTGCCGTATTTTGACCGGCTGGATTATGTGTCGCCGATGAATCAAGAGCATGCCTTCGCGCTCGCGATTGAAAAATTATTGGCAATTGAGGTGCCACAGCGCGCGCAATATATCCGCGTGTTGTTTTGTGAACTCACCCGTATCATGAATCATATCCTGAATATCACCACTTTTGCGCTTGATATCGGCGCGATTACGCCCGCATTATGGGGGTTTGAGGAGCGTGAAAAGGGCATGGAGTTTTATGATCGGGCCTGTGGTGCGCGGCTTCATGCCAATTATATCCGCCCTGGCGGGGTGGCGATGGATGTGCCGGATGGATTGCTCGATGATATGGCGGCCTGGGTTGAGAGCTTTCCCGCGGTTTTGAATGATCTTGATAATCTGTTGACCGAAAATCGTATTTTTAAACAGCGCACCGTGGATATCGGACTTGTGAGTACGGCCCAAGCACTTGATTGGGGCTTTTCCGGCCCTGTGCTGCGGGCGTCAGGCCTTGCTTGGGATTTGCGGAAATCGCAGCCCTATGACGTGTATGAAAAGTTGGAATTTGAGATTCCCACGGCGACCACGGGCGATTGTTATGCGCGCTATCTGGTGCGGATGGAGGAAATGCGCCAATCGCTCAAAATCATGAAACAATGTTTGCGCGATATGCCGATGG
>JBDHTT010000097.1:0-5246 GCA_039808785.1 Alphaproteobacteria bacterium
GTGCCGCATCAGTTGGTCGGAGGGTCGCGCTATCTCAAGATAGTGAGGAAAGTCCGGACTTCACGGAAACACGGTGCCGGTTAATGGCCGGGCAGGGCGACCTGACGGAAAGTGCAACAGAAAGCAAACCGCCGCTGTCTTTGGGCAGAGGCAAGGGTGAAACGGTGCGGTAAGAGCGCACCACTCGTTCAGTAATGAACAGGTACGGCAAACCCCACCGGAAGCAAGACCAAATAGGGGCGGCACAGGATGCGTTTCCGCATCGTTGCCCGGGTAGGTCGCCAGAGTTTTGCGGTAACGTAAAATCGAGATGAATGGCTCTCATTCTTTTTTAAAGAATACAGAATCCGGCTTACAGACCAACTGATTTTTTCTTGTCTTAGACCATTTTTCGGTTATGTAGACTCAAAAAAATGGTCTAACTATTTGTTTTGTCGCATTTTGTTACGATTAACCGGCCTCCACTTAATCGCAAAATGCTCTATTTCGCGTATTTCCACAAAAAATCAAACTCTCATTAAGTTTTTATATGATATAAAGGCCCGTTATAAAAACACGCAGCCTGATCTGGCTTTTTTACTTATGATTCGTTGGGAGTTTGACATGCAAAATTCAGCCGTGATTTGTGGATATAAACGGTCTCCGTTCACATTAGCCAATAAGGGAGCACTGGCGAAAACACGGCCTGATGATATGGCTGCCGCGGTGGTTAATGCGTTGATCTCCGCAACCGGAATTACCAGTGCGGATCTTGAGGATATCCTGATGGGCTGCGCATTTCCCGAAGCCGAGCAAGGGTTTAACATTGCGCGAATTGTAGCCCAGTTGGCGGGGCTTCCGCCCGCTATTGCAGGGGTGACAGTCAACCGATTCTGCGGTTCCTCCATGACCACCATCCAAATGGCCGCCGGATATGCGGCAATGGGCGCGGGGGATGCGTTTATATGCGCAGGAGTCGAGTCAATGACCCGCATCCCCATGGGTGGATTTAACCCCATGCCCAACCCCGCGATGATGTCGGTTTGTCCCGCGGCTTATATTTCCATGGGGATCACAGCGGAAAATTTGGCAAAAGAATATGATATTTCGCGCGTTGAGCAAGAGGAATTCGCGGTTTGGTCCCATCAAAAAGCTGCGCAGGCAGCCGCCAACGGCCAATTTGCCGATGAAATCGTGGCAATCAACAATGTTCAAACTGACGGGTGCATCCGGCCCGACACTACACTTGAAACTCTGGCGGGACTGAAGCTTGCCTTTGATCAAAATGGAACGGTCACGGCGGGGACTTCATCGCCGCTCACGGACGGGGCGGCGGCGGTTTTGGTGACGACGGAGGATTACGCCCGCGCGCATAACCTCCCTGTTTTGGCAAAAATCAGATCGGTAGCGGTTGCGGGGTGTGCGGCGGAAATTATGGGCATCGGCCCGGTGGCGGCCACACAAAAAGCCCTGGCGCGGGCCGGATTGGCGATGGGCGACATTGATATCATTGAATTGAATGAGGCCTTTGCGGCGCAATCCTTGGCGGTGATCCGCGAATTGGGGATTAATCAATCCAAGCTCAATTTGGATGGCGGGGCCATTGCGCTGGGACATCCGCTTGGGGCTTCGGGAGCGCGGATTACGGGGAAATTGGCGAGCTTGCTCAAACGTGAAAACAAACAATTCGGCCTTGCGACCATGTGCATCGGCGGCGGCCAAGGCACAGCGATTATTTTAGAGCGGGCGTGATACAAAATGGATACGCTTGAGCAATTACATGCCCTGAGACCTCATTTTTCAGCAATGAATATCCGAAGGCTTCGTATTTTTGGGGCGGCAAAAAAATGCCCCGGTGTCGTACTGGGATGAACCAGCATAGGACGCTCCGGGGACCTTCTCTTATATTGTACTACAAAGTTATTTTAAAAAACAATAAAAACTTTTGGGCCTTTAATCGATATATGTTTTGTGTGTGAAAACTTTATGGCGCATTTCTTAAAACAATCTTTATCTACTGAGAGGTGGAAAACTTATGAAAGTCTAGCCAACATTCGTGATGCCAGTCCGGAGGAATTGTACTCAAGGAATATGCAGTACAGCAAAGAACTATATGTTCTTCTCGGCGGGCTTGAAGTGGTGATCCGCAATAGTTTCCATGAGCAACTGAGGCGTGCATACAAAAAAGAGGATTGGATGTCTGATCTAAAATTGTTTCGCCGACAGCATCTTGAGCAAATCAATAGCGCAATCGGGAAGCTCACTAAAAATAAACCGGGAGATTATAAAATTCACGATTTGATTTCTGAGTTAAATTTTGGCTTCTGGATACATTTGGTTGACGCCCCTTATGAACAAATTTTTTGGATAGCGGCGCTCAGGCATAGTTTTAGAAATAAATCAGGCCCCGTTGGAAGACGGGATATTGAAAAAAAGTTAACATCGTTGCTTAAATTAAGGAATAAAATTGCACATTTGGAGCCGATCATAAAAGATGAAAGTAAATTATCTCAATATTACGAGGATGGTTATTGTCTTATGTCTTGGATATGTCCAAAGACTGCTGCTTGGTTTCATCAACAAAATCGATTTAAAGAAATATGGAATCGCTATAATGCAAATTAGGAGATTAATATGACCATCCATAAAGTTGCCGTAATCGGGTCGGGAGTGATGGGGTCGGGGATTGCCGCCCAGATTGCCAATGCCGGTGTGCCGGTCGTGTTGCTGGACATAAAGTTGCCGGACAAAGATTTGGCTGCGGCGGCGGTTGAGAGAATGCTCAAAACCGACCCTGCTCCCTTTATGCATCCCAAAAATGCAAAATTGATTAAAACTGGTAACTTAGAGGATGATCTTAATCTTTTAAGTGAATGCGATTGGATTGTTGAAGTGGTACTTGAAGATTTAAAGGTTAAATTTGAAACCTATCAAAAAATTGACTCGGTGCGCAAAAAAGGTTCAATCGTTTCTTCGAATACATCGACTATTCCATTGAAATATTTATTAAAAGGTCAATCTGAAGAATTTGCGCGTGATTTTTTGATTACCCATTTTTTTAATCCGCCGCGCTATATGCGATTATTGGAATTGGTAACGGGAAACCAGACCAGAGCCGACATTATTTCCGAAATCACGCAATTTTGTGATGTGAGATTGGGAAAAGGTGTGGTGCCGTGTCATGATACTCCCGGGTTTATCGCTAATCGGCTGGGTGTTTATTGGATGCAGATGGGGGTGAATGCGGCTGTTGAGATGGCGGTCCCGATTGAGATTGCCGATACGGTGTTTGGCAAACCGTTGGGCATTCCCAAAACCGGGATTTTTGGCCTGATTGACCTGGTGGGGATTGATTTGATGCCGAAATTGGCGGAGTCGCTTCTTATGACTCTTCCGCCCCATGATGATTATCGCCGTATCTATAAGGATTTTGGCTTTGTGCGCGGGATGATTAGCGAGGGATTCACGGGCCGCAAGGGTAAGGGCGGTTTTTACAGATTGGATGCGCAAAAGAAAAAATATGTGCTCAATCTCGCGGGTGATGAATTTACACAAGATATGTACGTCCCGCAAAGCAAAATTATTGATTTGCCGTCCTTGGAATTGGGCAAACAAGGGCTTCGCGCCGTGCTGTCTGCGCCCGATATCGGTGGGCAATATGCAAAGGCGGTGTTGCTGCCGACTTTGGCCTATGCGGCCTCACTCGTGCCCGAAATCGCTGACCGGATTGAAGATGTCGATGAAGCCATGCGCCTGGGGTATAACTGGAAACGCGGGCCGTTTGAAATGATTGATGAATTGGGCGCGGCGTGGGTGGCGGAGCAATTAACCGCTATGGGGATTGCGGTGCCTGAATTGATCCAAAAGGTCGGGGGGGCGAGTTTTTACCGCATTGAGGGTGGAAAACCGCAGGCATTTGAGTGTCTTGCGGGCGGCGCGGATGATGGGAGCTATCACGATATTGCGCGGCCCCCCGGCGTGTTGTTGCTCAAGGATATCAAACTAAACGCCAAGCCGGTGTTTAAAACGGCCTCCGCCGCCGTGTGGGATATTGGCGACGGGGTTTTGTGCCTGGAGTTTACGGGCAAAATGAATGCGCTCGATGATCAGGTTTTTGCGGCCATTGAATGGGTCGTGGGACAGGCGGGGCCGGATCGAGCCTATAAAGCCCTAGTGATTTATAACGAAGGATCAGTCTTTTCCGCCGGTGCCAATCTGGGGCTTGCGTTGTTCGCCGCCAATATCGCGATGTGGGAGCAGATTGAGCAACTCATTGCCGCGGGGCAGAGAGCCTATCAAGCCCTGAAATTCGCACCGTTTCCCGTGGTGGCGGCCCCGTCCAACCTCGCCCTTGGCGGCGGGTGCGAGATTTTGCTGCATGCCGATGCGGTTCAGGCGCACGCCGAAACCTATTGCGGGTTGGTCGAAGTCGGGGTGGGATTTATCCCCGGTTGGGGTGGGTGTAAGGAAATGTTGTTGCGTTATACCGAACTGGAACGCCAACAAAATCGTAAGCTCACGGGGGGGCATAAAATCTGGTTTTCGCCCGATCATTCCCCCATGGGGCCCGCGCGCAAAGCATTTGAGGTGATCGGCACGGCACAGGTTGCCAAATCAGCCGATGACGCGAAATCCATTGGGTATCTGCGCGCTGGGGACGGTGTGACCATGAATCGTGACCGGTTATTATATGACGCGAAGGCGCGGGCCTTGAGCCTTATTGATGGCTATACACCGCCCGTGGCCCACCATGATATCAAACTCGCGGGGCCGTCGGGCAAAATGGCACTAGATTTAGCGGTGGAGGATCTGCGATTGAGTGGTAAAGCCACTGATTATGACGTCGTGGTGTCCGGGGCGTTGGCCTGCGTTCTGACAGGCGGGGACGAAGGCGATTGGACCAATGCCATGAGTGAGGAGGATATTTTGAAACTTGAGCGTGAAGAATTCATCAAACTCGCCAAAAATCCAAAAACCTTGGCAAGGGTCGAGCATATGCTCAATACCGGCAAACCGCTCAGAAATTAGGGCATGAGCAAAGTTTTGTAAGAAATAAGAATCGTGTCGTATTTTTATCTTATTTCAAATTGCTATCTTTCTGAACATCTACTACGGATAGTATCACGCAAAAAGCGCGTCGATATCGTGTTGAGAGGTAACATGGTTTTCGGTGGATTCGCGCACGCCGCCCTTCATCGGGTCGGGATCGGTGTGAATGCCCAGCTTATCCAACGTTGTGGAGATATGATCCTCAATCGTTTGAATGG
>JBDHTT010000098.1:0-5115 GCA_039808785.1 Alphaproteobacteria bacterium
GCCGATGCCCCCATGAATGCCCCGATATTAAAAGTTAAGCCCAGTATAAATTGCGGATACCATGTCACCCGCTTGGCCAGCGGATATAGGATAACCGGAATTAGAGAGAGCACGCCCAGGATGATGGTGAGCAGATTAAATTGCAGTAAAATCCCCAAACTCACAAACAATAATCCGCACAAAAATATCATGGCGTGAAGCGGAGAAATTGTGCCGCGGGCAAGCGGGCGCAGCTTGGTGCGCTCAACCATCCTGTCAAAATCACGGTCCCACAGATCATTAATCACACACCCTGCGCCCCGCATGATGACGGCCCCTAGGGCGAATAGGATCATGGTCTTTAATGTCGTCTCAATTGATGAAGATTGAGAGGATAAGAGAATAGACCACCAGGCGGGAAAAAGTAGCAACCACGTGCCAATCGGACGATCAAGCCGCATGAGGAGCGCATAGGGTTGCCACGATTGCGGGAGCCGGGCAATCCACCCTTTGGCTTTGATATCAGTATGGGGGGTGGAATTGGACATGAGTTGAAGGCTCATTACAATCTATTGCCGCGGTGGGGCGCAATAGCGGGGCAAGCACATTGTCACACATGTTCCTACGCCGATTTTCGAGGTAATCGTTAAATGGCCGCCGTGAAGCTCAACCAATTCCTTTGTAATCGCCAGCCCCAATCCTGACCCTTCATGATTGCGGGTGAAATGGTTGGCGGCTTGTTCAAATGGTTTGGTCACATAGGGGAGTTTGCTCGCCGGAATGCCTATTCCGGTGTCTTCGATACAAATTTCAATAATCTCATCCGTTCGGTCACAATCTATTATGCCGCTTTGTTTAATATTGCAATAAAGTCGGACTTCACCGCCATCATCGGTAAATTTAACAGCATTGGAGAGCACGTTTAACACCATTTGCATGATCGCACGACGATCACCGCGCATCGGCAGATCTTCATACTCGGGAAGCGAGGAAAAGACCTTGACTCCGGCCTCCAGCGCGCGCCCTTCAATCATATGAACCGCCAGACGCAAAACCTTTAAAAGATTAAAGTCTTCCAGATCAAGCGTATATTTTCCGGCCTCAATTTTTGACATGTCAAGAATATCGCTGATAAGGTCAAGCAGATGCTCGCCACTCTCCCGAATTCCTGAAATATAATCAATATATTTTGGCGTGCCGATGGGGCCCAATATTTGTTTTTCCATCATTTCTGAAAAGCCGATAATCGCATTGAGCGGCGTCCGAAGCTCGTGACTCATATTGGCCAAAAATTGTGATTTGGCTGCATAGGCGCGTTCGGCGGATTCTTTGGCGTCACATAATTCACGCTCATATTCAGTGCGCTGCGTAATATCTTGCATGATTCCAAACAACGACCGCACATCGCCGCTTTCATCCATTTCGCATCGTCCCTGCAGCAAAATAAACCGAACTTCGCCGCTGGGGCGAATGATACGAAATTCCATCTCGTAATTTTTGCGCTCAATTAAAGCGCGTTGAAAGGCCTGGGCCATGCGGCCGCGATCACGGCGATGCAGCAAATTGTTGATATTATCAATGGTGGGGATGAAATCTTCGCGCGCTTGGCCGAAAATGCGGAAAATTTCCTCTGAAAATTCCAAATGGTCATCGCCCACGCACCATACCCAATGCCCCATATGACCGATGGATTGCGCCTCGGAGAGCTGTAACTCCCGTCGCAGCAATTCCTGCTCATGCGCTTTGAATTGGGTTAAGTCACGCGCAACCAGATAAAGTTGCTCACCAATTAAGCGCAACCGACAATCAAGCCATCGCACATCCCCGCGGCTTGAAACAATGCGGCATTCATAATTAACAAACCCACCCGAGGGGAGAGAGTCACCCGACAATGAAGAATCGCGCGTGATATCATCGCGATCACTGGCCATCAAAGTTTTAAAAATAGGTTGGATAGAAGATTTATCATCATCAAATACTAAATCAAGAAAGTTGCGACCGCTTAGTTCATCCATCGTATAACCAACAGACTGCGCAAACATATGATTGCATTCGCTGATATACCCGCGGGAGGTCATCAACACCAAAAAATCATGTCCCATCGTGGCAAAAATCGCCATATGGCGGTCAAGATCAGTATTGAAAATTTGTGCAGAATTTTTATCACGATTATTGTTTGAAACACGCGGTGATTTCCTGGCTTTTGAAACGGGTTTCTTGGAAGTGAGGAGAGCAGCAGACGCATGATCGACTGACTCATGAGAAATCAAAGTTTTCGAAGAAGTTGCCGCTTTTTTCCCCTTACGGGCGGCGGCTTTCAGGGATTGAGCCGATTTGGCCTTTTTTGGATTCATGAGCCCAAAAATCTCTTCACTCGAAATCGGTTCGTCCAAACTATATTCAGTCATATTTTCAGGATAGAGCGATATAATCAAACATGATTTTTGATCGCGAACATCCATGCGGTCAAATCGCGCTCGCACTTCATATGGTTGCTGATGAATATGAAGGATGACATCATGTTCACCATCTGTAATTGACTGGCACCATTCATCCGTTACGGAATCATCTGTGCAGCTGCTTGAAAAATGTGGTGAGTTGTCGAAAATACCGAAACGCGGGCGATCTCTTAACGCATCTTCGGGATGCACAAATTCCAAAATATCGCGCAATATGACACCGTGAGAGGGAATAGCAGGCATATCACCCTGTTTCACGCCCCCATCAAGCGGGGAGGCAGAATGAGAGAGCGCAATGGCTGCAGTAAAAAAATCGGGATGAAAGAAAATAATTTTTCCTTCATTGTTGACCACCATGCGTACGGGTTGGGAAGCAGAGGTGGGGAGTGATGCTTTGGTGGCTTTTCCGCTTCCTTTCGCAGCAGGCTTTTTGGATGCGGGGGAGGTGTCATTGACCTTGGTCCCTGCCGCTTTGGCTGTTGCGCCACGTGTTGCGCGTGCAGATGAGGATGCGTTGGGTGTTGAGCTTTGAACTTCAACACGCACGCCGCCGATCAAGCGTTGTTTTTTTAATCGTGGAGATAAGGACATTTGAGAAATTATCCGAGAGATTATCCGAAAACGAATCAAGATTTCCCGATTATCGCATAAAATTGCAAAATTCGCTTAGATATTTTGTCGCGTGATGGACAATTCAGAATGGGTGATATTATAACAAATTAGAGACATCAAAAAATCAAGCGATTTCATGGCTCAGCCATTCAATCATTCAGCCACTCAAGGGTGGGATGCCAAACATTCTGGCGCGATTCCCCGTTGACCATCATCGCAATATGGCCGTGATTGGTTTTGAGGATGGAGGGAGCCCTTAAATGCTGAGCCATCGCGAGCGCACTATGCGGCGGGACAATCCTGTCCTTGTGCGGAACAATTAAAAACGCGGGCGCGATAATGCGGGATAAATCGACGGGTTCCCCATTGATCGCCCATTGACGATGTGCCGGATCATTGTTGATATACCAACACTCCATCACATCGCGAATAAGAGGAGTGGGCAGGTCCCCGCCGCTGCCGATCCAATCCTCCACCGCCACAAATAATTTCGAACTCAAACTATTTTGCGGCGCAGACATCTTGGTTGCAGAGTAAGATTTTTTACCAAATTGAGAGAATTTTTTCACAATCGCCGCCGGGTCCAACTGGGCGAAAATCATATGAAGCCATTCATGCGGCATGGCTGAGACTTCGTTTAATTTATTCAGCCCGCCCGACCTCATCCATTGATTTAGAGCATCGGGAAGGTTCATGGCATGATTATTTTGTCGATTTTTTGTGCGCGAAGCGGGGGATGAAAAATCCCACGGGGCCGCAACAAAAATCAAGCGATCAAAAAGATTGGGGTGAAAACTCGCCGCCGCCGCAAGCATCGTGCCACCCATACAATACCCCAAACCGTAAAGTGGCAAGGGCCAAGAGAGCGGAGAAGAGGGGGCGCGAAATTGCTGCAACCAAATCATCACGCGATGTAATTTTGCTGTGATGATTGAGCTAAGGGTCCCAAGATCAGGATCGCGCGATGCCTCACCCCATTGCAGCAAAAGCACCTCAAATCCTTGCTCGTTAAACCATTCAATCAGTGAATAATCACCACCCAGACCGGGCAAAAGATTCAAAATCTCACTACTATTTATCAGGGACGGCACCATCACAATCCGACCACGTGGAGCGGAGGAATAGCTATGATGAACGCCGTACCAAACGATGCGCGTCTCCCCATCGCGCCACAAAACGGAATGATTTTGAGGCATTCTAGAATAGGGGTGGGTTTGATAAAGTTGTAACCCCCTCAAAAAATCTTCGGCCTCTGGCGGGATAGACTTTTGACCTCCGTGTGGCTGTTTCTGCGCCCAATAGGACATAGCGATATTGAGATTGAGCAGACACGCACGTGCGCGGGTGGAGTCCGCAAACTCCATTCCTGCAGCAAAATAATTTTTGTGCGCTTTGTTATCGTCATCAATCATGTGTTTGCTACCCTATTAAACCACATCCAAACCCTATTCAAAACACAGTATCATTCATCGCACTTGGCTTTTTCTATTCGATAAAAAATCATTAAAAAAGATAAAATTTGTGCAGGTTTCTTGCGCAGCAAAAATCCTTTGCACTTGCAACATTTGTGCGGTATAATTTAGAACCTGATCAGAATCTCGCTATGGCACAGGATTTTTGCGGTTTTTCGAGAACCGCATCGGATCGTACATAGATGTACGTGAGAAGCGGAAGCGCAGAAATACCGTGAAAAGCCAACGCCAGAGTAGAGATTATGAACAGGTTCTTAGATTGAGAGATATTATAGTATGATAATATTCTTTTTTCCATGCGTATTTCTATGCGTAAAATCAATCATAAAATCCCCGTAGATAATCCGCGGGCATGTAATTTTTACCTGATCAGACTTTTAAGAAATTGAGGCATATCATGATTACCAAAAAAGGCGGCGAAAAGCCCACCATCATTAAAAAATACGCCAATCGCAGATTATATGACACGGGGCGCAGCAGCTATGTCACGCTTGATGATTTGTGCCAGATGATTAAGGAAGGGTATGATTTTGTCGTCCATGATGCCAAAACGGGGGAGGATTTAACCCGCTCCGTACTCGCACAAATTATTG
>JBDHTT010000099.1:0-5090 GCA_039808785.1 Alphaproteobacteria bacterium
TGCCCTGTTTAAAAATTTGCACATGCGCCGGGCAGTTCATGGGCTTGAGTGCCAAAAATTTCTTCGGGTCTTCCTTAAAAATTTTTCCGACCTCATCGGTATTGGGTACAACATCAGGCACGACGAACATGTTTTCGCGGTATTTGCCCCAGTGGCCGGATGCTTCCCAAAATCTGGAATCCATCAATTGCGGCGTTTTCACCTCTTGATATCCCGCATCCCGCAAACGCTTGCGCAGATAGGTTTCAAGCACAATCCAAATTGCCCAGCCCTTAGGGTGCCAGAAAACTGATCCTTGCGCTTCATCTTGCAAATGAAACAACCCCATTTCTTTGCCCAATTTGCGGTGGTCGCGCCGCTCGGCTTCCTCCAACATATGAAGGTAAGAGTCTAAGTCCTTTTGCGTGCGCCAAGCCGTGCCGTAAATACGTTGTAACATGGGGCGATTGCTGTCCCCGCGCCAATAGGCCCCGGCCACATTCATGAGTTTAAAGGCCGTACCGACTTTGCCCGTACTCGGCACATGCGGACCGCGACATAGATCGAGCCAATCTCCCTGACGATAAATCGAAATTTTTTCATCACCGGGTATGGAGTCGATCAATTCAACCTTGAACAATTCACCCTTGTCACGAAAGAATTGAATGGCGTCTGCGCGGTCCCATTCCTCGCGGATAAATTTTTCATCCCGCGCCATAATTTCGCGCATTTTATCTTCGATTTGCTTTAAATCGTCTGTGGAAAACGGTGTTTCACGATAAAAATCATAATAAAATCCGTTTTCAATCGCGGGGCCGATTGTCACCTGTGTCTGGGGATAGAGCATCTGCACCGCTTCGGCCATAATATGCGCCGTGTCGTGGCGAATAATGTCCAATGCATCCTTATGGTCACGGTCCACAATTTCAATTGTGCCATCACACCAAATCGGAGCCATGACATCGCATAAATGGCCGTTTAATTTCACCGCAATCGCACGTTTGGCCAATGAGGGGGAAATCGTTTGCGCAATGTCAAATCCGGTGACCCCGCAGTTAAATTGACGCTGCGCACCATCGGGGAAGGAGATCATAATCTCGCCTGAGATTTGATCGGGGGATTTTTGTTCACACTGAAGCATTTTTATAGATACACCGTTTTTACAACTATTACCTTTTTTCAAAGCCGGAAAACATCATAAGGGCTGGAAGGCTTAAAAAATTTATCATATGTTCTCAATGCGCGTCAAGAGCGACACTGCAAAACGCTTGCTGTAAGCGCGAGAACACTTCACACAATGTTGCAATTGAGCGCGTCGGGGATGATCAGCTGGTCTGGCGCCGCAGGAAGGCGGGAATTTCCAATTCATCATCTTGCGCTGACACCGCAGGCGCATCAATATTCAGCCGTCCTTGAGCAGGCAGAGCACCGGAGCCGGCTATTGCGCCATTGGGCACAGATGCCGATGTCTCAGAGTTTTGTCCTCTGGGAGGAACTCTCAATCCCGTCATGGTTTGGCCCATTACTCCCTGACCGATTACTCCTTGAGATGTTACCGCCGTGCGTGAGGCGCGTTCGGACCCAGCAGGAACCTGTAAGCCTGATGCCCCGGGTGCTGATTGAGACGCGGCAGAGGGTATAGGGGCGGAAGCATCGCCAAATGACATTGGCTGCGGCACCTGACGGGACGCGCGTGGGGTTGAGTCATTGCGGCGAAAACCATTGGTGATGCGATGAAATAATGATCCGACAATTCCGGGTTCCGATGGGGGTGCGCCATTATATTGGTACCCATAGCCTTCAGCAGTGGCCACTCCATGAGCTGATCCTTGCATTGTTTGGGGCGGTGCAGCTTGCGCATGCACCTGAGCATAAGGGTTTCCGGCATAATCATAGGGGGAGGCTTGATGTGCCTGAGAGTGTGCCTGCGCGTTTAATTGTGTTGAGGGTTGATTGATCGGCGCGGCTTGGCTCATTGGCTGGCCCGTTGCTTGGCCTATCGATTGAGCGCCGACCTGCGCCGCCCCGATAGTGGCATCATTTACGGCACCATTTGCAATCATATGTGGATCAGCAGGTTGCGGCGGAATATAGGAATCGCCCACGCGCATCCCCTTCATCGCACCATTCATAGCAGGAGCAAATTCGGTCCCCACTGCCTGTCTTTGGGTTTGCTCCTCCATCGCCATTTGACGATCTTGGGAGTAAGCATTCATCGGAACAGTTTGTGGCGCAGTAGCCGGGTAGTTGGGCACCACCGCCTTTGGCGCATTCCCCGCGCTCATTCTGGGCGCTTGAGATGATTCGGACATGGAAGAAGCTGCCCTCCCCTGAGCTGCGTTCATGGTTGCGGCATCTGATTGCCTTAAACTATTGCGACTAGCGGAACCCGCGACCGGTTTGGTGCGATCCACCTGAAACCCGCCGCCTGATTGACGATGATTGGTGCGTTTTTGCGCATCCTCTGCCGATTCAATGCCCGTGGCCACCACGGACACACGGATTGTGCCCTCCATAGTTTCGTCAAAGGTGGATCCAAAGATAATATTGGCATCAGGGTCCACTTCGTCGCGAATGCGGTTACAGGCTTCATCCACCTCAAACAATGTCATATCATAACCGCCCGTGATGTTGACGATCACACCCTTGGCGCCCTTCATTGACACGTCATCAAGCAACGGGTTGCTGATGGCTTTTTCTGCCGCTTCCTGGGCGCGATTATCGCCCGTGGCCTCACCCGCGCCCATCACGGCCTTGCCCATTTCCTGCATCACTGAGCGTATATCGGCAAAATCAAGGTTAATCAGTCCGGGCATCACGATCAAATCCGTCACCCCGCGCACCGCAGATTGCAGCACGCTATCGGCCATTTTGAACCCTTCGGAAAATGTGGTTTTATCATTAACCACACGGAAGAGATTTTGGTTCGGGATAATAATCAGCGTATCGACATAATTTTGGAGTTCGGACAGGCCTTCTTCGGCCATTTTCATACGGCGCGATCCCTCGAAATGGAATGGCTTGGTAACCACACCCACCGTTAAAATCCCGCGTTCACGGCATGCCTTGGCAATCACCGAAGCAGCACCAGTCCCAGTTCCGCCGCCCATACCGGCGGTGATAAAGGCCATATTGGCATCCTCAAGATACTGCATCACATCTTCGAGGCTTTCCTCAGCGGCAGCGCGCCCGATCTCAGGCTTAGCCCCTGCGCCCAACCCTTCGGTCAAAATCGCGCCCAATTGCACCTTGTGTTCCGCCAGATTGCCGTTGAGTGCCTGCGCATCCGTGTTACAGACCAAGAAATTCACGCCCTTCACATTGGTGGTGATCATGTTATTGACGGCATTGCACCCGGCACCGCCAACCCCCACCACGATAATCTTGGGTGAGAGTTTGTTTTTGGATGATGGCTCTGTGGGCGCATTCATACGAACATTAATCATGAAAGGGGCTCCTTCCGAGGTAAAAAATATCGTTAAATCCTAGTTTGCCGCGGCAGACCAGATCGTCATTATCAAAGATTTATATAGCGGGGAAATAATGTACATTGCGCACCGATTCATTATCTTTTGGCAAAACGAATCACCTGATCAGTTTAAACCGACTTTGATCTTTTTTGCAAATGAAGAAAAAGCGTTCCACACAATTTTTTTGCTTCTCTACTGAGTTTCTTCCCCCATATCTTTTTTCTCAGGCCCTATTCATGATTCCACATTCATGATCTCACGCCTAAGCAAAAAATAATGGTGCAATATGCTAGTAAAAAATCCGGCCATTGCATAAAATAATATAAGGGGTACCGAGTACTCCAGCGTCTCTAGTTTGATGGTGTAATTTGGCGCCAGAGCTCCACATATAGCCGCACAAACCACCCCAGCAAATCCATAAAAAATGCGCCTAGCCTTGATTCTCCATAGTTTATGCGCAATCGGCAAATAAACCAAGATAAGAACCGGAAGAGTCGTTTTAAACCCCAGAAAGAGGGCAAATGGCACTCCCACGAAAAACGTAATTAGAGAGACAAGAAAAGATGTAAAAAAAGCAACAATCCTTCCCCCATCATGATCGTCCCACGTCAACATTATACCGAATGAAAGCAATAAATGAGAGGCAATCATCACACAGGCCGCCGCCTTAAACAAAAGCAAAAAATGCCACAACAAGTCTTTGGTAATTTTCATCGCCATTCTCCACGATTTTTCTTAAGCGGTAGTTTATACTCGTGTCCGTTAAAAATATCTTATTTAAAATAAAAAATGACGATGACGTGATCAGATTTGGGATAATTTTATTTGACATGCTCGGGAAAATCGCTATAGTGCGCCTATTCTCGCAAAGCTTTTTTAAAAGCGTTGATGGGGCGATGTGCCCCTATCAATCCTTCGGGGACGCGGGACAATAATTTTAAAAAAGGAGCAAAACCATGGCTGGCAAGCGTTTAAATGCGAAACACAAAATTGATCGTCGTTTGGGTTGTAACCTGTGGGGGCGCAGCAAATCCCCTTATAATATTCGCCAAACCGGCCCCGGACAACATGGCGCAAACCGCGGGAAACCTACGGATTACGGGCTTCAGTTGCGCGCAAAACAAAAATTAAAAGGATATTACGGCAGCATTGGAGAGAAAAAATTCCGTGCCTATTACTTCGAAGCCATCCGTCTGCGCGGTGACGCGTCACAAAATTTGATCGGATTGTTGGAAAGCCGTTTGGATGCCGTATGTTACCGCGCCAAATTTGCGCCCACCGTGTTTGCATCCCGCCAATTGGTCAGCCACGGCCACATTAAGGTCAACGGAAAACGTGTGAATATTCCATCCTTCCAGGTTCAAGAAGGCGACATTGTCGAGGTGCGTGAAAAATCCCGTCAAATCGCCTTTGTTATTGCTGCCCGCGATTTGGCCGAACGCGATGTACCCGAATATCTTTCCGAAGACGGTGAAGGATATAAAATCACCTTTGTGCGTCGTCCGAAATTAGAAGATGTGCCCTATCCGGTTCAAATGGAACCCAACCTTGTGATCGAGTTTTATAGCCGTTAATGATGAGCATCGCGATCATATAAAATTTTCGAAGCCGCCTTTTCTTCGCTTAAGGCGGTTTCAGTTT
>JBDHTT010000100.1:0-5054 GCA_039808785.1 Alphaproteobacteria bacterium
CATTTCACCGAATCATCTCCTGGTTACAGGCGATTCTCTCACCATTTGCACAAGACTATCTATCTTAAAGTGAATATCTCATTTTTATAGAGCTCTTTATCGTACTTGACTTGAATCTTTCTGTTTTCCTTCGGTGGGATAGCTGTTTTACGCCTTCTTCCAAAGCAGCCTCTGGGACCAATCAATTTTATTGATAAAGCGTACCTTACGGTTTCCATCGGCGGTGATGCGTCCAGCAGAGTAAGCGTTGCATTCTGCGGCATTAACCAAATTGATCAAATCCTGTTCATCTTTTTCAGCAACCACGGCGACCAACCCAACCCCGCAGTTAAATGTCGCAAGCATCGATTCATCACTACGTAAACTACCGTCAGGCTTTTTACGCAATATATCAAATAGTTCGGGAATTTGCAGGCAAGATAAATCAATTTCCGCGTCGACATGGGTTTTGTCATATCCTGACTCGTTAAAATTCGGGTCGGGCAAAATCCGTTCCAAATTATCCCGAATCCCGCCGCCCGTAATATGCGCGAGGCCATGAAGCTTGATGGGGGAGGCAATGATTTTTCGAATAAGCGCAAAATAGCATTGATGCGGGGTCAGTGCGGCTTCAAGCACGTTGCGCCCATCCACCAAAATCTGGTCACATAGGTGCGGACTCTGACTCATTAAAATATCACGGATTAAGGTATAGCCATTTGTATGCGGACCGTTGGAGGATATCACGACAATTTTGTCCCCTATGCGAATATCGCGAGGTCCCTCAATATGCTCATTCGGATCAAGATCCCCAATTACAACCAATGAAGGCGAAATATGCCCACGATTGGCAAAAATATCGGGTTGTTCGGAAATTTCTCCGCCGCTTAAAATAATGCCATAGCGATTACAAATTTCGTGAAATGTGCGGACCAAGAATTCCCCTTCACCGGGCTCTAGCTTGTCAATAAAGACTACATCCTGGGCAATTCTAGGGATTGCACCTGTTACCGCAACATCATTGACGATATGATTCACTGTATCCTCAATCATCAATCTTATAGCATCACGGCGGGTCAGCAAATTTTTTTCAATACCGGTTTTAAAGGCCAATAGCGGCTTAGTCCCTGGTTCTTCGGATTTCATTACGAGGTAGGGGAGCTGCAAGCCCATTTCTTGGGTCTGGGCGGCAAAAGATGGGAAGAGCTTATCAAAACCGAGAATGGCCGAGAACGCACCCGGATGTCCCACCAATTTTCTGCCCGATCCGATAATGCTCAGAACTCCTGAAATGGTTTCTGCCTTTTGATGGACATCAACACGATAATCGGAATCGTTGGCATTAGAAGCTTGGGTATTTGCACCGGACATTATCAATTAACTCCAACATCTTTATAAGGGGAAATTTAATTTCGGTTTTTAAACTATGTGACCTATGAATTCAAGCTTTAAGCAGCTTGGGAGGCGATATATTCCTCCTCCAAATCACAACAAATCACCACAAGCAGCGCGTAAACCTCGCGAATGCGGTCGGCGTCATCCTCAATAACATCTTGAGTCGCCTGATTTTGGAGCTTAGCTTCCGCACGGTCACCGGCGCGATCAATGACTTCGGCAATGCGATCCTCAAGAACGGCAGGAATTTGATGCTGATGTTTGATTTTGGCAACCTCGCGGATGATGCCAATGCGTTCGATCAATAAATCCACAATTTTATCATCAAGCGCATCAATGCGGGCACGAAAATCCTTTAAAACTTCATAAGATTTAGTCATATTTCATCTTCCCAATTTGATTAAAAACCTTTACTGTGATCTTATCAGAGGTAGTTGTATGAAGCAAAATTCCAAAAGTCCAGAAAAAGAGTTATTCGCGGCTGAATTATCCGCTACCGAAGAGCATGTGTTGGCGCCATACCCCCCTGAATATGGCGGACGCAAAGGGCCTGAAGCCACAAGATTTGGTGATTGGGAGAAGAATGGAAAATGCATCGATTTTTAGGGCATGTCACCAATATTTAAAAATGTAAAATATTCATATCGTTAGTTATAGAGTGCAAAATGAACGGACTATTACACGGAAAACGCGGCGTCATTATGGGGGTGGCCAACGGATATTCAATTGCGTGGGGAATTGCTAAGGCCTGCGCGGAGCAAGGGGCTGAGCTGATTTTCACATATCAGGGTGACGCGTTTAAAAAGCGAGTGGAGCCACTGGCGGCCGAATTGGGTGTAAAGAAATTAATTGATTGCGATGTGTCATCAATGTCCAGTTTGGATGCCACGTTTGATCAAATAGCTGCGGAATTCGGTACAATTGATTTTATAGTGCATTCCGTTGCCTTTTCGAATAAGGAGGAGCTCAAGGGGCGCTATGTGGATACGTCCTTGGAAAATTTCCTCAATTCCATGAATATTTCTTGTTATTCCTTTACCGCCGTGATGCAGCGCGCCGCCAAGTTGATGAAACAGGGCGGATCGGCGGTGACGCTCACCTATTATGGTGCAGAAAAAGTCATGCCGAATTACAATGTGATGG
Organism: Alphaproteobacteria bacterium; assembly: GCA_039808785.1. GTDB lineage: Bacteria > Pseudomonadota > Alphaproteobacteria > Micavibrionales > Micavibrionaceae > UBA1573. The sequence continues at coordinate 2,518 of JBDHTT010000100.1, forward strand.
GTGTGGCTAAGGCTGCGCTGGAATCTTCGGTGCGCTACCTAGCCGCAGATTTGGGGCATGATGGCATCCGGGTCAACGCGATTTCCGCTGGCCCTATGCGGACTCTGGCCGGGTCGGCCATTGGTTCTGCCCGCAAGACGTTTCAATATAATGTTCTAACTTCGCCGCTGCGCCGTTCGGTAGATCTAGCAGAGTTGGGTAATACAGGGGTTTATTTGTTATCCGATATGTCATCGGCGGTCACCGGTGAAATTCATTATGTGGATTGCGGGTTTAATGTGGTAGGCATGTGTCCATCGGAATTATGGGGGGAATTGTTGGGCAATAACGACACGGAATAATGAGTACAAATGACCGAAATTTTACAAGACGATTTATCACAAGATTCACCACCCCATTTAAGTGCCGCCACGGATTATATTGATCATTGGTTTACCTATCAAAACCTTCTCAATCCCCTTACACCTGGAATACAGGTGGCGATTGCCATTGAGGGCAAAATTATTTTCAACCGTGCCTATGGGTTTGCGCAACGAAATCCTCCGGCCCCGATGACAACGGATCATATATTTCGTGCCGCGTCCCAGTCCAAGACTGTGACTGCCGTCGCCATTTTAATGTTGGCGGACCGTGGACTCCTCAAGCTTTCTGATCCGATCGGGCTCTATCTCCCCTTCATCGCGCGTCACTTTGATCGCAGATATCATAAAATTACGGTTGAGCAAGTCTTGGAGCATGCCGCCGGATTATGGAGCGATGGCGAAGACCAAGATTTCTGGTGGGGGGATCGCCCGTTTCCAAGTGAAGCAGAGATTGAATCTTTTTACACCCGTACATCATTGGCGATTGATCCGCTGTCCCGCTTCAAATATTCCAACTTCGGATATGGGTTATTGGGAATGGTAATCGAAAAAATTGCCAGGCAATCTTACGATGAATTTGTGCGGGACAATATTGCGGCCCCGCTGGGTATTACCCATTGGGCACCTGATTATGATATTGGTTTGGGGGCCTATGTGGCGGGCCATAGCCAAGTGACGCCGAATGGTGCACAAGCTGAGATTTCCCCCGTGCTCAACACACAGGCCCTTGCAGCTTCCAGCGGCCTATGCACCAATGCAAGAAATCTATGTTTGTTTTACGCCGCGTTATGCAGCGACAGATTTGCTTTGCTTGCCCCCAAAACCCGCGCGCGCATGCTGGCTAAAAAATGGCAAATTCCTGATGATGATCATGGCTTGGGTTATGCCACCGGTCTCATTCATGAGGAACATAACGGTCGCATGGTGTTGGGGCATCACGGGACCATGCTGGGGCAGATGGGAAAGACATTATTCTCACCCAAAGATGATATGTGTGTGACGATTCTGGCCAATTCTTTCACCGCGAATGTTGCAGGGTGGCAACGTGGCGTATGGCATATTTTTGATTTTTTTGAAAACCATTTTCATGAGGACAGCATCCTTAAAAAATATCAGGGCCATTATTTTGATTTGTTGCGCAGCATTTATTTTGTGGCAATTGGGAATAAATTATATGCATCGAATCCGGCTTCCCTCATGCCGTTTGAAAATTGCCGTGAATTGGAACATCTTGAGGGGCATAAATTTCGCATCATTCGCGAAAGCGGCTATGGTAATTTCGGGCAATGCGCGTTTTTCGCGCCCTCCCCCCAATCCATCGATAATACAATTTCCCAAGTGCACTATGCGGGATATACGTTGCGCCAGGCAGATAATTTTGAAGAATATCTGGCGCGTAAACACGGGTAGATAGCAGCAGGAGTGTGAGTAAGCTTGCGATTAAGCGAAAGCCGGTTAATTGCCAAAAAATGGTTTAAAACCGATTGCTGCGCGGGAAACCGTTGGGCGGAAGACGGCCCGAAGCCGCGCGCGCGCCAATCCATTCGCGGATATTCCCGATCTGCATTTGTCGTGCGCCGGAGGTAAAGCTCAAGCCTTCCTCGCCGTTAAAGCTCTTGGCATCGGCAAATTCGCCATCCTTATATTTTTGCAAAATCACGCCTTTGCCCTTGGTCAGTTCGGGAATCTCCGCCATTTTAAACACCAACATTTTGCGGTTGGTGCCGATCATCGCCAGATAATCATGATGGGGCGGAACGGGGGCGCAATAGACGGCTTCGGTTCCCTCACCCACACTCATGATAATTTTACCGTTTTTGGTTTGCGCCAGAACTTCATTGCTTGAGACAATAAAGCCGCGCCCGTCACGGCTGATCATCAAAATCCTTAGATCCTCACGCCAGACCATCAACGAGATAATATCGGCATCATTGGGGATATCAACCAACAACCGCACCGGATCTCCAAAGCCGCGCCCGGGCGGGAGTTTATCCGCCGTAATCGTGTAAAACCGCCCGTTGGTGGCAAATAAAATGAGTTTATCTGTGGTTTGCGCCTCACAAATAAACTGCTCGCGGTCACCTTCTTTATATTTGAATTCCGCTGCCGCCAGCCCCTGCCCCTTCATCGCGCGGATCCATCCCTTATCAGAGAGCACCACGGTAATCGGTTCAC
>JBDHTT010000101.1:0-5050 GCA_039808785.1 Alphaproteobacteria bacterium
CTCTGCGGGCTATCCCCAACCTTTTGGTGTTGCGCCCCTGTGATGCCATGGAAACTTTGGAGGCATGGGAGATTGCGATCAATAACACCACGGGCCCGACAGTGTTGGCATTAACGCGCCAGGCTTTGCCGGCCTTGCGGCGGGAGGGAGAAGAAAACCTTTCGGCGCGCGGCGGATATATTATCTCACCCGCTCAAGCCACGCCTAAAGTGGTGATTGCGGCCACGGGGTCGGAAGTTTCGCTCGCGGTGGAGGCGCAAAAAATGTTGGAGCAAGAGAATATCCCAACGCAAGTGATATCTCTTCCATCCTTCGAACTTTTTGCACAGCAAAATGAGGGCTATCGCACCGAGGTTTTGGGCGATGATCGCGCCGTGCGTATTGGTGTCGAGGCCGCCATCCGCATGGGGTGGGATGGTGTGCTTGGCTCCCGGGCCGGCTTTATCGGCATGAAGGGGTTTGGAGAGTCTGCGCCGGCCGAGGTGCTCTATCAACATTTCGGCATAACTTGCCAAGCGATTGTGCAACTGGCTAAGGAGAAGCTCTCTGCATCACGATAACCGATCAATACTTGGAATACTGAACTCCTGGATGTTATTCCAAGTAAAGATTGATAAAAAAAGGATTTTATAAGCATGTCCCAAATCTCCTCTGGCCCCAAGCAAGCTGTCTATTTGAAGGATTATCAAGCCTGTTCGTTTAGCGTTCAAAAAATTGATCTGGAGTTTGATATCAACCCTCCTCACGCGCCGGATTTGGTGGTGGTGAGTGCTCATGGAATTTATCAAAAAACAGACAAGACAGCGCAGCATCTCATGCTCAATGGGGAATGGATGAAATTCCTCTCCGTTGAGATGGATGGGCGTGAGTTGCGTGCGGATGAATTTTCGCAAGATGATGAGGGATTAAAAATTTATAACGTTCCCGACCGTTTTAGTGTCATGGTGCGGACCTGTTTTAATCCTTTGGAAAATACGGCGTTGGACGGGCTTTATGAATCGGGCGGCAACCTCACCACCCAATGTGAACCGCATGGATTCCGCCGCATTACCTATTATCTGGATCGCCCCGATGTGTTGAGCATTTTCACCACAAAAATTATAGCGGATAAAGAAAAATTCCCCGTACTGCTATCAAACGGTAATTTGGTGGAGGAGGGCGCAGCAGAAGGTGGCCGCCATTACGCGATTTGGAACGATCCATTCCCCAAACCTTGTTATCTATTTGCGCTTGTGGCTGGTGATCTGAAATTTATTCAGGATGAATTTGTAACTATGCACGGGCGTAAGGTGGATTTGCGGATTTATGTGCGCGATGGAGATCAGGCTCAATCTTATTATGCCATGGACTCACTCAAAAAATCTATGAAATGGGATGAAGAAGTTTATGGTCGTGATTACCAGTTGGACCGTTTTAATATTGTGGCTGTGTCTGATTTCAATATGGGCGCGATGGAAAATACATCGCTCAATATTTTCAACACGGCTTTAGTTTTGGCGCATGAAGAAACAGCTACAGACCTTGATTTTATGCGGGTTGAGGCGGTGATCGCCCATGAATATTTTCACAATTGGACGGGTAACCGTGTGACCTGCCGTGATTGGTTTCAACTCTCGCTTAAGGAAGGATTGACTGTTTACCGCGAGCATGAATTTTCATCCGATATGAATTCACGCGCAGTCGGGCGGATTGATAATGTAGAATTTTTGCGTACAATGCAATTTCCTGAGGATGCCGGGCCGCTCGCCCATCCTGTGCGCCCCGATCACTACATTCAGATCAATAATTTTTATACCACAACCGTCTATGAGAAAGGATCGGAGGTCGTGCGGATGCAGGCAATTTTGCTTGGCCCCGAATTGTATCGCGCGGCAACAGATTTGTATTTTAGCCGCTTTGATGGCCATGCAGTCACCTGTGAGGACTTCATTGCGTGTATGGAGGAAGCCTCCGGCAAGGATCTCACGCAATTCCGCCTATGGTATGAGCAGGCTGGAACGCCGGAGGTCACGGCTGCGAGTCATTATGATGCGGCGCGTGAGCAATTCAGCATCACGCTTTCGCAGCATATTCCCGACACGCCGGGGCAAACGAACAAATTGCCCATGCATATTCCGATTAAATTCGGCCTTTTATCCCAGGACGGGCGAGAGGTGATCGCGCCGCAAGTTCTGGAGCTCAAGGAACGCAGCGAAACTTTTATCTTTGATAATATTGCGGCACGCCCTGTGCCCTCTCTATTGCGCGACTTTTCGGCCCCTGTACGGCTGACCACTGACCTTTCCGAGGATGATTTGCGGCTTTTGATGGTGCATGATACGGATGGGTATAACCGGTGGGAATGCGCACAAATCCTCTCACTCCGGCTCATCAACCGCATGATGGATGCGCTGGAATCAGGGCATACGGCACTCACCGATCGCGCCTATCTGGACACGATGTCAACCTTGTTAAAATCTGCACAAGATCAGTTAAAAGGTAGGGAAATGGGGGACAATCGGCGCAATCAGGACCTCGCCTTAATCGCCCGCATGCTCGCTTTGCCGCATTACGCCATGATTGCACAGGAACGCAGCATTGTGGATCCTGAACATATATATCTGGTCACCCGAAAAATTGAACTTGATATATTCTCGCATAATGAGGAATTGTTGCGCGAGATTTACCAACTATTGAATCGCCGCGAAGCCTATGATTTTGATGCAGATTCAATGGCGCGTAGGGCGCTCAAATCACTGGTTTTGGGACTATTGGGTGCGCGATATGATGATGGCGCCGCGCAGCTATGTGCGGATCATTACAATCAGGCCAATAACATGACCGACCGTATTGCCGCGCTTAAAACTCTGGTGAATTGTGAAGGACAATTGCGAGAGAAAATCTTGGCGGAGTTTTATCACAGCTATGCCGAATATCCGTTGGTGGTGGATAAATGGTTTGCGGCCCAGGCCGGCGCGGTGCGACCACAAATATTGGATGATATGCGTGTCCTTGAAACTCATGCGGCTTTTAACATTAAAAACCCAAATCGCGTGCGTTCCCTTTATGGCACATTTGCTATGCGTAATTTGGTGATGTTCCATCGGGCGGATGGGGCCGGATATGAAACATTGGGCCGCTTTATTACGCAACTTGATCCGATTAATCCGCAAATTGCTTCGCGTCTTTTGACATCTTTCCGTGATTGGAAAAAATATTCCTCTGGCCGGCAAGACCATGCCGCGCGCGTGTTACGGGATATTCTTGCACAAAAGAATTTGTCACCCAACAGCTACGAAATTGTGGGAAAAATATTGGGTGAGATTAAATAAAGTTCCCCATGCTATAGATTGGAATGACGCAGGTCGCTATGGTGCCTTCGATTTATGATCTTCAGGATTTTTACGCGGCACCGGGGGGCCGCACAGTCAGGCGTGCCATCGCCCACCATATTGAGACATGGTGGGACAGTGTGCGCGGGTTACGCGTGATTGGAATTGGCTATGCGCAACCTTATTTAGAGTCATTTTTGCCCGCAGCCGAACGTGTCATCTGTCTTTCGCCATCGGGGCAGGGAAGTCATCCATGGCCCAAGGGTTCAGACAATCTCGCGGCTTTGGTAGAAGAAACGGAATTGCCGCTTGAAACCAACTCGGTGGACCGCGTATTGCTCATTCACTCTCTGGAGTTTGCTGAATTGCCGCATAGCAATCTTCAAGAAATTTGGCGGGTTTTGAAAAGCAGCGGGCGGTTGATTGTGGTGGTTCCCAATCGGCGGGGATTGTGGTCGCGTGCGGAATGGTCGCCCTTTGGTCACGGCACGCCCTATTCCTATGATCAACTACGCAATATTTTGCGTGATCAATTATTTGTGCATGAACGTTCCACATCGGCACTTTATATGCCGCCCACACGGTCAAAATTGCTGCGCAATATTGGGGAAAAGTTAGAGCATACTCTTCCCTATCTCCTTCCCGGAATTGGCGGTGTGCATATTGTGGAGGTGAGTAAGCAAATCTACTCCGGATTACTCAAACCCGCCTCTAACCGCATCATCATCCGCACTCGCCCCGAATTGGCCCCGACTCCGCGAGTTGGGCAGTGATGGTTTGGCTTGATGCTTAAAATTTTTTTATGGGTTTTGTTATGCGCATAAGCGTTCAGGGGAGAAGGAGAGTTCAGTCCCGCTGATCCATCCCCCGCCGATCATACGGTCGCCGATAAAGCACACGGCGGCCTGGCCCGGTGAGATGCCGTATTGGGGAGTGGGGAGCGTCAAAACTGCGCGCCCCGCCCCGAGCCGTTGCAGCAATGCGGCGCCCGCGCGCGTGGCTGAACGCAATTTGACCTCAATCTCCATCTCATCTACCGGCATATCATCCCCCGTCAACCAATTACATTGCTGAAGATGGACAATGTCGCGGGCGAGCGCGTGTTTCGGCCCCACAATAATTTGCGCTTGTTCGGCATCGATTTTGATCACATAGAGCGGCTCATTATTCTCGGTAATCCCGCCGCCCACACCGATGCCTTTGCGTTGCCCGATTGTGTAATGGATGATACCGTCATGCCGCCCCAATACGCGCCCGTCCAGATGCACAATATTTCCTGCGCGGGCGGATTGCGGCGCGATTTTCTTCACCACCGCCGCATAATCGCCGTTCGGCACAAAGCAGATATCTTGTGAGTCCGGCTTTGCGGCGTTGACCAGTCCCAGACGCTCCGCCTCCATCCGCGTTTTTTCCTTGGTCCAGCCGCCCAAAGGAAAGCGCAGGAAATCAAGCTGTTCTTGCGTGGTCGCAAAGAGGAAATAACTCTGGTCCTTGCTGGGATCCACGGCGCGGTGAAGTTGTGATCCTTGGGGCCCGCCGAGACGCTGCACATAATGACCCGTGGCCATGCAATCGGCACCCAGATCATGCGCAACCTTCAAAAGGTCATGAAATTTCACGGTTTGATTGCATTTCACACAGGGAATAGGGGTTTCGCCCTTCAGGTAACTCCCCACAAAATCATCAATCACCGATTGGCGAAAATTACTTTCGTAATTGAGCACATAGTGCGGAAATCC
>JBDHTT010000102.1:0-4918 GCA_039808785.1 Alphaproteobacteria bacterium
GCCGCGGTGGTTAATCAATCGGTGATTACCAAATCGGATTTAAATGCGCGGATTGATCTGATCGCGCTTTCAACCGGTTTGCCGCCCAGCGCAGAACTGAAGGCTAAGCTTGCGCCACAGGTGCTTGATATGCTCATTGACGAACAAATTAAATCCCAAGAATCAAAAAAATATAAAATTACGGTGGATGATAAGGATGTCGAAAACGGCTTTGCGATGATCGCCCAGCAAAATAATATTCCGGTTGCAACTTTCAAACAGGGATTGGCGCAACGCGGCATCAACATCGCCACAATGAAAAGCCAGATTGCGGCGCAAATCGGTTGGGGCAAGCTGATCCAGAAAAAAATTAGACCCAGAGTCGAGGTGAGCGAGGCCGATATTGACTCTGAACTCGGAATCATGAAACTCAATCTTGGTCATGATCAATATAAAATCGCGCAGATTTTCTTGCCGTTGATGGATAAGTCATTGGATAAAAACGGTGATTTGAGCAAGTATCGCGGGGATATTAAGGGGCTGGCCGATAAATTGTCTCTGCAACTACAACAAACGCCCGATGCGTTCCCCAAGGTGGCGCGGCAATTTTCCCAAAGTGCGGGAGCCGAGCAAGGGGGCATGGTGGGATGGGTTTATGAAGGGGACATTCCTGCGGAACTCAACGCGGCGCTGACCAAAATGGCGGTCAAATCCATCTCGGCCCCGATTGAAACCCAGGGCGGATATTATATTCTTTACCTGATTGATAAGCGCAAAATTACAACTGAGTCGTTGCCCAAGCGTGAGGAAGTGATGCAACGCATCGGCACCCAACGGCTCGACCGAGCCCAGCGCAAATATATGCAGGATTTAATGGCGCAATCCTTTATTGAAAAACGTTTATAATGGCGGATGATGATTCGGACCGGGGACTATCTCTCCCTCCTTTGCGCGATGTGATTCGGGCGCATGGCTTGCGGGCCGAAAAATCGTTGGGCCAGAATTTCCTGCTTGACCTGAATATCACCGAAAAAATCGTGCGGCTGTCGGGCGTGACGCCCCCCCTCAATATCATTGAAATTGGCCCGGGTCCGGGGGGATTAACACGTGCGCTTTTAAATTCCCCGGCGCAAAAGATTGTGGCGGTGGAGTTTGATCCGCGCGCGGTGGCGGCACTCGAAGACCTCAAAACCCATTACGGGGGCCGATTGGATATTATTGCCCAAGATGCGCTCACGCTCGATCCTTGTGATCTGGCGCCCGCCCCGCGAGCGATTATTGCCAATTTGCCGTATAATATCAGTGTGCCGCTGCTGCTGCGCTGGTTGCGCACGCTGCATGACGACCCGGCGAGTTATCAATTTTTCTCACTGATGTTTCAAAAGGAAGTGGCGGAGCGGATCACCGCTAAGCCCGGCACCAAAGATTATGGACGGCTCAGCGTGATGGCGCAATGGCTGTGTGGGATTAAAAAATTATTTGACCTACCGCCATCGGCCTTTACTCCGCCGCCAAAGGTCAGTTCCACCATCGTCCATTTTAAACCGCGGACACTCACCCCGCCGCAACCGAAATTTGAAACGATGGAGCAAATTTTGCAATCCGCATTCGGCCAACGTCGTAAAATGATTCGCGGTTCATTATCGGGGTATGCGGCAGCTTTAGAGAAATCTGGCATTGACTCAACCCTCCGCGCGGAGGACCTCACCCCAGACCAATATCTGCAACTCGCATTATTGTCATAAATTTTACAATGCTTTTTTGTTCATATAATGTTTCACGTGAAACAATTTGCATGTGAAACACATCTGTGTACATTGTTACGACAATAAATGAGCCATTCCTATTATAATATGCAAAATAAATGCTATAATCTTTTATAAATTCGCTATATGTTTTTAAAATGTTTCACGTGAAACATTTTATCGATTTTCATATTTATGAATTCATCAAATCCTCTAGCTCCAACCAACGATTTTCGTAATTATTGAGTTGTTCCCGTGCGGAGTCGAGCTCCACGGTCGTGCGGTGAAACTCATCGGGCGATTTTTGATAAAAATCAGCGTCGGATAATTGCGCCAACAGCCCCGCGATTTTTTCCTCTAATTCACTGATTTTATGGGGCAGTTGTTCATGCTCATACCGCAATTTATAGGAAATTTTTTGATTGCCGTGCTCCTTCCCCTGTTCTTTGTTATCAAGGTTGGAAGGTGAAAGGGGAGGGGCCGAGTCTTTGGATTTTGGAGTCTCAAGAGCTTGTGTTTTTGGGGATTGCTTATCGCGCGCTGCAAGATAATCACTATAGCCGCCAATATGTCCTTCAATACGGCCATCGCCTTCAAACGCCAGAATTTTGGTGACGGTTTGATCGAGGAAATCACGGTCATGACTCACAATAATTAAGGTGCCGCGATAGGCCGCGAGGATTTCCTCCAGCACATCCAACGTATCCATATCCAGATCATTGGTCGGTTCATCAAGGATTAAAAATGATTTCGGATCGGCCAAAATTTTCGCCAGCAAAAGCCGATTTTTTTGTCCCCCTGAAAGGGTGGAGACAGGGTCGCGCGCGCTCGCCGGGTCAAACAAAAAATCCTTTAAATATCCGCATACATGGCGAGTTTTGCCCATCACCGTGAGGTAGTCACCACCCGAAGGGATAAGATTGCGCCACAGAGATTCGTCAGGCTTGAGGTCCTTACGTCCCTGATCAAAATAAGAAAACTCAATATCGCGATTGCGTTTGACTTTACCGCTTTCGGGTTCAAGTTCCCCGATCAAAAGCTTGAGGAATGTCGATTTGCCGGATCCGTTTTTGCCCAAAATTCCAATGCGATCCCCGCGTAAAATGCGAAAGGAAAAATCATCCAAAATCGTTTTGTTTTCAAAGGATTTATGGACCTTAATGAACTCAGCCACGATTTTAGAGGAGGTTTCGACATCGCCCGGCTCCACCTCAATTTTTGCCATCATTTTAAAAAAAGATGATTTATCGGCGCGTAATTTATCGCGAGCCTGTTTCATCAATTCGAGCCGTCGCACATTACGTTTCAATCGTCCGCGAACTCCGCGCGCAGCCCAATTTTGCTCCATTTCCACAATTTTTTCGCGGTTTTTCAGCTCGCGTTCTTCTTGCTCCAAAAGCTGCGTGGACCACTCATCAAACTGGGCGTATCCTTTAGGGCAAACGCGTAAATTTCCACGGTCCAACCAGAAAACTTTGTTGGAAATATTAGCCAGAAATTTTCGGTCGTGGCTGATGCATAAAAACGCACCGCGATAAGATTTGAGGTAAGTTTCCAACCACAAAATTACATCGAGATCAAGGTGGTTGGTGGGCTCATCTAATAATAAAATATCCGGTTCTTCAACCAAAGCCCTTGCCAGTGCCGCGCGGCGCATTTGCCCGCCTGAGAGTGCATCCATGCGATCATTGAGTCTGATCTGAAGTGGGTCCACGACCATCTCCATGCGGTATGTGAAGGTGTCAGATTGATTGTCTTGGCCCAAATCCTCAAGGATAAAGTCCTTCACGGTTTGGCTTGGTTTGAATTTGACGTCTTGTTGCAAATAACCGATGGTAGTTCCCGCAAGAATCCAGCGCTCTCCTTGATCGAGTTCCTTCAGTCCACGGATGATGTTCATCAATGTGCTTTTGCCCGCGCCGTTCTTGCCGACCAAACAGGTGCGCTCCCCTTCCTGAATATGGAAGGTGAGGTTTTCAAATAATGGGGTGCCGCCAAAGCTGATCAACGCATTTTGAATGCTGAGCAAGACGCGACCCGAAGCGGTGCGGGAAGAGGAGCGTGAAGTGGTGCGGGAAGAAGAATGTGGGGGGGGCAAAGGCATGGGTGTTTCAATATCAAACTATCCCCCCCAGGTCCAATAAAATTTATGCCGCGCATCCATTCTTGAACGGGGTGTTAATCAGATTGCGGATTGGGGCAAAGCTGCGGCGATGGTGGGGCGTGATGCCGTGTTCGGTAATGGCTTTAAGATGTGCGGCGGTGCCGTATCCGGCGTTTTGGCACCAACCATAGGCAGGATAGTCAGCCGCCAAATTCGCCATCATGCGGTCGCGCGTGACTTTGGCTAAAATAGAGGCCGCGGCGATGGATACGGATTTCGAGTCGCCCTTTATAATCGCGGTGGACGGCCAATCCCAGTCCTTGGGCTTTAACTTGCCGTCAATCAAAATATAGGGCGGAAAAGAGGGAGGGGTATGGTGAATTTGAGAGGATTCAGGAGGTTGGGGATATCCCGAGGATTGAAGAAGTGCAGAAATAGCCCGCTTCATCGCCAGAAAGCTGGCATTCAGGATATTGATTTCATCAATTTCATCTACGCTCGCAACCCCTAATCCGTAGGTGGATTGGGTGATGATTAGATCAAATAGGTATTCGCGCTTGGCGGCCTTGATTGTCTTGCTGTCATTGACTTGGTGCCATAAATCGAGGCCATATTGTGCTGCGGCAATCATCACCGCCGCTGCCACAACTGGACCTGCCAGTGGCCCGCGCCCAACCTCATCAACACCGATCACCATATGATCAGAATAGGTTATTTCATGGGTAAAATCGGGGGGAGTTATCACGGTAATAAATCTTCGAGTATTTTGCGATTTTGGATTGATGTATAAGTTGCATTACATCTTGTGAAATTTGCCTAAGTCGGCTAAATATATCAAGATAATTTGATATGGAATGAACTATGCTTGATAAAATATTTGATCATAAAGAAATTGAACAAAAACATTACCAAACTTGGGAGGAGTCGGGCGTTTTTCAGGCCAATCCTGCAAGTGGGAAGGACCCATTTGCGATTATGATTCCGCCGCCCAATGTGACCGGGTCGCTCCATATCGGGCATGCGTTTACGATGACGTTGCAAGATTTGGTCACGCGTTACCATCGCATGAAGGGGCGGGATGCGCTTTGGC
>JBDHTT010000103.1:0-4867 GCA_039808785.1 Alphaproteobacteria bacterium
CCCCTGGTCGGAGTCGAACCAACACACCTTTCGGTACCGCATTTTGAGTGCGGCGCGTCTACCAATTTCACCACAGGGGCAGCAGATGGACTTTATAAGCAAAGTTTACAAATTATTCAAGATGTTTTTTCGAATTTTTTTCCTCTCAAGCGTTCCTTGCTTGTCTCGGGAAAATGGTGCCGGCTGCAGGATTTGAACCCGCGACCTTCGGTTTACAAAACCGCTGCACTACCGCTGTGCTAAGCCGGCCATTTGAATCATTAATTCAAAATCGGGTGTATCATACATTTTTTTTTGCGTTTGAAAAGCCCTTATTTTTGAACCCGCAGCACCGTTGCACCAGCCCCCGATCACTATAAGCAGGGGAGATCATGGGCAGATTCTCAAGGCAGCGATCAACCTAGCCTTATTCCACGTCGGGGAGCTTCGTCATAAAGGTCATGCTCTCTGCTCCCTTCCCACCCTTAATATTTGGCCCCACGATCATGGTGGCGAGCGGCGGGGAGGCAAGGATACGGCGCGATGCTTTTTCAACATCTTCAAGGGTTAAGCTTTCTAATTTCTGTTGCTCAATATCCAAATAATTGGGCGGGAGATTTTCCAGTTGGAAAGCAATTAGCATCGCCGCAATATCGCGGTTTGAGGTTAACCCGAGCGGGATTGAGCCAAGAAAATGTGCTCTGGCTGCAGAAAATTCGGCCTTTGTGATTTTTTCTTGTTCAAAATCCGCCAAAGTTTGAGTCACAAGATCGCGCATCTGCTCCAGCTGTTCAGCACGAGTGGATCCCGAAATGCACCATAATTCCGCATGATTCATGTGTTGAAAGCTTGAGTAAATTCCATAGGTCAGTCCACGTTTTTCACGAATTTCTGTCATCAACCGCGATCCAAACCCGGCACCGCCCGCCACATAATCAAAGATTTCGGCAGCCGTATAATCGGGATCATGCACGTCAATCCCTTGATAGCAAATATTGACGACATTTTGTTCAATGTTTGATTTAAAATGAACAACGGGGGATTGGGCCTCAAAGTTGACCTCCTCTGGGGTCATCACCACCGCATGATCAGGCAACGCACCGAAAGTGTGGTCAATTTTGGCGGATAAATCCGCCGCCGAAATATGGCCCGCCACGGCCACCACCAAATTATCTTTAGCCAATTGCGTGCGAAATTTATGCAGCAAATCATCCCGCGTAATTTTTGGAATTTGCGAGAGCGTCCCGCCGCTATTGCGGGCATAAGGGTGCCCAGCAAATAACACCGAATTCGTCAACCGCGCCGAAAGCCAATCGGGGTCAATCATATTGCTACGGATTCGGGACAAATTCGCGGCCTTCATACGTTCAATCGCGGCTGCATCCAAATGTGGCGTGCTCATGGCCAGACGCAGCAATTCAAATCCGGTCTCTTGATATTTTTCCAACACGTCCAAATGACCGCTGAAATTATCGCGTGTTGAAGAAAAATTCAGCCCGATGGAATGGTCGTTTAACGCAGCCTGAAACGCCTTAGAATCATAGCCTCCAGCCCCTTCATCCAAAGTGTTGGAGAGGAGCTGGCTCACGCCCTGTTTACCGTCCGGATCATTGACAGCCCCCGCCCCACGAAAAGCAAAATCCATATAAATCACCGGTGATGTTGTATCCTCTACCAACCACACATGGATGCCAGCCGGGGTAACAAAAGTTTCTACATCTAAAATCGGCCCGCCATTCACAGTATTTTCTGCATTTGCTGCATTTTGGGCCACAAAAACCTGCAGCAAAATCTGCAGCATAAGTTGCAGCAAAATGGTCGTTCTTACTCTCTTAAACAAACTCCCCCTCATTCTTTATTTCCTCAATATTCCTAATATTACCGTGTGAAAATAACATGATAGAACACATAACTTCCGCCCCAATCGCCGCCACTGTCTTTTAGGCATCCGGTGGTTTTTTTCACCAAATTCTCACCTGATGCTACATCACCCACCGCGCCATCCGTATTTGAAAAATTGCCGACAAATCCCAATCCTGTCAGGTCTTCTTCGGGTGCATCGTTCGAATATAAATCAATATGTTGGAGTCTGTTGATCGCCAGGCACACATCGCGGCGCAGATAGGGGAGAATGATCAATAAATCGGCCTCAGAGTCATCCGTGCATGTGCCTTGCTCATCGCCGATACCGATCACGCATTGACTGGCGTTAAACACCCAGTCTCCGTAATGGGCGGAGGCGACCTTATCGCTATCGAGGTCATTTTCATCCGGGGCCTTATATAATAACCCTGCGCCTGCCGGGTTATAGAGATCACATCGCCCGTCCGCAGGGGCATTCGTGTTATCATAGCTTTGCGTGGTAAAATTATTTTTGAAATTCAGTTCATTTTCACTGCAATGATGGCCACTGATCAAATTTCCGATGGCAGTGTCATAGGCAAATGCCGTGCGCATGATATGCTCCGCCATCATCTGCGCCTGTTCCGCCGATATGTTTCCCGATGATTTTGCATTCATGCGCGAGAGAGTAAAGGTCAGGGCGGCGAGCAAAATAATCACCACCAGAATGATAAACAACGCATTGCCCGCGACCGTATTTTGAGGATAAGGGTGCGCGCGGTATGATAATATATTTTTCAGAAATGCTTGATTTTTCATGGGCAATCGGGCAATCTAATTCGGCAAAGTTTGACAATTTTTTTTAACCTATCACATAAACGCGATCATGACACAAAAAACTTCCGCAGCCTTAGCCGACCCATCCGCCCCTGCTTCATCCGTTCAACAGGATGATAATATTTTGCGGGCTGCGAAGTTGAAGAAACTTCAAGCGTTAGAGGAAACGGGCACCAATGCCTTTCCGCATAAATTTGAGCGCACGCATAAACAAGGCGAGCTGCAGGACAAATATGCGGGCCTTGAAAACGGCGCGGAGACTGAGGATCACGTCCATATCGCCGGGCGCGTCATGGCCATGCGCAATAACGGCATGTTTATTGATCTGACCGACCCCAGCGGCAAAATTCAGGTGTTCTGTCACAAAGAGTCGATGGAACCGAGCGAGTTTCAAAAGCTCGATTATATTGACCTGGGCGATATTATCGGCGTCGAGGGGACCATTCGCCGCACACCGCGCGGGGAGCTTTCGGTGCGGACAAAATCCATCACCATGCTCACGAAATCCTTATTACCTTTGCCGGAAAAATATCACGGCATGACGAATATTGAGCAACGCTATCGCCAGCGTTATCTTGATTTGATCATGAATGAACAAAGCCGTAATGTGCTACGCACGCGGACCATGATTGTTCGCGCCATTCGCGAATTCATGAATAATATGGGCGCGATGGAGGTAGAAACGCCAATGCTGCACCCCATCATGGGCGGCGCGGCGGCCAAGCCCTTTGTCACCCATCATAATGCCTTTGATACGGATTTTTTCCTGCGGGTTGCGCCTGAGCTCTATCTCAAACGCTTGATTGTCGGCGGCTTTGCCGATGCGGTTTATGAAATCGGGCGCAATTTCCGCAACGAAGGGGTTTCGATCAAACATAATCCCGAATACACGGCGATTGAGGCCTATCATTCCTATATGGATTATTATGATTTGATGAATTTGATTGAGGATCTGGTGCGGTTTATCGTGCTGGCGGTTCACGGTTCAACCAAAATTCAATATGGCGATAAGGTCATTGATTTTGGCCCGTCTTGGGCGCGCAAAAGCATGGTGGATCTGGTATTAGAGGAAACCGGCGTTGATTTCATGACGATTGAAACTGCCGCAGCCGCGCGCGCCAAGGCTGCTGAGCTGGGTTTTAAAGTCGATCCGCAATTTAACTGGGGCCAGGTTGTCGAATATATCTTCGCCGAAACTGCCGAACATAAACTGATTCAACCCACCCATGTGATTGATCATCCTTATGATATTTCCCCTCTCTCCAAACTTCACCGCGGCAATCCACGTTTGACGGAGCGATTTGAAAGCTATGTCAACGGGTGGGAGATCTGCAATGCATTTACTGAGCTCAACGACCCGCGCGACCAGTTGGCGCGGTTCCAAGAGCAAGTCGCGCAGCGCGAAGGCGGTAATGAAGAAAGCATGATGCTCGACGATGATTTCGTCACCGCCCTCGAATATGGCTTACCGCCAACGGGAGGCTGGGGAGTGGGGATTGATCGGCTGGTGATGCTGCTTACCGACAGTTCTAACATTCGTGACGTGATTGCCTTCCCAACGCTGAAACCCAATTTTGGGAATAAAAAGTCCACAGACTGATTTCGCCTTCCTTGAGACCATCTTTCTTGAAACCATGATGGGTGGCGGCTCAGCAGAACAGCTGGCCGCAACAAAAAATACGAGTGGTGAGGCTATAAACTATCTCGGTGTTTGCATGTTTGGTAAAACAAGCGAATTGAAAGAAATCACCGGTAAATTGTCGCTCTTTGGTTAATAAACCATTCACGATACCATATGGGACGATGGATTTCGTGATAGAATCCGGCTGAATTCTTCGCCTTTATAGACTAAGAGAGCGTGGGAGAGCCACAGTGCCACCCAGCCATAGCCCAGCAATGGTATAGGCCAACCCCATTTGGCACCCAAAAACCCCACGGCACCTAAGGTCAGCGACCATAATAAAATCACCATCACACAAATTCCCACGCCCCATTTGGCCTTTATAAAATGGTGATGAAAATGGGAATGGTCGGGGGTGAATAATTTTTTACCGCGCAGCAATCGTGTTAGAAACACCCCGAACGCATCAATAATCGGCAGGGCAATAATCCATGCCACCGAAATCGGCTGCAACACAGCGTGCGCCCCCTGACTGAGCGAGATTGCAAACCACGCAATCATCACCCCAATGGCCATGGTGCCGGCATC
>JBDHTT010000104.1:0-4810 GCA_039808785.1 Alphaproteobacteria bacterium
TGGCATCAAGTGTTGTGTCATCATTTAAAATGACCTTGATTTCATCGGCATCCTTGACCACGTGATTGTTGGTGACGACCAATCCCTTTGCGGCATCAATTATAAACCCCGAGCCCAAAGATGTGGAGGGCATCATTTCCTGCCCCTGGCCGTAATTACGCTCCATAAAATCCTTAAAAAAATCATTAAAGGGAGAGCCTTCGGGGAATTGCGGAATTTCGGGC
This sequence comes from Alphaproteobacteria bacterium, assembly GCA_039808785.1. Lineage (GTDB taxonomy): Bacteria > Pseudomonadota > Alphaproteobacteria > Micavibrionales > Micavibrionaceae > UBA1573. Next base: position 225 of record JBDHTT010000104.1, read on the forward strand.
ATATCGCCCATTGTCTGTGTCGTGGCCTTCACCGAAGCCGAGACATTGACCACTGCGGGCAAAAGTTTTTCAGAGATATCCGCAAAGCTGCGCGGCGCGCCATTGGCAAGTGGTGCAGCAGATGCATTTGAAGTCGAGGCCGCAGCCGAAGCCGACGTTCCGCTCGGTAAGTTTTTTTCACTCGTCGTATCACTTTTGGCTTCAGCGGTTGCGGGCGCATCTTTTTTTTCAAACAATCCCGCATGGGCCGCGTGTGATCCGCCCAACGAGATAGTAACTCCCGCACCTATTACCAAACAGACGGTTAAACACGTGCCCCAAAAAGTGCGATGTCGTGCAGAGCTGCAAGTTTGAGTTTTGCGTTTTTGAAGGATAGTGTGATCGTTGGTTTTCATGGGAATCCTGCCATTCACTCTAGTTAAGCACATTTTTGCTCAAGATAGAAATGTAATTTATGGATAAATTAGTGATCGGTCAATCGCCCACAGAAAAAAAATTTTTTAAAATAACGAAATAGGTTTGGGTCAGGGTTTCAAGGTCATTGAGAAAAACGCATTCATTAATCTGGTGAATCGTGGCATTGATCAACCCATATTCCACCACGGGGCAATAAGGCGCGATAAAACGCGCATCCGACGTGCCTCCGCCCGTATCAAAGGCCGGGCGAATTTGGGAAACTTCCTGAACCGCATCGGCCACCAATTTACGCCACATGGCATCATTGGTCATGAAACTTTCGGCATTGCACCATCCGTAGAGTTCATATGGGATTTTTGTTTCATCAAAAATGCTGCGCACATGTTGCTCAAGACTTGGACCCGTCCAATGATCGTTAAAGCGGATGTTGATCAGGGCTTGCGCGCGCGCCGGGATCACGTTTGTGGCCTCATTCCCGATATCAATTGAGGTCACCACCACGTCACTGGGTTTAAAAAATTCGGTCCCGTTATCCAATTTTTGCTGCAGCAATTGGTGCAGCAAAGTTACAATTTTATGCGCCGGATTATCGGCCAATTCAGGGTAGGCGGAATGCCCCTGTTTTCCCTCAACAACCAACTTCCCGCACCATGATCCGCGCCGCCCCACCCGCACAATTTGCCCCATAAATTGCGGGTTGCTTGGCTCCCCCACCAGGGCAGCATCGGGAATGTGATCATGATCGCGCATCCACTCAACAATTTTCACGGTGCCGTGGGCGGCGACCCCTTCCTCATCCCCCGTGATCGCCAAACTAATCGTGCCATTCCAATCGGGATAGCGCAGCAAAAAACGCGACACCGCCGCAACAAAGGCCGCATTGGCCCCCTTCATATCCGCGCTGCCACGGCCAATCAATTGGTCCCCCTGAATGGCGGCATCAAAGGGCGGGGTGGTCCAATCCGATAAACGGCCCGTGGGCACGACATCCGTATGCCCCATAAAACACAGGCGCGGACCTATTTTTGCTGCGCCTTCTTCGCCATTCGTCGAAGAGTCAGAATGGGCGGCAGAGTTTAAAACCGTGCTGCCTTGACGGCTCAAATGCGCAAAGAAATTGTGAACCGGGTTTGGGGTCTCGATTCCGAAAATCAGGCGATGAACGGTGAAATTCATCTGTTCCAATGCGGCCGTCATCACCGCCTGCGCGCCCGCATCCACGGGGGTAACACTGGGGCAGCGCACCAATTCTTGAGTCAAAAGGACAGGGTCAATCGCCATAAACTGAGCTCACTCGCCCCCGCCTTAATCCCGCAGCAAATCATTGATTGAGGTTTTGCTGCGCGTGGTGGCGTCCACCTGTTTCACAATCACGGCGCAGGCCAAATTGGCTTTTTCACCCGGTAAAGTCCCCGGCACCACAACGGAATAAGCCGGCACACGGCCCTTAAAAATTTCGCCCGTATCACGGTTGATGATTTTGGTTGACGCGCCCAAGAATACGCCCATGCTGATCACCGCGCCTTCCTCCACAATCACGCCTTCGGCGACTTCTGAACGTGCGCCGATAAACACGTGATCCTCAATAATCACGGGGGCGGATTGCAGCGGCTCTAACACCCCGCCAATCCCAACACCGCCGGAAATATGGCAGTTCTTGCCCACCTGAGCGCATGATCCAATCGTGGCCCAGGTATCAACCATAGTTCCCTCACCGACATAGGCCCCGATATTCACAAAAGACGGCATCATCACAACATTGGGTGCAACATAGGCCCCGCGCCGCACAACTGAGCCGGGAACCGCGCGAAATCCTGCCTGGCCAAACTCCCCCACACCCCAATGTGCGGTCTTGAGCGGGACTTTATCCCACCATTGAACGCCGATATCACTCCCCACCATCATGCGGTTGGGATGAAGGCGAAACGACAGCAAAACCGCCTTTTTAAGCCAGTCATTCACCACCCACCCGCGCGCGGTTTTTTCGGCGATTCTGACCTCTCCGCGATCAAGAAGATGGATGGCCCGCTCCACCGCCTGAAACACGTCCTGGGGGCCATGGACATTGACTTGATCCCGTCCCTCCCAGGCTTGATCAATAACGGATTTCAACTCATCCAAATTCAAATCGTCTGAAACTGTGGCATGTGCGTTTATATTTTGGGTCATGGTGTTTCCTTATGTGCTGATTTTTTGCCGTAGATGCGCCCACTTTGATATAATTTCGCCATAATTTCAAATATAAAAGCAGTACTCCATCCAAAAATAATCATCCCGTTAATCGCGCACGTCCCCGCCAGAATGCGCCATTTCTCGCTTAAGACAATATCGCCATAGCCGACAGTGGTAAAGGTAACGGTGGCAAAATAAAGCGAATCTTCGGTGTTTTTTACATTTTGCGGATCCAGATAGGCAAAGACAAGGCTCCAAAGCCAAATATCCGCCATGATCGCCGACCCGATGAAAAACACTGCCGTAATCAGGGTAAGAATCGTGCGCAGTTGCCCGAGCCTGCGCGCGCCCTCCTCCCCTTTTTTATCCACGATTCGAAGCGTGCAATCACACACCACAGCATGGATGACCACCGTTAAGCCGATGATCACCGCGCCAAAGATCAATTTCATGATAAAGAACATGGTGTTTCTCTTAAATTGATTTAAACATACTCCCGATTATATCTGAATTCACTCATTCTGAACTAAAAACTTTCCAATCAGGACCTGCTTTTTCTTCATAATAAGTCAACTTACCGCCAAAAGGCTGCAAGATTTTTTCGGCACAAATATTTAAGCTTTCATTTGATTTTCCCTGAAAGGCCAGACCAAATGCCGCCAGATATTCTCTTGCGATTTCTGGAGAATAACGATTCAAAGCGCGCATTACCCCCTTACCCATGCCCGACCATTGCTTATTTGCTCGCAAATAAAAATCCGCAAGCTCAAGATAAATTTTGCTTAAAATAGCATAGCGTTCCTCTTGTTTTGCAACGCCGTCAAGGTCATCTAATAAACTTGTCAGGAAATATCGCGCACGCTGAATTTGCACATCATTCAGACTTTCCGGACCAAGATCCAACAAATATTTAGCCTTAGCTTTTTGTCGTTGCGAAAACTCGCAGGGGTTTGGAATCTCTATCCCCTCATGAATCATATTCATCATCGAGGGGATTCCCAATTTTCGATCTTGTTCGAAGAAATAATCTTGTGCCTGTATAGTATGGACAAAAACTTCAACGATCCATCCTTCAAATTCGTAAGTATCACGTTTTACGTCATCAAAGGGATCATCATATAAAACTATAAAGTCTATGTCTGAAGTGGGGCTGCCCTCCCCACGAAAAATTGACCCAGCAGCGAAAGCCACGATGGCATCCGGATAACGTTGTTTTTTTAATTTGAACGCAACTTCTAACGGGTTATTATTCTTCACAATTTTCTCCATCTTCAAAGGTGGGTGCCTTGAATTATCTTAACAAATAACGATATTTTTTGAGTAACGCTATAAACCCTCAATCGAGGGCGGAGATGGAGGCATAGAAAAAGATGGAGGACGTCTTTTGCATGAACTAAACATACAATAATTCTGAAAAAATTACAATATCTTTGAAAAACCTGAACGCATACAACACGCTATCTAAAGATTGACGCACGCAGTGGAACGATATAGATTACACCTATCATATTTTCTCCCGCCGCGCACTGGCGGGTTATTTTTTTAAAAGATTGCATGCTGATCATGCAGGATAGGACAAATATTATGAACAAGGTTCCGATGACACATATTGGTTTTGAGCGGTTAGAGCAAGAGCTCAAAAACCTCAAATCCGTTGAACGTCCGGCGGTGATTCAGGCAATCGCCGAAGCCCGTGAGCATGGCGATTTATCCGAAAATGCCGAATATCACGCAGCCCGCGAACGGCAAAGCTTTATCGAAGGCCGTATTCAGGAGCTTGAGGCCGCCCTTTCCGTAGCCCAGGTCATTAACCCAACCACCCTTTCGGGCGACAGTGTTAAATTCGGCGCCACCGTCGTGATTGTGGATGAGGAAGATGACGAGGAGCTCAAGTTCCAGATCGTGGGGGCCTATGAATCCAATGCGGATGAGGGGAAAATCTCGATCACCGCACCGATTGCCCGCGCCCTTATTGGCAAATCCGTGGGCGATAGTGT
>JBDHTT010000105.1:0-4795 GCA_039808785.1 Alphaproteobacteria bacterium
ACCCAACCACCCGCGCCAAAATCCCCGGTTCATTATCCACAATAACCGTAAGAGTATGAGAGAGCACAGGGTCCGCAGCCGGCGCCGCACCATAGACACTATGCTTATCCTGTAACGATTTACGAACCATATTTTACCTTTAATCCCTTCCCATAAATTAACCACGAAGTTCACGAAGATTATCCCCAATGGTGTACACACAATTTATATTCTGTTTGCCTTATGTTAACTGCCGCAAATGCATTCAAGCTTTCCTCATTATTTTCATGAATGTGGCAATAGATTTGAACGCCGCCACGATCAATTGCCCACTCTTTTAATTGGCGGTTTAATTCCTTGAATCTTCCCTGTTTCCTATGGCTAGGGACAATATAAAATCCACCAAGATAAAACCGCTTTTCTATTTGCCAATAGTTATGAACAGACTGAAGATAGCATGTCCCAAAAATATTTTGTTTCTCATCCTCAAAAAGAAGCCAATAAACATGTTCCTTTAAAGAGCGCGACACAGATTCTTTTGTTATATTTTTATCGATTTCAACTTCTCTAACTTCACTCTGCATATCAGACAAAAGCGAAACAATAGTATCTACATCTGAGTCTAATGCAATTTTTAATTTTGAAATCATTTTTTCTTTATCCGCAAATGTCAGTAAAAAACTTCGTGCCATTCGTGTTCTTCGTGGTTAGAAAACTTTTCTTATACCAACGTCTTATCAAATTTTTCGGCATCGGCAGAAAGAATCATTTCATTGTGCGCCTTACCACTTGGGATCATTGGGAAGCAATTTTCCTTTTGATCCACGCACACATCCACAATCGTTACGCGATCTGTTTTCATCATCTCAGCGATCACAAGGTCTAGCTCCTCCGGGCTTTGCGCACGCAACCCGATACCGCCATAGGCTTCGGCCAGTTTCACGAAATCGGGCAAGCTTTCGGTATAAGAGTTTGAATAACGCTCCCCATGCAGCAATTCTTGCCATTGCCGCACCATCCCCATCCATTGATTATTCAGGATAAAAATCTTAACCGGGAGACGATATTGCACCGCCGTGGACATTTCCTGCATATTCATCAGGATGGATGCCTCCCCCGCCACATCAACCACCAAGGCATCGGGATGCGCCAATTGTACGCCAATCGCAGCCGGAAAGCCGTACCCCATGGTCCCCAGCCCGCCTGAGGTCATCCAATGATTTGGGCGATCAAATTTCAAAAATTGCGCCGCCCACATTTGATGCTGGCCAACTTCGGTGGTGATAAAATACTCACGTTTGCTCTGATCCATCGCGTGTTGCAGGCGTTGCAGGGCATATTGCGGTTTGATAATCTGATCATTTGCGCGGTAATTCAAACATTTGACCGCCCGCCACTGTTCAATTTTTTCCCACCAATTTTTTATGGACTCTTCATCACGCTTATAATTTTTCTCTTTCCAGACCTCAATCATGCTCTTAATCGCCGCGCCGCAATCCGCCACAATGCCCAAATCCACACGCACAATTTTATTGATCGAACTCGGGTCAATATCAATGTGTATTTTGCGTGAATGCGGGGAAAACGCATCCAATCTGCCCGTCACACGGTCATCAAACCGCGCGCCGATATTGATCATCACATCACAATCATGCATCGCCCAGTTGGCCTCAAACGTGCCGTGCATCCCCAACATCCCCAAAAATTGCGGGTCACGCATCGGATAGGCCCCCAGCCCCATCAGGGTTGAGGTGATCGGATACCCGGTCATACGCACAAATTTTGTCAGTAATTCCGTAGCCTCAACCCCCGCATTGACCACACCGCCGCCAATATAAAATACGGGGCGTTTGGCATGGGCGATCATTTCAATCGCGGTTTCAATTTCTCGCATATCCGGTTGGGTCCGTGGCCGATAACGTGTCAGTGGTACATTTTTCGGGGGGGCATAGGGGCCGGGCGCAAATTGCACATCTTTGGGCAAATCAATCACCACCGGACCGGGACGACCGCTTTTGGCCACATGAAACGCTTCGTGAATGGTGGACGCCAACATATCCACCTGCCGCACCAGGTAATTTTGCTTGGTGCAGTGGCGGGTGATGCCGGTGGTGTCTGCCTCTTGGAACGCATCGGTGCCAATCAGGAACGTCGGCACTTGACCGCAAAAACACACAACCGGAACGGAATCGAGCATGGCATCAGTCAATCCCGTCACCGCATTGGTGGCCCCGGGGCCGGATGTCACCAGCGCACAGCCAACCTTACCGGTGGAGCGGGCATAGCCCTCAGCGGCATGCAGCGCAGCCTGTTCATGACGCACCAAAATATGGCGGATTTTCTTCTGTTGAAACAGCGCATCATAAATTGGTAAAACCGCGCCACCGGGATACCCGAAAATCGTATCAACGCCATTATCCACCAATGCCTGAATCACAATCTGCGCACCGGTCAGGGTTTGCGGCTCAACGGCTTTTGTTGCCTCGGCTGTGGGGGCTCCGGTTATGGGAGCTTGAGTCATTGGGGTCGTATTCGCTTTTCTCATGTTTGGCCTCGCAGGTGTAAAGCTTATTTACAAGCTCATATAAGAGTTTAAAAAAATTTTCCAAATAAAAAACCCCGTTCTTTCGATCGGGGCGTTGCGGTTATTCTGTGTTGTAAGTCCTTATCAGCCAACAACCCGCAACGCCGTTCCCAGAAGGACGACGACATTGCTAAGAAGAATGGCGGAATTTTTATTCATGGGGGTTACTTTATGCACTTTTTCTGTGCATTGCAAGAAATATTTTAAAAAGTTTTTAAAAAGCCTGTTCATGCCCTCACTTGCCCCGTTGGTCGGGCACCGATATGTGCGATAATACGGGCTGCGGATTGTGACCCCATCCGCCCGCAGTCAGCCAAGCTATGCCCCTGGGAAATCCCATACAAAAATCCGGCGGCATAGGCATCACCCGCGCCGGTTGTGTCCACTAATTTTGTCGGCTCAACCACTGCAATCTGATATTTTTCACCGTTTGAGATAATTTGTGACCCGTTTTTGCCCAACGTCACAACCGCAATATCACAATATTCGGCAATCTCTGCATGTGCCGCATCAACATCGGAAGATCCCAACAAAACCTTCATTTCCTCTTCATTGGCGAATAAAACATCGACGTGATCATGGATCAATCGTAAAAAATCCTCGCGGTGACGATGCACACAAAACGGATCAGAGAGGGAGAGTGCAATCCGCCCACCATGGCGATGTGTGAGCTCCGCCGCGCGTGTATAGGCGGCCTTGGCCCGCTGATCGTCAAATAAATATCCCTCCAGATAGGTCAAATTCGCGCGCGCAATCAGGGCTTCATCCACGTCCTTTTCATCAAAGACAACCGATGCCCCCAAATAGGTGCACATGGTGCGTTGCGCATCCGGGGTAATCATGCTCATGCAGCGCGCGGTGGCGGGGCCGCCTTCAAGCGGCTTGGTGTGAAACTCAATCCCCAGCGCACGAAAATCATGCGTAAAAATTTGCCCCAATTGATCATTGGCCACTTTACCGATATACCCTGCCCGACCGCCCAGTGCCGCGAAGGACGCAATGCTATTGGCGGCCGACCCGCCCGGCATGATGGTGCAATTTTTGAGCGATCCGTAAATTTCATCGGCTTGGGTCTCAGTAATGAGAGTCATGGCATAGGGCTGCACATCTGCGGGGAGGTTGTTTTTCAGGAAATCCACCTCAACATGTGCCAACGCATCAATAATTGCGTTGCCGATCCCAACCACATCTAAATTTTTTTGTGCCATCATTTTTCCTATAAAAATTACCTGTAAAAGTGAATTGTAAAAGGCGTTTTTATATCGCAAAAGCTTCAATTTCAAAAGCTTGAATTTGAAGTTTGATCAGCGTATATCTGAAATATGAATGCTTCATTAAATCCATGCTTTTCCCGTCTGCGCTCATCTCTTCTGCGCTCATCTCTTCTGCGCCCGCTCTTTCCGCGTTGCGCGATGGGTGGGGCTATGGGCAAGCCCATGGCAAGTCCATCTTCTGCTAACACAGAACGCATCGCGGCGGAAGTGGTTAAATCTGCACTGGCGGCGGCGGCTGTGCGTCCATGGGAATTGGTATCCTATGCCGAAATCGCGGAAAATAGCGGGTTAAAAGCCGCCGATATTATGGCTGTTTTTCCACAAAAAATTGAAATTTTACACCGAATTGTTGCAGATTTGGATCAATCCGTATTACAGCCGGCATCTATTGACCCTGCGCTCAATTTTAAAGAACAACTCTTTGAGTTGCTGATGATGCGTTTTGATGAAATGGAAGCCCACAGGGCGGCACATATCTCGTTCCTTAAATCCTTCGGCTGGATCAAATCCCAAATCCCGGCAGAGCTGAATTTATACTACTCAAGCCTATGGCGCTATTGGGTCTTTTGCCAAAATGTGACGGAGGCAGACCCAGAAACCGCACCAGTTAAGGATTCTTCAAAACCTATTCATGATGTCGCTGCGGCACAGGATTTTTGCGGTTTTTCGAGAACCGCACCGGAGCATACTTACGAGTATGTGAGAAGCGGAAGCGCAGAAATGCCACAAAAAGCCAACGCCGCAGTAGAGAGCATGAATAGGTTTTTTGTTATTTATGCGGCACGTTACCTCAATGTGCTGCGGATCTGGAGCCTTGACCGCTCAGCCGATCTCGGTAAGACTATGGCGGCACTCAATAAACTATAACAATAACTAGGCCGGATGATGAAGCCATGACTCCCATCAATGATGTTTATGTGATTTTGGTGGCTGCCGGGCGTGGCACGCGAATGACAGC
>JBDHTT010000106.1:0-4763 GCA_039808785.1 Alphaproteobacteria bacterium
TTGCTCATACTCACCACTCACCAAAACTCTCTCATTTAAGGCAACCTCCACCAAACTCATCCACTCACCATTCAGCATTAAATCCGCTGCGGCAGACTCTAATTTTTTATAGTGCGCAGTGGCAGTCACGATGACCTGATCGGGCGCATGCGCGGGCTTAATGTTAAAGCCCAAATGAACATGATCAACCCCGAACGCGCAGGGTTGATAATCCTTCAAATACACAGCTTGCTTGGCTTGCGACATGGGGCCTGATCCTCGTAATCATATGGGTGAATAGTTGATGAATAGGTTGAGAGGTCAAAAAATTATGCCAGTTTTTCCTTAACCAACTTGACAACTTGCTCCGCCGTAATGCCGAAATATTTATAGAGCACTTCAGCCGGCGCGGACTCACCGAAGCCTTTCATGCCGACAAAGATACCGTCCGATCCGATCACGGCGTCCCATCCCATGCGAATGGCGGCCTCAACCCCCACACGCACAACACCCTTTTCCCCCATGATTTTTTGGCGATAGGAGTCATCTTGCTGCGCAAAAAGTTCGAAGGAAGGGATGGAGACAACTTGCGTTGCGATGTTATCTTGCTCCAGGATTTTTTGGGCTTCGACAGCGAGGGATACCTCCGACCCCGTGGCCGCAATCACCACTTTAGGCGTGGCTTGAGCGGGTGAGATAACATACCCCCCGCGCGCCGAGAGGTTTTCTTGCGCCTCCGCACGCAAGGCCGGCAAAGCTTGGCGCGTTAATGCCAACACTGTCGGGCCCGTGGTGTTATTGATCGCAATCTCCCATGCCTCCAAAGTTTCCATGGCATCACAGGGGCGCAACACCAAAAGGTTGGGGATAGCCCGCAGAGCCGCCAAATGTTCAACCGGCTGGTGAGTGGGGCCATCCTCCCCAAGACCAATCGAGTCATGAGTCATCACATAAATCACACGTTGTTTCATCAATGCCGCCAACCGAATGGCCGGGCGGCAATAATCGGTAAAGCTCATAAACGTGCCGCCATAGGGGATGCAACCGCCATGCAACGCCAACCCGTTCATCACCGCGCACATGGCAAATTCGCGCACGCCGTAATGGATATATTGCCCTTCATAGGCTGAATTGGCGGATATCACCTTCGATGATTTGGTTTGCGTGTTATTGGACGGAGTCAGGTCCGCTGACCCGCCAATGAGCTGCGGCAGCGCAGGCACCAAAGCCTCCAGCACCTTACCCGATGCAGCGCGAGTCGCCAATTTGGGCCGGGAAGTGGCAAATTCGGCCTTGAGCCCCGCCAAAATATCCTTGACTTGCGCCGAAATATCAACCGCACACGCAGCCGCGAGGGAATTTTTATGCCCTGATTTTTCCAAATTTTCATGCCAGTCTTTTTGCATTTGAGCCGCGCGTGATCCCGCAGCCCGCCATAATTGCCCAATGTCCTCAGGCACCGTAAACGGTTCATGCGCCCAATTCATATGTGCCCGCGCGGCGGCCGTTTCCGCAGCCCCCAATGGTGAGCCGTGCACGCCGTGGGTCCCCTGTTTATTCGGTGCACCGTAACCAATTTTGGTTTTACAGGCAATCAATACGGGGCGGTCGCTATTTTGCGCCATGCTCAACGCTGCCTCAATTTCGCCGAAATCATGACCGTTAATGCGCTGCGCCCGCCAGCCATAGGCCTCAAAACGTTTGAGCACATCCTCGGTAAAGGACAGCGAGGTCGCACCATCAATCGAAATTTCATTATCATCATACATCACAATCAAATTGCCCAGCTTCAAATGCCCCGCCAGCGAGCAAGCCTCATGAGAGATCCCCTCCATCAAATCACCATCCCCACAAAAAACATAGGTTTTGTGATTGATGATGTCTTGCCCGAACCGCGCCGCCAAAATCCGTTCAGCGAGTGCAAAGCCCACGGCACTCGAAATCCCCTGCCCCAGCGGACCCGTGGTCATTTCAATCCCCGCATCCGCCATGACCTCGGGGTGCCCGGGAGTCAGCGAATGTAACTGACGGAAATTTTTAATCTCTGCCATTGTCATTTTTTTATATCCGGTCAAATGATTAACGGCATAAAGCAACATAGACCCATGCCCGCCGGAAAGAATAAAGCGATCACGGTCAAACCATGTGGGGCAGGACGCATCAAATTTCAAAAATTTTGACCACAGGATGGTGGCGACATCGGCCATTCCCATGGGCATACCGGGGTGACCCGAATTGGCCTGATCCACCGCATCCGCCGCCAAAAACCTGATGGCGTTCGACATGTCGCGCAGTTGATCAGTGGTGAGGGAGCCCACACAAGCGGCGGCTTTCGCATCGCAAGAATTTTGAGCGGCTTTTGGTGTTACGGATGATTGAGCGTTCATAAATTTGGTCCTAACTCTAATAGAATTTATTTTGCCTCAGATTATACTGATTTTTTAGGCTTTGCGAATGGTTTTTAAAGGTTTTTTTGTTATACTTGGAATACTGAATTGCCGGTGACGGCTCAAGCGAAGCTGCGACATTAAGAGAGCTTAGAATCATGACATCATTTTACTTCACCACCACGACCAAATCGGGGCAATCTTATGATCTGCATCTTGAGAGCTGGGGCGATGAACACACGGACGGTCACACGAATGAGCACGCGAAACAACCGCCCTTATTTTGCGTGCATGGCCTCACCGGCACCACACAGGATTTTGCCTATCTGGGCCGCTATATGGCGCAACATTTATCGCGGCGCGTGATCGCAATTGATATGCCGGGGCGCGGGCAAAGCGCATGGTTTGATGACCCGCAGGATTATTGTTTCGTGCAATATTTAAAAGATATTCATGCGGCCTTTGACAGTATCGGCATTTCGGCGCAAAGCCCTTGTGACTGGCTTGGTGTCTCAATGGGCGGACTGCTGGGGTTTCATATGGCGGCCGGGTCCGCGCGCATTCGCAAATTAATCCTCTCCGACATTGGCCCCGATGTCCCGCAGGCCGATCTTGATTTTATCGCCATGGTGATCAAAATGAATGTGGCTTATGACCGCATTGAAGACGCCGTACCGATAATGAAGAGGTTTCTTGGCACCGCCTATTCCCGCGGCGCGATGGATGAAGCAATGTGGATTCATTTCGCCAAAACCTCATTAAAACTTGACCCCGCGACGGGCAAATATATCCGCAATTTTGATCCAAAAATTGTCGAGGTTTTTGAAACTCACCCATTGGGGAGTGAGAATTTATGGCAGTGTTGGGACCGCATCACGCAACCGGTTTTGGCACTGCGCGGGGCTCTCTCAAGTCTATTTCCGCTCAAAACTTTGGAGGAAATGCAACGCCGCAAAATCGGGGCGCCCATGGATGTGATCACATTCGATGATTGCGGGCATGTGCCCTCACTCTACCCCGATCACCAGATTAAGCCGATTGCGGAGTGGTTGACTGAGCCTCAGTCTTGAGCGGCGGGATCACACGAACCACAGTGACGGTATTTCATAGATTAGACACGCCCATCAAGCAGGTTCGCGTATAGACTCTCTTCCGGAGTATCCTTAAACCAGATGGCAAGCAGGTTTGCGGCAGCGGCATGATAGAGTGCTGCAAATTCAGGATCCATCGCACCAAGGTTGAGGCATGTAAGCGTGTATTTGACCAGATGGGTATCGTTGCGAATAGCCGCTTGCGTCGCAAGCTCTGTCTCGATCTCTGGGCGCAGTGCGCTGGGGGCATGAAAGGCGGCGGCAGCGGCTTCATCTGGCGATACGCTTAATGCCTCGGACAGCGACAATGTGGTGGTGGATGGAATCCAATCGTATTGGAATTCGTTGCTGCCATACACACTCCGGTAGCTGCCAACGACAGCTGATGCTAGCGACAGGGCACCTTGTTTGGATTCCATACACCGCGACATCGACCAAATGCCTTCGGGTATCGTGAGACAATGCGACCACCCGTAACGAGCGATTTTACTGGTCTCCTGCAGCATGGACAATGCCGCCAGCCGGGTCAGCGTAGCGAATGCCGAGTCGTAATCGCCGGCATCGCCGTGTTCCAACGATGCAACGGCGTCAAGGTGGACATCAAGAGCTCCGTTGCCGGCCACGTGTTTGACCAACGCAACAATGCCCCCTTCCCTGGGCGTGCCCAGGTGCATTTCGCGACCGAATCTGAGTTCCGCAAACGGGACGGCGGCGTCTGTCCCGTTTACGCCGGCGCGACACCAATCAACAACCGTCTCAACACTTAAAACACCCAAAAACTCCCACAATTTTGGCAACACGAGCCGCGCGGCCTCTGGTCCGACCCTGCAAAGCAACGCCAATAGGATGGGAGCATGAAGTGATGCCCCGAGACGCTTCACGATGCGATCGCCCAGAAACGCGATAATAGTCTCCGCCGTCGCGCGTTCCGCTACATAATGCATACCGCGTTCAACGTCCGTCTGATCGCCCCGGTCAAACGCATCAATAATTGCCGGCCACGCCTCAGTCATCGACTCCGGATACCATGGAGACGGCGGCGCGCCGGGTTCCCCGATCATCTGATACACGGCTGCCGTGGCAAGAAGCTGCAGGCGCGCCAGCTTGCGCTGTTCTGGACGAACCTTCGGCAAAAGCGCATACCGGGCCAGTAGCTCCAGCGGCGCGTGCAGAGCGAAACTCTGTTCGTCGAATGTCTTCAATCCAACGCGCGGCGTCTCGATCGCTATAGCCCCGACCCGCAGCACGTCCAGGTCGGTCAACGCATCGAAGCGATCAGATTACCTGATTATTTGGTCCGTGGTAA
>JBDHTT010000107.1:0-4490 GCA_039808785.1 Alphaproteobacteria bacterium
GGGGGTGTCTTGTTGGGCGTCGATCTGGCGCGCGCGGGCAAATTCTTGGTCGGCTTGTTTTGATAAAATCTCGGCCCGCGCACTATTTTCCGTGATCGGCAGGCAAAACTCCGCCGATAACGCCAATGTCAACGCCCGCACAAAATGCGGCGGAAATGTTTCTTCCTCAACTTGATAGATATAGGTCAACCGCACTTGCTCGGCTGAACAGAGCAAATTTTGCCCACGAATTTGGTATGCACCGGCCCCACCATTGGCCGCGGTCGAAATCTTGAGTGCGCGCAAAAAATCGTTGGGCAATTGGAATCCATAATCAAATTCGGCACTTGGGGGATCCGCTAAGCGCGTCAACGCGGCGTCCTTCACCGCAAAGCCCCAGCCATAGGCCGCAAGCAACGCATCACGCACGCCCGCATAAAGCATTCCGGCAATTTCCGCAGCCGCAGAACCGTCATTAAACGATGCAATCGGGTGCGCGCCAATGCGCACCAACGCCCGCGAACAAATCGCAATATCATTAAAACTCATGTGAAATCCTTTCTAAAAACTGTAAAAAGCCGAAATTTGAGAGGTGATTAAAATATCCTGAAATTATTCTTGACATATTCGCCAATCTTACGTTAAACATTTTTATTATTCTGGGAGTGTGTATAGTGATTTCAAATAAAAATAAGGCACTGTATTTTATTTGAAATTGCACCGAGCAAAGCGAGGCGGCCAAGGTCTAAATCTTGCCCGTAAGTTTGCCCGGTGCCCCATCTTAAATTTGAAGGCTTTCATTAAAAATGTCTTATTTTTAATGAGAATGACTATAACAACAAAAGATGAGCATCAGCCGGCCATCCTAGATATCCGGAGTATTAGTAATATGACCACAGCAAAATCTATGGCTTCGGATTTTCTCGCTACAGCAAAACCGCCAGCCCCAGCCCCCGTTACACCCGATGTTATTTCATTTTATTTAGATCTGCTTCGTATAATTCGTATAATAATAGCAACCAATCCCACCAACACTGACATAATTTTGAAAAATGCTGAGAGGTGCGCAGAACGGTTTTTCTACACTCATCCACCGGCTCAATTACGTTCTGCAACCCATCTTGATCCGCAAAGAATCCTCGTCATCCTTCAATCCGACGAGCCACCAAAAGAGATCTTAGCCCAGTTGCAAGAGTTTATTTATCAAAAACTAGTGTCTATCATTGACAATCCAGAGCCTTCAACTATCATTATTTTGAAGAGGCTCGTTCAGGCTTGTTGTCGGTCCTGTGACGGAAAAGATTCTCTTCAAACCATCGCATCTATCAAACAGGCTCGTCAGCGTCTACAACCCGAACTGAGCGTGGGATGTGGTCAAGACAGGACTGCGATTGCGATATGGGGGGCTGCCCAAATCTTAGAATATTATAAACATTTTAGAATCGTCACCCCACCACCCGGATTACCCCCCCACTATCCTAATAACCTCGAGAAATTTAATGAGTTTCTATCCTCGAATATACGCAAAATTCCTCTAAACGAATTGCCTAATTTCTTCAGTTCTTTGTGCAAGTTTACCCAAAGGCCGACATTACCCTATAATGAGAGGAAAACCCAGCTGCAAGCTGATTTGTGGAATTGTCTTCCTCAATCTTCGACATCGGCCCAACCAGAAAAAGGGCTAGAGGCACTGGCCCGCCTTATCCTTAATATTCTTGATCAACCGGACCCACAGGACCAAGAGAATGGGTGGCAAACCGAACTCCACCATCAATTGATCGAACATTTTGTGCATCGATTAACGATCAAAATATACATGATTCCTCCGCGCTACCCGGAGCCGGAAATACCCATTCCCACACAAGAGGAACACGCACAACCAGATCCTAGACCATCTTTGGTTTAGGTAGACTCAAAAAATGGTCTAACTATTTGCTTTGTCGTATTTTGTTACGATTAACCGGCTTCCACTTAGTCGCAAAATGCTCTAGCCCCACATAATTATTATAAAAATCCACGCCAAACATACTCTAACGAGATTTTAAGTCTTGAAATCACGCTGGAAACAGATTATTGCAAATCAATCATTTATTTGCTCAAAATATGCGCCCCACACAAAAGGAAATCTAAAATGGCCAGAAATTCGAGATGCTCTCAAATACAAACGATGGCGGATTTCAATAAAGCCGCCACGGCACTTCGTAACAAATTATCAGAGTTAGCAGGCCTCGCAGCTGAAATCTGTGTTCTTAATAAAGCTCAACAGCCTCCCAATCGAGATTGTACGAGAGATAAAACTACTTTGACACTAGGCGTAGCACAATGTTTAATCAAGCTTACAGGATTAAGATGTTTCTTTGATCGCGCGATTGATCCAGATGATGATCTAGACAAAACTATTAAGGATGACGACAGAGATATCATGCAGAAACGTCTTGAAAACTTTGATCGCATTCTTGCTCATCTCCAAACGCTTGCGGAAAACCATGTACGATGCCCAAGCCCATGCTGACAATAATTTGATGATAGTACCGCAACCATGTTAAAAAACATAAGTTTTGCTAATTATTTTACAAACTTATAAAGTTTTTTATTGACAGAACGCTGTATCACATCATATAAAAATAATTATAGCAATTAATAGCGAGGCCACAAATTGTCAGAATATAAACAAACATACGCTAACACCTGCATTAGAATTATCAGCGCCATAAGGCAATTTATTTCAGATGTAGATAAAGACGGACACGGGCAGAAAGCTTTTGATAAGCTCAATGAGCTGATTGATTTTAATTATGTAACACGTGTCAGATTTTCAAAGTCGGATCGTACCGCATTGCTAACACTCTATGACGCTGTGAATCATATTCTTAATAGCAAATGGACCACTCGTCCAGAGTTAGCGAATCTTCTTCAAGACTTCTTAAATGAGCAAGGATTCACAGATGAACTCCACCGCTCCGAGTCCGCAGCCCCCCATAATGGCGGAAAACCGGGGTCCAACAGACAACAACCAACGGGTGACACCGGGGCCTCTTCCGCGCGCGCGGCGTTCAACGCAAAAGCATTCTCCCAAGAAATACCAGAACCAGAATATAAGTCTGCCGAGAAACAAGTGCTCTCACTCATGAAGCGGGTCATTGAAGCGTCCAATTATGATGACATTATAAAGAACATTTCAGAATTACTTAAAATAACCTCACAAGAATTGTGCCGCACGGAAAATATTCCCGAATCTGAAATAGAAAGACTGCACCCACTATACCAAGCAATATGTACTATCATTACTAGTAACAACACTAGTAGCAACGCGGCGGCTCAACAACACCAAAGAAGGAATAGATTTTTAAGGGCTGGTCAGGCACAGCAGAAGGCTGAACTCGGTAGATCAATCGATGCTATAAAAAAAGAGTTTCGAAGACTTTTAGATAACCAACCAAATGACCGACCTCAGCAAAAGCCTCGATCACTAAAAAGGAATTATGATGCGGCGGCTGTAGATAATCCGTTAGCTCAATCACCTAAGGATCAGAAAAAAAAATCAGGTTCACTGAGCCCAACAGCCTTTCAAGCCCTGGCCACACATTGCAAAAATTTGTTGGACTTAATACGCAGATATATTAGAACCCCCGAGCAGCGGTCCAACATATTAAAAGAGATTCTGGAAACAGACTACATCCCATTTGCATTGAAATCAATCGAAAAAGAATATCTTACTGTTTTTACTGATCGTCGTGACGCTATGCTCAGCGCAGCCAAATTAGAGACTGAAGGGGAAAGGCTCCAAGCATTTGGAGAAATATTGCGCCAGCGAAGAGACCTCTACAAAAAAACTCCACCGCAAGGCAGCGGCCCCGGCGCATCATGGAATCCATAAATATGTCATCAAAAAACGTAAAGTTTTTGCAATATAAATCTTGACAAACTCCCATGAAAAGTTATAAAAAAATGATGTTAAAGTTACTTTTTACATATAAAATCAGCAGTGAAGCTCATGCAATGTATATTTAATTTTTTCGCTAAATTGTCGCCTGCACGAACTCCTGAACAGCTTATTTTAAGAGTAGCCAGAATACGTTTTGGCTGGCACAGCAAAGAGGCTCAACTTGCAAAAGATAATCCGGATGGCTTTCTCTCATATGGGCAAAGACTCATATCTTCTTGGGCACATAATATACATAGTAATGGGCGCGCTAGCATCCCTATTTGGCAAAATGCTTTAGGTGACTTACAAATGTACGGGTTACTCCAGAGTCCCGCCTTGTTTCCCAGACCCCACAATATGCGGCAAAATCCCGCACCCTGCCCCCCCCGTTTCGGGTGGCAGGGTACAAGCGCTCGCTTGTGTCCCAAGATTGATCAAGCACCCTGCCCCCCCCGTTTCGGGTGGCAGGGTACAGGGTACCGGATACCGAAACTTACGCCGTAAAGGTGGCAACGGTGACCACGCTCCCGGTATTGGCGGTGACGATATAAAACACGGTGGACGGAGTCCCTCCGGTATTGATATT
>JBDHTT010000108.1:0-4436 GCA_039808785.1 Alphaproteobacteria bacterium
TTGCTTTCGTCCATAAAACGCTGCAAATGATTCATCGATAGGCCGTTCTTAGCAAAATCTTTGTCCATTGTGCCAAGGATAGAGCCAGTATAAGCACGTAGGAGGCCCTCAATCGTTTTGATCAGGTCATCCAATTTGCCGCAGAACTCGGCTTCGATATGGAAAAATTGGTTGAGGTGCCGTGCATCTGAATCCTCTCCTCGAAAAGTTGGCATGATGTAGAACACGCCTTCTGGGTGTTGGCGCAGCATGTATTCCAGATGAAACTGCATCGAATCCGCAAGATAGGTTGTCTTATCGAACAGGTCGATCGACACAGGCAAGGAGTTGCTCCCCAGTCCCATTGGGCTAGTCACGGCCTCTGAGGTAATCGGCATCAAGGCAGGAAGATAGCCCTGTGCACGAAAATAATCATTTGTTGCGTATGAGATTAAGCCGTTGAGCTTAGTGATAATCGTGTACCAGGGATGGCTCAATGCTGCTGTGAAATGTGCATCATTATTTTTCCATGTCTTGGGCGCTTCAAGCTTCGTTGTATTGGTTGTCGAAAATTCTTCTTTTTTGAAAGTAACGTTGGACTGTGCGCTCATAATATTATCTCCTGTTTTCTGGATGTTGTATTCATATCAACTCTTGGTTTAAACTGTCAAATAAAATCGTCTTTATAATCAATGCACTAGTCATTTTTCTACCTCCGATAATTGGTTTTGGGATTTACTGCCCATCTCTGGGTGTAAGACGTGGTCGAGGGTCGTGGGTTCCATTTGAAACATGAGCACGAGGGCGTTAAGATCGCTCTGAATCCGGCGCCACAGATCGGCGACTTTGAGGTCGACGCTCACGCATTTTGGATCGACCATGGATGGTGTGGTCGGCTCACCTGTCCAATGCAGAATATCGTGCGGTGTTACGCCCAGAATGCGCGCGATGGATACTAGGCGCGCCGCCGAAATCCGATTGCGACCCTGTTCGTATTTTTGAAATTGTTGAAAGCTGACACCGAGAGCATCAGCGACTTCGGTTTGCGACAAACCGCGTACGGCTCGCAATTGCCGGATGCGCTGTGCAATATTTAAATCATCGTCAGAAACCTGACGATTTATTGATGATGAGATGCTCATCATATTCCCCCTAAAACTCTCTCCTTAAAACTTGTTAAACCACACACATTTTATTTTTGGCATCTATTATGCTGACGCCTTGAACTCAAAAACATCACCCCCGGGGGTGCCTCGGCACATGTCTGATCGCCGCTTTCGCGCTTTACACTGTGGGGGCGTAAAGCGCGGCACACCCATTTTCAGACATGGCCGAGACCCTTCCCACCTTGTGGGGCGGAAACTTTTAATTCATACGCGCACGGCCCGCCCTATCGTTGCTGACCTGCGTGTCATACCATCCGCGCATACAAACGGAACCGCGCGCTTTGATTTTTTCCATGCACAAATCATATAACGCATGAAAATCCTGATTCATTTTTTTATAGAGACGATAGGCGCGGAAAATCTCGCCCTTGGTGCCCGACCCGTCAAAAAGAGCCACAACGTTTTGCGGCCAATTTCTGGATACGTTTTCATGAGTACGGTATTGTTTGATAAGATCGCGGACATGAGCGCGGAGACGATGCGCGATTTCGCTGAGCTGCAAGACTTCCATACAATCGGGTTCCTGAGTTGATGGCAAGCTCGCCCGTGTCAGCTGATCGTAAATCGCCTGGCCCATCACGCCGCCATAGCGGGTTTCAAGATCAGCCAGCAGATCCGCATTATTCAGTTGTTCGATTATTTGTTCCATTTTCACGTCCCCCAACGCTAAAAATTGTAATTTAATTGCTTATTTCATAAGCCCACAAAAGCGGTATACCCGTTTCATGCCCATCGGATCGCCGTAGGCCATATTTACAAACCCAGCCATAAAACTGGCCGCAAAAGTCCCGACATACAGCAGAAATTCAAATTCGGTCATAATTTAGTCCCCCTAGTTGTTAACCCACAAATACGCTTTATGTATCTATAAAAGCTATAAAACGTATCATAGTTATGGTTATAAAGCATAAAAAGTGCAAAGTCAAGTTTTTTGTATCTGAAATAGATATTTTTTAGATATATAGGCTAAATCATTGTTATATAATGACTATTTCTATATTTTGGATGGTTTTTAGCCAAAAATAGACCAGTAATCAGTGCTAATTTATAAACTGTTGTCTATAAATTATTCATAACGGTGATTTCGGGAAGGAATTAGGTAGAAAAAACGTGCATGACCATCGGATTATCGGTCAATGAGAACGTTTGCTCATGCGTGAAACCAGCGGTCTGCGCGGTTTGGATAAAGAGATCTCTCGGATATTTATACGAACTGACGAAGTGTAGCGTATCGCCTTTCTTGAACGAGAAGGAATGGTCTCCAATGCGGAAGGTTGCATCCCTGTTTAAGATCGCGCCTTGTTTGACGCAATGATTGACCGCGTCCCACTCAACCCAATGATCGAATGCAGCGCGATCAAAGTAGGAGGTGTTCAAATCGCGTCGGATGCGATCGAGCAAATTCAGAATGAATTTTTCCGCTGCAGGGTTTTTATACGCACTCAAAAGCGATTGTTCGTCTTGGTTTTGATCATGGCCGATAACTAGTTGTCCATGTCCGCCAATTTGACCTTTAATGCGTTGAAGACGTGACAACGTGTTGTGTGGAATAGCGTAGCCAGGAATTTCGGGACAGTTGGCAATGCTGCTGCCTGTAAAATACACGACCGGATTTTTGTAAAAGCCATAGTGCAGGCGCGCATCAAAATAATCGTCCGCGATTCCGTGGACATACAAATCCGGCATCATGCCCTTTGCGGCCTCTTTGCATTCAGCGACATATTCGGGACAGATATCAACGGGGATGTAGGCGTTCGGATTTTGGAGTGCAGATAAGACAGGATAGGTCTTATAAAAGAATGACCGCGCAGGCCCTGGGCCGTAGTCGATCAAGGTAGCGGCATCACCCAGCATCTCTGAAAGGTTGTTCGCAAAGTGCTTAATTAGCCTTTTTTCGCTTCTAAAGAGGTAATAATCATCACATTCCGCATAGATATCGTCCAATAGCTCTTCACCGCGCACGGGATCAGTTGGTGATGCGGGTGAGCTATACAGATATTCGTACAGGTTGCCTGTGGCAGATCCGGAGAAAAGCGCGAGCACGTCTTCCAAAAAGCGGCTATCTTTCCGGATGACATTTGGCTGAAGCTGCTTCTGGTTCAGGATCATGCGCTGGCTTTACCTTTTTTGCTTAATGGCTTTGCTTGTTCCCACAAAACTTTAAACTGTTGGCGATAAACCTCGGCGACATTCTTCTCGTCAATCAAAATTACCTGTACGAGGGGGCTAAGCGTGATGATCGCTAGATGGTTGCCATAGACGTAGAACGGTACGCCCAGAAAGAAGTCTTTTGGTAGCTTTCTATATTCGCTGTATTTGACTGAGTAGTAGTTATCTTCTTCATCTTCAGATATCAGTGTCTTGAAATATATACCGCCTAGTTCGGACATGCGCTCGGAATGAAGCTGGATAAATTCTTTCGACAGGTTATTAAAAAGCTGTTCGCCACTAAACCCGCTACAAAGCAATTCGTCCTTCGTGCCTGCTTTTGAAGCGAAGGTATAAATTTCATTGAACAAAGTTTCGAGAGCGGACGTACCCTTATAGATTTGGACAATCTCGGTTCTTAAGCGAACGCCAGACCCTTCGGTAAAGACGACACCAGCGCCTTCGAAGGTTGCCTTGATCCGGTCCATGGTGGCCGGGCGGGCTTGGGCATCGCCAAGTTCCACCCGTGCCAAGGCCGGAACCGACAGGCCGGATGCCTGGGCTAAATCTTCACGGGACCAATTGAGTAATGCGCGTGCCGCGCGGATTTGAGGTGCGTCTAACATACCTCTTTATAGCAGCATAAATACAATCTAATCAAGATATATTTTGTAGCTTTTTATGGGTATTTTATTTCTATAATCAAAATATATGATTTTAAACCCGTCTCCCCACCACGACGACCACGCCGGAGATGGTAAACGATGACGGATTAGTGACCGGGATTGGGCGGTAATTCTCGTTTTTGGGTTTAAGCAGGATCATCCCGCCGCGCATAATTACGTGATTGTTGGAAGCGATCTATAACACGATCGCTTCCAGAACAACTTAAACCATTTGATGGCTAATTTCAGGACTTTAAGAAAACTTATGCCAGCATAATTTCAAAATTCCCTGTTATTATTCCCGTGAACTTTAGTAAGCTTACTTTGCAAAGCACCCTTATTTCGGGCATATTTCTCAAATTAATGTCATTTTATAATCAGGAAAAACAATCAAAATTCGCTGTATTTTCCCAGATAAACTGTGATCGCCCCTGAGAACTTTTATCGATAGACTACATCCACCGCCATTAAGTCTAAG
>JBDHTT010000109.1:0-4334 GCA_039808785.1 Alphaproteobacteria bacterium
GCCAATTGATCCTGTGCCGCAGGGCGGTAAGTATCAAGCGAGGCCATCAAAACTTTTTTGCGTTTTTTATCGCTTAAATATTTGGCGATTTTGGCGGTGGATGTGGTTTTTCCCGAGCCCTGAAGCCCCGCCATCAACACCACAACGGGCGGAGTTCCGTCAATAGCGAGCTCATTATTCTCGCTCCCCAATAAGGCCACCATTTCATCATGAACAATTTTCACAATTTGTTGGGTGGGGGATACAGATTTGATGACATCTTGGCCGATGGATTTTTCGCGCACGCGTTCAACAAAATCCTTAACGACCTGAAGCGCCACGTCGGCCTCAAGCAACGCCACGCGGATTTCACGCAGGGCGAGATTGACGTCTTCTTCACTCAAGCTGCCCTTGCCGCGCAATTTGTCAAAGACATTGCCCAGTTTTTCGGTCAAAGATTGAAACATGACTGCCTTCCCATCCGGTGCGCCACCATATAACGCGCCCTTAAATTAACCAACACATATCGCCGCGGTGAGCGAAATTCGCCGAACGCGGGGCACCCAATCCACAAAAGGGCGCACATCATCCACAATGTGCAGGGTAAAAACTATTATGCTTATGCCCTATTGCCAATCAAACTGCAAGTAAATAATGTAGGGTACCTTTATATTATAAATAATCAAGGAATCGAAATAATGGCCATTAAATTTACAAAAATGCATGGTTTGGGTAATGATTTTGTGATGATTGACACACGTCATCAAAGCGATCCGCAATTCGAAAACCTTAATGAATTATCCAAAACACTGGCCCATCGCAAGTTTGGCATCGGGTGTGATCAGGTGGTGATTCTGAGCCAAAGTGAATGCGCAGACTTGAAAATGTCAATATTCAATATTGATGGATCAGAGGCTGAAATTTGCGGCAATGCCGCGCGCTGTACGGCACGATTATTTTTTGAGGAAATTGGAGCGGATCCTAGGGCCTCAATGAGGTTAGAGACACTCGCCGGGATTGTGTCGTGCTTTAAGGTCGAAGGGGACTTGATTCGCGCGGATATGGGCGAACCGCGCTTAAAATGGGATCAAATCCCCTTAAAGGATGAATGCGATACGTTGTTTGTGCCGATTATTATTCCGACATCCTCTAACCCTGATGATTCCGAAAATTTGCCGATTTGCGTCAATGTCGGCAATCCGCATTGCGTGTTTATTGTGGGTCCAAAAGTTGAGTCTTTTCCAATTGAGGAAATCGGCGCAGAGGTCGAGCATCTCGAACTATTCCCCGCGCGCACCAATGTGGAATTTGTGCATGTGCAAGATCGTGCAAATATCCGTATGCGTGTTTGGGAACGCGGGTCGGGCGTGACCATGGCGTGCGGGTCTGCGGCTTGTGCCTCTGCCGTTGCCGTGATGCGGCGCGGCTACACGGACCGCACCGTCACCGTTCATATGGATGGCGGAGACTTGATCATCGAATGGAACGCGGAGAATAACCGAATCTATATGACTGGCCCCACAGCCAAAGTATTTGAAGGGGTGATTGATTTATAGAAGAAGCCTCTATACTCATTGGCTCCGAAGGCTCGAAGGATAATAAGGGGGGCTTAATGGATTAACTCTCATTAAGGGCGCGTAGACCCGGCAAGCGGTAAAGTTCGTGCCGCAGGTCGTTGGAGATATGATAGCGTCCGCAGAGTTTAATGCGCACCAATTTTTGTGTCGCGGGGGAGAGGATTTTAATGACAAAATGCGAGTTTCCACCCGCTGCCCCTTCGAGCAAATTTTTTAATTTTTCGATTTGCTGCGCGTGATCTAACACTTTATCCGGCCCATAATCCAGCCACAATTCAATTTCATGCACGCGGTGATCCAGCATATCATCAAGCGGTTTGATATCCTGAACCGTCAGGCGAATTTGATCTTCCTTTTGTTCCGCATCCGCTGTGATCAAGAGCGATTTGCCGATTTCCAAAAATTCCCGTGATCGGGTGAGGATTTCAGAAAACAACATCACCTCATAAACCCCGGAAGAGTCGGAAAGCGTTAAAAACGCGAATTTATTTCCTGATTTTGCCGAAATTTTTTCCGATTTTTTAAGCAGAATCCCCGCCATTTGCACGCGACACACGGGACGATCGGCCAGCATGTCATCCAGTTTGTTAAAACGCACAATGCGCATGCGCTCTAACTGTGCGGCCTTAGAATCCAGCGGGTGGGCCGAGAGATAAAATCCAATCGCCCCAAATTCATAGGATAATTTTTCCAACGGCGACCATGGCGCAACCTTATCCAATTGTTTGGTGATCATGGCGAGCGAGAGATTTTGTTCCATGGCAAAGAGGCTGTTTTGCGAGCTTTGGCGTTCTTCCGCCATTGCGGAGGCAAAATGCACCAATTTTTCAGCCGCCTCAAAAAGTTGCGCACGATCAGGATTGAGCGAATCAAACGCCCCCGCCGCCACCAGATTTTCAAATTGTTTTTTATTGAGGGTGCGGGCGTCCATGCGTTGCAAGAAATCTTCAAGCGAGGAGAAGGGGCCACCGCGTGCGCGTTCGGCAATGAGCACGCGCATTGCTTGCTCCCCCACGCCCTTAATCGCGGCGAGTGCATAGCGCACCCCAGTACCCTCAACCAAAAACTCTACACCGGAGAGGTTAATATCAGGGAGCAAAAGTGGAATGTCCATTTGCTGCAGTGCCTGGCGAAAAACCGCAAGTTTATCGGTGTTGCCCATATCGAGCGTCATAATCGCGGCCATAAATTCCACCGGATAATTGGCCTTTAGCCAAGCCGTTTGATAGGCCACCAACGCATAGGCGGCGGCGTGCGATTTGTTGAATCCATAGCCCGCAAATTTTTCAATTTGGGCAAAAATTTCGGTGGCGCGTTCGGGGGAAATCTGGGAATTTTTGCCGCTGCCTTCGACAAAAATTGCCAATTGTTGATCCATTTCCTCCTTGATCTTTTTCCCCATCGCACGGCGCAGCAAATCCGCACCGCCCAATGTATATCCCGCCAAAATCTGTGCGGCTTGCATCACTTGTTCCTGATAGACCATGATGCCGTAGGTTTCCTCCAGAATCGGTTTGAGCTTGGGATGGAGGTAATCCGGTGCTTCGCGGCCTTCCTTTACATCAATATATTTGGGGATGTTATCCATGGGGCCTGGGCGATAGAGCGCGACAAGCGCAATAATATCCTCAAACCGATTGGGCTTCATTTTGCGCAGCGTGTCGCGCATTCCCGCACTTTCCAGCTGAAAGACCCCCGTAGAATTAGCCGCCGAAATCATCGCATAGGTTTTTTCATCATCAAGCGGGATTTTGAGGATATCAATCTCCGCCCCTTGGGAGTCGCGGATATAATCCACGGCTTTTTGAATCACGGTGAGGGTTTTGAGCCCGAGAAAATCGAACTTTACCAAGCCCGCTTTTTCAACATATTTCATGTTGAATTGGGTGGCGGGAATGGTTGATCGCGGATCACGATAGAGCGGCACCAATTTTTGCAGCGGCCGATCACCAATGATAATGCCGGCGGCATGGGTTGAGGCATGGCGGTAAAGCCCCTCTAATTTCAGGGCAATAGAAAGCAAGCGGTCAATTTGCTCATCTTCTCGCTTGGCTTTCAGTTCGGGGTCGGCCTCCAACGCTTCGGCTAAGGTCACAGGGTTGGCGGGATTGGCCGGAATCATTTTGGCGATTTTATCAATCTGGCCATAGGGCATCTGGAGCACGCGCCCAACATCACGCACCACCGCGCGTGCCTGTAATTTTCCAAAGGTAATAATTTGCGATACATGGTCATGGCCATATCGTTGTTGGACATATTCAATGACTTCGTCGCGGCGATATTGGCAAAAATCCACGTCGAAATCGGGCATGGAGACACGTTCGGGATTGAGGAAACGCTCAAACAGCAAGTGAAAGCGTAGCGGGTCAAGATCGGTGATTTTGAGGGACCAGGCCACCAGCGACCCGGCACCCGATCCGCGCCCCGGCCCCACGGGAATCTGGTGGGTTTTAGCCCAGGTGATAAAATCGGACACTATCAAGAAATAGCCCGGAAAGCCCATGGAATTGATAATATCCAGCTCAAATTCCAAACGATCCCGATAGGATTTGAGGAGGAGATCACGCTCAACCTCATCCAATTCCGCAATTTCGGCGCGGTTAAGGACAAAATTTTCAAGCCGCCAGTTCAGTCCCTTACGGGCTTCGATTTTAATCTGCTCAGGTTCGGCCAATCCGCTCTCAGTTTGAAAGGGCGGCAAAATCGGGGCGACATCACCGAGGAAATAGCTGCATCGCCGCGCAATCTGAACGCTATTGTGAACGGCTTCGGGAATGT
>JBDHTT010000110.1:0-4308 GCA_039808785.1 Alphaproteobacteria bacterium
CGCATAAAAGCATTTTTGCTAGAGTCATCCGCAGGCTCTCCCCAGCCCGATGACCAAACACAGCGATTCCTGAATTCTCCGCCTCTGCCGCAACGTACAATGTAATGCAATGCCTTTGCTTCGCTCTCACTCTTTTCGCCACTCTTCATCGAGTTTTTTACAGCCGACTGGAAGAAGGCTATGGGCGGTTTGTAATTCGCCGTACGCTCCTTAAAGTTTGAGCACGGCTTACAGCGTGGAGAGAGGTCTGTCAGTGCATCGCCTGACCAGTAGCTAGCGTATCCCTCAACCGTACTGCTTGGGGTCACATAATTTTGGTACAAGAATTCGCCCACATCAGCGAGAGCTTTGGTGTTCTCAGTGTTCGCAGCGAGCGCAGTTACTGAGGATTTTAGGGGCACGAATAAGCCGCCATATTGCTTATTGAGCAAATCGCTCATTGCCTTAAAACGTTGAGTAAGAACATATCTCTTGGCGAGTTCATCCATTAAAAACTTTCGTTTATCGCCAGAAATTTTCTTATTCCCTACCGCTCCTTCAAGTTCGCTATCCGTAAATGCAAATTGCGCAATACTTCTAAGTATTTTTTCGGATTTTAGCGGAGATTCTTTGGTGTAAATCCACAATCCATCACCATCATCAATCTTCAAATAGGCAATTTCAAGCTCGACCGCATCTTCGGATGAGACAGCATGCATTTTTCGCATCGCCTCGATTGCCTCATCAGGTTTACCGATATGCTGCAATGCTCGAGCGCGCAAAATTTGGGTGCTGAGAGAGAGCACATCCTTTGTAATTGCCGCTTCTGGTATTTTTTCGACTAGCTGCTGGTATTGCTCTGATTGGTATAATGCCAATGCATGGACATAACGAAACAAGCCAGGATAGGTAGAAAAATCTTTTTCCCTAACTTCTAATGCTGCAACCGTTTCAACATTTGGCTTTTCTTGACCGAGCAACCTATATGCAATTAACATTGGGGAATCGCTCGATACATCAATTTCGCCGTGAAAATGGGTTTTAAATTCATCAACGATAGCAAAACTGCTCGTATCTGGTGATTGAGGCGCACTCGGAAAAGTCTTGTGCATGGCTTGCTTTAGGCCTTTATCCAGCGCCGCTTGGTCACCCGAAAGAAAGAAAATTCGTCTGCGGATATTCCTCGCAGAATTTGCATACATGCCTTGCGGATATTCCTTCAAATACTGTTGATAGGAAGCATCAGCGGATTGCAGCATGGACAGATCTACAGTTTTGGCGGGTTCGCTATACCCATCCCAGTTTTTCTGAGCCATAATCAACTGGCATCGAGCCACCATATACGTGGCTGCCTCTTTCGCCCATGAGTAGTTTTTGCCGCCCACTATGCTGCGCAACTTTTCCCCTATAGAGAAACCATCACGTATTTCTGTAAAGCCTTTTAAGGCTTGCTCATAGTCACCGCTGTTAAATGCTTCTGCTGCTTTACTATATTTGGAGAAGCTTTTGGGCTCCTGTTTTTCGCTCGCCGCTCGTGCAGCGGCGTCACTGGATTCTTTAGCACCAGCATCAAATTTATATTGCTGAAGGATAAGGCCGAATTTGGTTTTTTGGCCATAGCTCATTTCAGAGTAGTCTGGCGCCTTGTATTCTGGGTCTATATATGAGGGTATATCAAAGAATGGTAGCGGTGGCCCACGAGAGGCATATGCATTTGCTCCGATCAGTAAGGCGAAAGAAATAAAAATAAGAAAACGCGGTTTCATACGCCCTTCTGAATAAAATAAACGACCCCGTTAAAATTATCATTTTTGCTTAAAAAATCAATATATTTTCTGTTCTGTGGACTATCAACAAGCAACCCAATTCGGTATGGCAAAGGATACCTGCTAAGTGCATTTATATAGGTTTCCACATCACGTAACTCTTTTCTCCCTTGATATAATTGAAATATTATTTCGTTTGTGTTCTGAGAAATACCTTGCATAGCCTGTTTGTCACCATAAACCGCCCAATCACCTAGCCCAGTAATACTTAGTTCATATTGCTTCGGCAACTTGTGTCTAATCTCACTCAAGAAATTGCTGTAGATGAGCAATTTAGAGGTGGGGGAATCAAAATCTAACTGCAATCCATTTATTAAGACAGGATGCCTTTCCCATTTCTTCAATGTATCTTTGAAGGTTTGAACAACAAATTGTGGGTCAGGCAAACGTCCCTCAAGCCTATAGGAGAGGTAAAGCTTCTGGGCTTTTATGGGGTGGGGGTATAGGCCGTGGCGTTCATATATCGAGATGCCATCTTTGCTACTTATCAGACCTTGATAAACATATAATTCTGAGTTTGTAGGAGCATCGTCGGCAGTAATTCCTGCCCATAACCAATAGGATATTCGATAGGTGTTTTGCTGGTAATTTCTGGCACAAAAAATCAGGAAAAGTGCTAATAATATAGCCACCGCAATCTTTTCTGAAGACACTGATTTTATAGAATGCATAGGTTCAACCTCTGAGGTATTTTCCCCACATCTTAGCATCAAGCGAGTATCCGGCCATAATATTTCTTTGCATCCATGCCCCGTGGGGGCCGTTTGGTGTTTTAACCAGGTAGGGACACGTCAAGCATTCTCGTATCACCCTCGGCCTTCGGCCTCGCCCTGCGGGTGCGTGAGCATAGCATCACGCAAGCCTGATTCGATAACGCTTGACGACTGATAGGGTGGTGGGTGGGGTTAGCGGCCCAAGTCCAGCTCGTCGATGGCACGGGCGATATTCAAGAGGGCAGGAATTAAAGGCCGTAACCATGACGGGTGAGAATTCGGCCTGCCTCGTCTCGGATCAGATATCTCACTCCACCTCTGTACCAAGGCAGAAAAAAGGCTGCTATAATACGGCCCTTCTTGCTATTTAAGTTATTTAGCCCCCTGCATCGGCATTGACATGCCGCCCATTCCCGCATCAGGTTTTTTATCTGGTTTGGGACCAGAGGAAAATTTTTTCAAATTATCCTGATTCTCGAAATAGTATGTATTACCATCGGAGTCCGCACCAATAATAGCAGAGGCCTTGTCAACCGCTTTACCACTGACTGGATCAATTGCGGAGCGTTGAGTTTCATCTTTTTCCAGCATCCCTTTGCACATCGGGCAGCATCCGTAATAGATTTTACCCGCGACCTCAATGGCCATCTGGTCTTTGTCAAATGATTTGTTATTGATCATGCAGACCTTTTTGGCTTCAACTGGCTTTAACCAATCTGCATCCAATGGTTTGTCTGCGGCAAAGGCAGGTAGAGTCATAAAAGCTGCCAGTAATGTAAGAAATAATATTTTCATGATGGTTTCCTTTCATATGTTTGTAAGAGTTAGTTTTTCTGGATTTTAGTAATGCTGTAGTCTTCATCACCCTTGGCTTTCAGGATAAAGCGGATTTTATCGCCTTCATGGACTGATCCCAAATCAACCGCAGGCTCTACCACAAATTCCATGGTCATCACCGGCCAGCCCAATTCGGCAATCGGATCATGTTTGACAATGATTTTATGCGCGCCGGCATCAACCGATTTGATAATGCCTGTACCTTGAGGGCCTTTTGCGACATCCCCTGACGCTTTCGCTTCGTTTTTCATGGCAACGTCGTGGATTTTGGCCATTTTGTGATGGTCCATCAGGACAGTTTCACCTTTTTTGGAGGGCGCCCCAACAATCAAAGTCCCTTTCATGCCCAATTTCTCATGCGGATGGCAGTGAAATTTATAGGTGCCGGGAACGGTGAACTGATAGGAAAATTTATCGCCTTTTTTCTCATGCATCGGGCTCATGATCATTTCATTTATTCCCTTTGGCACCTCGACAAACATCACATCATGCATTTCATCCTGTGCATTGATAAAGCTCACCGTATCACCGGGTTGGATGGTAAGGTTAGCAGGATCAAAATAATAAGGTTGTTTCGCATCAGGATTACTGACTTCCTTAATGATGTAATCTTTTGCCATCGCCGGTGTCGCGGTGATCAGGGCCAGTGCGGTTGTGAGTATCATTTTTTTCATGGGTTTCTCCTTTTTGACATGAAATGGTTTAGAACATAAAACGTAGGCCGATAGATCCGACGGCTTCGGAGCTATCTTCATGATTATCTTCGGCAATCGACTTGGTGGCGCCGAATTTCTGCCCGTAATGAATATCAATATAGGGGGCTATGCGTTTGGTGATTTCATAGCGGGTCTGGAGCCCCAATTGCGCATCGGTGATGCCTGCCCCAATGTCTTGATCGGCGACTTTTTGCGCCGAGAGATTAAGTTCGGCATAAGGTTGAAGAATGAGTTTTT
>JBDHTT010000111.1:0-4233 GCA_039808785.1 Alphaproteobacteria bacterium
ATCCCGATCAGAACATAAAAAATGATGTTGCCGCGTTGTCCGTCTTTCATGCCCCAACCATCGTATTTTTTGCGGGGAGTGTCAAATCAATTTGAAATTTAGCACGATGTTAAGATATAAATGTATATTATACTTTTTTAAGTTGTTAAAAGGCACGTTAAAGTCACCATGGCCAATCAAATTGTTGATCTTCAAGAGCAAATTAACTGGCATTGGCGCAATTCCATGCGGCCGGTGCGATTTTTTAATTTTGACGTAAAGGCCATTATTCCGTTTTGCTTTTTGCTGTTTTATGCGCGTTGGTCCACGCTGATTATCTCAATTTTGGTCACGGTGTTTTTCTATGCGCTGGAAAAACGCGGCATGTCCTTTGATGCCGCCATGCGGTCGGTGCGCGTGATTATGTTCGGGAGCTATCGCCCCGGACTCAATAAATTCCGCCATCGCAAGTTAAAAGATTATGGGCGGTGAGAGTCAATAGCATTTCTTGTAATTTCGCCCCAACTTTTCAAAGGCAAATAGTTTGATCGCTTCGGCAAGGCCGTCATCAGGCGAATATTTTTCAAAAAAGCCCAACTCATTTCGAATTTTTTGAGAGCAAACATAGAAATCTTGTTTGAAATCAACTTCATCGTTTAGCTCATCGTCAAGTAGAATACGACCCCGCCAGCCACAAAAGCTTGCAATCTTTTGACACCAATCTATTTCCGAGTGGGCGATTTCTTCGGCAACATTGTAAATATTGTGTCCCTTAGGCTCATGCTGAAGGGCTTTCAATACAGCATAAGCGGCGTTTTTGTGGAGGCATCTGGAAAATTTCCACCCGGCTTTTTGTGGGGAAAGTTTTATATCCTGTTGACCGTTCAACATAAGCTCTAAATATGGATTGAAACGTGTTGTATCGGGCCATCCATATGTCGCAGGAAACCTTAGAATCGTAACATTTGGCAAGATTTCAAAATAAGTTTTTTCAACATGCAACTTATCATATGCCGCGCCCTCAACCCCCAATTCTTTTCTTAAAGTCATGTCTTCTGTAATCGGACATGTTTGGGTGGGGACATCTTCGGTCCTGTGGATCTTGGCATAGGCCGAATAAATATCAATACTAGAAATCGCAACAACGGGAATGTTCGGATTAAAATTAGCAATTGTGGAGGCGGTGTTATGGGCATCATTAACTGTAAACGGGATCATATCGATGATATGGTTAGGCTCGAGGCTTTGCAGTAGACAGCTAAACTCAGCAATATCATTTCTATCAAATTTATGGGCTGATTCAGTGAAAAGCTTTTGGCCGCTTCGGGTGATGGTTGTGACCGTTGCATCGGGAAGTTCAGAAAATATTTCCTGCATCACATATGGGCCAACCAATCCGGTGCCGCCAATCATCAATATTTTCAACATCTCGTGAAGGCTACGCCGAATCTTGTTCCTTAGGGGCGTGTTTGGTGAGGATGCGTTGGAGGGTGCGGCGGTGCATCTTCAGGCGGCGCGCGGTTTCCGATACGTTACGGTTGCAAAGTTCATAAACGCGCAGAATATGTTCCCATTTTACCCGATCTGCCGACATCGGATCAACGGGCGGTTCAGGGAAAGCTAGGTCATCCGCCGTTTGCAGCAAGGCGCGTTCAATCATATCCGCATCCGCCGGTTTGGCGAGATAATCAATCGCCCCGGCCTTGACCGCAGCCACAGCCGTTGCGATATTGCCATAGGCCGTCATCATAATGATTCGGCAATCTTCGACATTTTTACGGAGTTCATCAACCACCTGAAGTCCATTGCCATCGGCCAGGCGTAAATCCACCACCGCGAATTCGGGTTCAAATTCGTGAGCGATTCTGATGCCGTCCGCCACGCTAAAGGCCGTGCGCACTTCGTATCCGCGTTTTTCCATGGCTTTACCCAGCCGTGTGCAGAGCACCTCATCATCATCAATAATGATCAGGTTGCCCTTGGTGTTGAGTGTGTGGTCGTCTGTCATATTTTATCCTTTTACCTTACGGGCACTTCTAAAAACCTCCGTCTTGCGGCGATCTCCTGCGTCGCTGCGATACTCGGATCCGCATGTACATCAATGTACACTTTAAAGTACATCGGCGGTCCTGCGTTTCTCGCTCCCAGTATCTCATCTAGTATCTCATCCGCAATCCAGGGGTTTTTAGAAGTGCCCTTACGCAATATCTCGTGATAATATTCTAAAAATCAAATCTCTTATATTATAATTTTATGACCTTATCATAAATTTAATTTTTCGCTCTGACCAGCGCAAAATGACCTGTGCGCCGCCTGAATTTTTATTGTTATAAGAAATCTCGGCGCCCGTGTCCTCCAGCAAAGTTTGCGCGATAAAAACCCCCAGCCCCATGTTTTTCCCGCTTTCAATCCGGGTGGAGGTATAGGGTTGCCCAAGGCGCGGCAGAATGTGCGAATCGAATCCCGGGCCGTCATCTTCGATAGAGATAATCAGCCCGCGTTCCCGTTCCACCGAAATTTTTAATTCGGTTTGGGCAAATTGTATGGCGTTTTGAATGTAAACCCCCAGCCCGTGAGTGAGTTCCGGCGTTTGAATGACCTGAATAAGGTCGGCTTTTTCAGCAGACTCCATGCGAAATCGCACCTCCGGCCGTTCTTGCAAAAATTGTTCGGCGATGTCGCGCAGAATCTGGCGAAAAGTCAAGGGTTCGCGCATATAGGTTGGGTCGCTGCTGAGAGTTTTGCCGAAATGGGCCAGAATCTGGCGGCAACGTTCGGCCTGTGTGGCCAGTGTTGTCATGTCCTCTTGCAAATCCGGATATTTGGTTTTTATGTCGGTGGCCAAATCCTTGGTGATAATGACGATGGTTCCAAGCGGTGAACCGAGCTCATGCACTGCCGCCGCCGCTTGGGCTCCGAGAGCTTGTAATTGCTGTTGCTTGAGCAGGGCGGTGCGGGCGGCGAAATTTGCCTTTTGCATCGAACGATTTTCTTCCGCCACCTGCCAGGCATAATAGGACGCAAAAATGAGGGTGATGCCGAGGGCAACCGCTTCAATCGCGATGTGGAAACGCAGCGAATCCATACGCAGCCCCACTGCGCTGGCGGGCCATTTTAAGGGTTCATAGTAAATCGACAGATAGACGGTTGACGCCATACCCACACAGAGCAAGGCAAACATATGCCAGCGCGGAAGAAGGGATGACCCCATCAAAATCGGGGCAATCAACAACACAAAAAACGGGTTGGTCAGCCCGCCGGTGAGGTAGAGCAAACCAGTGAGCTGCAACGAATCAAAGGTGAGGTAAGCGAGAGATTTATTCGGTTCCATCGGGCGATGATGGTCCTTAATACTCGCATAATTATTCACGATGCCGGAGGCAATGATGAATAGTAGGCAGGGGATCAGCGGGATTTCAAATTGCAAACTGTAATAGGCAATCAGCACCGCCAGAGTTTGGCCGAGCAACGCTATCCACCGCGCAGCAATCAGGGAATGGCCGGCGATGGTGAAACCTTCTTCGCGAATCATGATGCCGCCCTCATGATGCTACTCTCATGATTCTGGCCTCATGCGGGGCTGGAGTCCCGTTATCCGGCGCGCCGTCATAAAGTGCTTGTTTGGAGTTGGATAAATGCCACAAACATTGCGCAGCGTAATAACCATTTAAAGGAATATTATGAGGTAGGGGATCGGGAGTCTGAGTGAGATTTTCAGGGGAGCAATCAGGGGACCAATAGGTGGCTCCGTTTTCCTTGAGCTTGGCTTGATCCGATGCGGAAATATCGCCGCATATGATGACCTGATCCCACAGGGCGGGGTTGTAATGTGCGATGATGCCGGCGGCTTTGAGTCCTGTCGCACCCTCCAAAATCATGGGAATCTGCGCCAAAAATGCAGCCATCACCGCCCCGCATAAGGCGGCAAACGCCAGATCGCGCGTCCGCAGCATAGTGTCGAAATTGATATCGGTATCAGAGATACTCAAAAGTGATGAGGCCGAAGAGTCAGCTGGATCGACATGATAATCAGTATGATAGAGGGCCGCCGCAAAGACTTCATAGGGGCCCTCAATCGCCATCATGCCATAGGCCAGAGCCTTAAGCATTTCCTCATCCTGAACCGAGGCCAGGGGAGGGGTCTCATACAGGCGGAAATCGGCCCCCGAGACTGCGCATAGCCGGGACTGCGGCAGAGCATCTCGGTAACATAAATCAATAAAATCAGCTTTTTGGGAGTGTTGAGAGTCCCCA
>JBDHTT010000112.1:0-4031 GCA_039808785.1 Alphaproteobacteria bacterium
TATCTGAAATTTCCAGCAATTCCGCAAAGGCCGCAGATTCTTGATCCTGTGCGCTTTGCAACGATGTGCGCAGGTCAGAAAAATTGCGGTAATGCGCGGCCAGTTTTTTGGCGGTTGACTCTCCCACCTGCGGAATACCCAACGCATAAATAAAGCGATGCAAACTGATGCTGCGCCGTGCATCAATGGCCGCAAATAAATTTTTGGCCGATAGATCCCCCCACCCGGCGCGTTTGCGTAACGGC
This sequence comes from Alphaproteobacteria bacterium, assembly GCA_039808785.1. Taxonomy (GTDB): domain Bacteria; phylum Pseudomonadota; class Alphaproteobacteria; order Micavibrionales; family Micavibrionaceae; genus UBA1573. The sequence goes on from JBDHTT010000112.1 coordinate 246, forward strand.
GTGATTGAGTGGGCGTCTCGTGCCTCAAGCGTAAAGATCTCTGCCGGGTTGGTGATGAATTGATCCTGATAAAATTCCTCAATAATCTTCGCGCCCAACCCTTCAATATCAAAGCCGAGACGGGAAACGAAATGTTTCAATCGCTCCACCGCTTGTGCGGGGCAACTAAGGCCCCCCGTGCATTTGGTGACAACTTCGTCCGCGTGCCGCACTGCCCTAGCACCGCAAGCCGGGCAATGATCGGGGAAGATGAATTTTGATGAATCGGCGGGGCGTTGGTCCATCACCACCGCCACAATTTGCGGAATGACATCACCCGCGCGTTGCACAATCACATGGTCGCCGATGCGGATATCTTTGCGTTCAATTTCATCGCGGTTATGCAGCGTGGCGCGCCCCACCACCACGCCGCCGACCGTGATTGGCTCCAACTCCGCTACGGGGGTGAGGGCGCCCGTGCGGCCCACCTGAACGGTGATATCGCGCACAATGGTGTGGGCTTGTTGGGCGGCAAATTTATGTGCAACCGCCCATCTAGGTGCGCGCGCGATAAACCCTAGTCTCGTTTGATAATCAAGGCGATTGACCTTATACACCACTCCGTCAATATCATATTTTAAATCAGGGCGGATCGTTTCGACCATGTGATAATATTCAAAAATATCTCCTAAATTTCGGCAAAGTTTTCGTGGTTCAGCCTGGGAAAAACCCCATTCCTTCAAGGCCTGATTGATCCCATCTTGAGTGGCGGCAAATTCGTGTGAATGGAGCCCCAGCGCGTAGCCGAAAAATTTGAGCGGACGGGCGGCGGTAATGGCGGCATCCAATTGCCGTACACTTCCTGCGGCTGCATTGCGCGGATTGGCAAAAACTTTTCCCCCCACTTTTTGTTGCGCAGCATTGAGTGCAGCAAAATCATCGCGGTCCATATAAATTTCCCCGCGAATTTCGATTTTGTCAGGGATGGAAAGGGCAGCGCTTGCACCTTTTCTATTGCTTAAATTCTGCGGGATTGACTCAATTGTACGCACATTATCGGTGATATCCTCCCCCGTTTCGCCGTCGCCGCGGGTTGCAGCATAAATCAACTCTCCGCCTTCATAATATAGGCTACAAGAGAGCCCATCAATCTTTGGTTCGGCTAAAATCTCAAGCACTTCTGAGTCCGGAATGGATAAAAAATTGCGCACACGGGTGATGAAATCCGCCACATCTTCGTCCGTCATGGCGTTGGTGAGAGAGAGCATCGGCACGTGATGCACAATGGTGCGAAACCCCTTGGCCGGCTTGCTGCCTACTTTACGCGTTGCCGATTGTACGGTAATCAGCTCAGGGTGAGCCTGTTCAAATGCTTCAATTTCGCGCCGCAGCTCATCATACTGCGCATCGGATAGTAGGGGTGAGTCGTTGGTATAATACGCTTCATCCAGCTCTTCAAGCCGCTTAAGCTTCTCCCAATATTCTTTTGCGACCTTGTCCATTGCGGCGTTCGTACCCGTGGAGGAAAGTTTCAATTTACTGATCTGATGTTTGCACCAAATTGGCCATGCCGTCGGTTGATTTCAAAACTTGCGTGGCAATGCCGCGTGTTTCCTCCATCGCCCGATCAATGCTTTTGACCGTATCCACAGTGTTATTAACCCCTTTCATGACATCATGCAAGATGCTTGAAATATCTTGCATCGCTTGGGATTGTTCATTGACGGCCCCCCATGACCGATGCGCTAGCTGTTTAGTCCGTGGGACTAAACAGCTAGGCGCCTGTTATTTCAAAATTAATCCCAACCTGAAGGCGAATTTGACGCCGACATAATAAAAGAGAGTAGCGTAGATGATGATGCCGTGATATGTGTTAACAGATGATTACTTTGATTGATAATTACGATAGTTTTACTTACAACCTCGTGCAATATTTTGGCAAATTGGGGCAAGTCGCGCATGTGGTGCGCAATGATGAATGCACAGCGGCAGAGATTTTTGCGGCCCGCCCTCAAGCCATCGTGATTTCACCGGGCCCCAGCGACCCTGATCATGCAGGGGTATGTTTAGAGGTCATCAAGCTCGCGGCGCAATTGAATCTGCCGTTGCTTGGTGTGTGTTTGGGGCATCAGGCTATTGGTCAGGCTTTTGGTGGGGTTGTGATCCGCGCTCCGCTTCCGATGCACGGTAAAGTTTCCGCCATTACTCATACCGACACAGGTATTTTTAAAAATATCCCATCGCCTTTTAATGTTACGCGCTATCATTCGTTGATTGTAGACCGCGAGACTCTGTCTGCGGATTTACAGGTCACGGCGGAAACTGCGGATGGATTGATTATGGGCCTTGAGCACCGCCACCACCCTATCCACGGCGTGCAATTCCACCCCGAAAGCATCGCGACCGAACATGGGTTGGAGTTACTCAAAAATTTTCTGGATATTTGTTAGAGTAAAATTATTACAGACTATGAACTCTTTATCACATCTCCTTTGTCACCTGAGATCCCGCGAAGATTTCAGCACCGACCAATTTGAGTCAGGCTTTGCTGACATATTATCGGGTGCGGCAAGCCCCGCGCAAATCGGGGCGTTGCTGATGGGCCTGTCAATGCGTGGGGAAACTGAATCTGAAATCACCATCGCTGCGCGATTGATCGCGGAATATGCCACACCCATTGCCGCCCCGGTGGGAAGCCTTGATTGCTGTGGCACTGGCGGGGATTATGCCGGATCGCTCAACATTTCCACTGCTGTGGCGTTTGTGGTGGCGGGGTGTGGCGTTCCCGTGGCCAAACACGGCAACCGCGCCGCCAGTTCCAAGAGCGGGGCCGCAGATTTACTCGAATATCTGGGGGTTAATCTGACGCTGCCCCCGGAGCAATGTGAGGCTGCATTGCGGGAGGTCGGATTTTGCTTTCTAATGGCCCCCCATCATCATCAAATCCTCAAGCCACTAGCCGCTATACGGCGGGAACTGGGGTTTCGAACGATTTTTAATCTGCTCGGACCCTTGCTTAACCCTGCGCAGATTGAGTTCCAATTGGTCGGGGTCTCGGCGCGCGAATTTGTGCTGCCGATGGCGCACAGCCTTAGGCAGCTGGGGCGGCGCGCAGCCTGGGTGGTCTATGGGCGGGGTGGTGGGGAGGATGCAGGGAGTCCGGGATTGGATGAAGTGAGCCTCGCCGGGCCAACTTATGGGGCAAAATTGGAAAATGGTCAGATTACGGAATTTGAGTTGCGGGCAGAGAATTTCGGCCTCCCGAATTATGATATCGAGGATATTCGCGGGGGTGACGCCGCCTATAATGCCGCTGCCTTTATGGAGTTATTGGAGCATCCTGAGACAGCGCAACCCGCCTATCGTGATTTTGTTCTGGCCAATGCGGCCTGTTGTTTGGTCCTGAGCGGTCACAGCCCCGACCTGAAAACCGCAGTCGCGCAGGCCCGCCAAGCCCTTACCTCCGGTGCTGCCTATAGGATTTTTATACACTATAAAAATTTCACCAACCAAACCCAATAGCCATAACACCAGATTGTTCTTTGTTTGAACTGCAAATGTTTCACGTGAAACATTTTTGGACAATCAAATATTATTAAATATATATAAATATTGAACAATATATAAATACTTGTTATTCCCCTAAGAGCCTGTTCATAATCTTTTAAGGAGGAGAAGGAGGAAGGGAGGACAGTCATGTGAAGGCTGGTATTAAGATGACGCTCACAGTTTTTCCACAATCGTCGACATTTTTCAATCCACCCGAAAGAGCGTTCGACGACCCATCTTTTGGGGATCACGGCAAAG
>JBDHTT010000113.1:0-3917 GCA_039808785.1 Alphaproteobacteria bacterium
ACAATTCTGTTCTTGTCTCAAGTAAATTAATTTAAGACCTGCATCTTGCGTAACATTATTCATTTACATGAATAATTACTGCGTGAGTTGATTACACAAAACGACAGGTTTATAACAACATGACGATAATTACGACCTGCTGTCTGTGTATCTTCTCTATTTGCTTTGTTTTAACGATGTTTAAGAACCACACAAATTTACCTTACGGCGATTTGTTCACCGAGATCCAAAGTTTGTTTCTCGTTTTTGATTAGGTTTGCGGACTATAGCGTATTGCTTTTTCGTCGTCAACCCCCAAAATCAATTTTTTTACAATTTCTTTTTGGGCCCCTAGTGCTTGATTTATTTCGCTTTTTCGAACCCCTCAAGCACCGGAGAGAGCGGTTTTATACATACAGAGTTTGAGCTTGTCAAACATCTTTTTTAAAAAAAAGTAAAAAAATTAAAAAATCTTAGATATCTGCGGATTTAACACCCTATCTTTTTTCACTTTTTGAGGTGAAAATCGCAAAATGCATCATTTGTTCTACCTAAAATTTTACATTTCCTGTATAAATTTTTTGGTCCATCGAGATTTTTTAGAATTTTCAATGGACCTTTTAATTTTTTGAATCGTATTTTTTGAGTTTGATAACATGTTGAATAGTTTCATGCGCAAATTCTTGCGCTCCTCTGCCCGCGGCCATACCCTTAATAGCAGCCTTAATAGCCGCAGTTTCCTTGGTTTCTTGAGTAGTCATTTGGCCCTTGCCACTGCCCTTTTTGCCTTCACACCCCACTCTTTAGCGGCGCAATCTTTTACAGCCTTGCCAGCCGGATCCACTGCTGAAATCGGCTCTAACTCACCACTTGGGGAATATTTAACCCCTGATCAAATTGCGCTCAATCCCGTCTTGTTAAAAGAAGATCATATGAATGATGCGAAGATGGAAGAGTTACTCACCCGCCCCCAAACCGCTGCCAATGCCCAAAATTTATCGCCAAATGGACCAAGAGCTAGCTCCGCATATGAGGGCACAGGCTCTGACTCTCCCCGCCGCACCTTCATGTTAAATGAGAGACGCGCCGCACAACCCTCCGCCCTAGAGCAATATTACGCGCAACGCACACACTCCCCGCTTCGTCAATTCGGCTATGATTTGTTTGCGTCTTCGCAGGATCAAAATATGCTTAGGGCAGCGCCTAACCAAATTCAAGGCCAAGCTCAAATCCAGGGCGAAAGCCAAGGAGCAATGGCCGATGATTATATTTTGGGCGCGGGTGATGAAGTGAATGTGCTCATTCGTGGGCAGATTAATTTCTCAAAAACCATCCCCTTACAACGCGACGGTACGCTGGTGGTAGAGGATCTCGCCCCTATTCAGGCGCAAGGACGCAAGATCAAGGATGTCAGCGACGAAATTAAAAAAATGATCGGGGATTATTATAACAGTGATGTGTTTTTATCCGTGAGCAAAACCCGGCAAATCTCGGTGATGGTGAGTGGTCAGGTATCCCGCCCCGGCCCCGTTTTTCTCTCCTCTTTTGCCACGCTGAAAGAAGCATTGATCAAGGCCGGCGGCGTCAATAAAGACGGAACTTTGCGACGGATAAAAATTCTGCGCGCAAACTCACAATTGATCGTCGATCTTTATGGGCTGTTGATTTACGGATCGAACAGTTTGGCGATGGGATTAAAGGATGGTGATGTGATTCAGGTAGACCCGATCGGCCCGACATTGGCCATTGCGGGGGATGTCAAGCGCCCAGGCGTTTATGAGATTTTGCCGAAACTTTCACGTGAGACAAGCAATACCTCACCTGTGGAGTCTGCTATTATCAACTCCAAATCTCAAGCCTTATCTTTGGAAGATTTATTATTATTTTCGGGCGGTGTGATCGCGCCGGGCAATCTCCGTTACGTACGAAACAGCCCACAAGAAAATGGTGCAGAGTTGAGCCTCGACATAACGGATTTAAGTCAAAAAATCTTTACCGACGGCGATGTTTTATGGGTCGGTCGCAACATTGACCGTGCCGAATCATCGGTGGAGCTCATGGGCGAAAGTCGCGCCAACGGCGTTTATGCGCTGACCGATACACCTGACCTCACGCAGCTTTTAGCAAAAGACCGTATTTTTGGCGGACATATTTACCCATTATTTGCGGTGATTGAACGGTGGGATGCCGCCAAACTCAGTCCCATTTATATCGCCTTTTCACCCGAGCGCGTGGTGAATCATTCTACTCGTGTGTCGCTCAAAGGGGGAGACCGCGTCTATTTATTCTCAAAATCTGAAATCAGATCTTTGTCTATACCCGACCAAGCCATCAACAAGGATATGGATGACACTCAGAGGTTTGATAATATCGCAGTGTCATCACAATTGAACGACTTTGCCCCCAATGATGACCGCCTCCAAAGTCTCCAAAACTTTATTCGTGACCATCTTGTTTATCTGCGCGGTGCCGTAGGGCGCGAAGGAGCTTACCCGATTGCCCCAGGTGTGCCCATCACATCGCTAATCAGTACCGCCAATGGCACCACTAAGGGCGCAGATTTGACACATGTTGAGGTCACAAGCTTAACACACTCAAACACAGACCTTTCGAGCAGAGAGTTCGCCGACACAAAACGCACCATTTACAACCTGGGACGAAATTCTGGCAAATCTCCGGCCAAGACCATTACCCTGCGCCCGGGTGACACGGTGCGAATCAACCAAGCCGCACCCACCCAAAGCGACGCGCATGTGGTCCTTGCGGGTGAAGTCAAGAGCCCTGGTGCCTATGATCTCATGCCTGGGGATACATTGGGAATTTTGCTGGAGCGCGCCGGGGGATTAACACAAGATGCCTATCCTGCCGGTACAATTTTCTCTCGAGCCAGTGAACGCGCCCGTGAGGAGCAACGATTCCAAAATGTCGCGCGGGATTTGGAATTACGATTATCCAGCGCCCTATCCACCGCATCCAATTCCAAAAAATCTAATGCACCGAATGATCAAGAGATCGCCGCCGCGCGGGATTTAATTGCGGATTTAAAAAACTCTCATGCACTTGGGAGACTCACGGTTCAGGCAGACCCAGAGATGCTCAAAATCCACCCCGACCAAGATATATTGCTGGAAAAAGGCGATAAAATCTTTATCCCTAAGCGTCCATCCACCGTGCGAGTTGCAGGCGAAGTCCTCTCCCCTGTTGCTCTCAGATTTACCAGCGGTCAAGGTCCACAAGATTATATTGATCAAGCAGGAGGCATGACACATGATGCCGATGCCGACCGCGCCTTTATCATTTACCCGGACGGCAGTGCATCCCCGATTGGTGAGAGTTTATGGTCATATCGCACCGTGATGATTACCCCGGGCTCCACAATCATTGTCCCGCGCGATCCCAAGCCGTTTGATTTTATCGAAGGGGCCAAGGACATCACGCAAATTCTGGCCAACCTAGCCACCACCGCGATTTTTGCCGATAATTTATCGGATTAGAATTTCATTTCTGAACTGATACCCTCTGTTAAAAAAAAGCCCCCCGACTGGGGGCTTTCAAATTTGTTCATAACCTTAAGGAATGTAAAAAACTCTATGCAACTTGAGGCTTGAGCTCAGGATTATTCGCCGCCACAGTACCAGGAGGGGCAACATTTCCAACGGGAGGCGCCGCAGTGATGCCTTGAGCGGCTTGAGAAGCTGCAGCAACAGCCGGCTTATCGGCAGGCTTTTCTGCCGCTGCTGTAGGCGGAGTTGGAGCAGGCTGTCCCCCCGCCCCATTCGCCGCCGCAGGCACCGCAACCGGTGGCGTCGATGCTGGTGCAGTAGCTGCAGCAGGAGTTGTAACAGTATCAGCATTAGCCCTCGGGACAACATTCCCCGAGCGATCAATTATTCCATATGCGGCAGCTCGGGGATATAAACGTTGTCCATCCGCGACCC
>JBDHTT010000114.1:0-3887 GCA_039808785.1 Alphaproteobacteria bacterium
ATGCCCCGGGCGCAAGATGCGATTAACAAACTGGCCGAGTCATCGCGCCGCGCCACCATTCTTTCAACCGCGAGTCTGGCCGGGTCACTGGGCTTTGTCCCCTTAAGCCAGGTGATGGGGTGGGGCGCGGATCATTTTGGCATCGGACCTGCCCTCATGCTGCATGCCGCCATTTTGGCCTTGTGCGGGGCAGGGGCGTTTGTGATGACCCAACGCGCACATCGTGAAAGAGCCACAAAAGCGTGAGAGACTCTTGACAGGGGGCCGGCAGAAAGATTAGAAGCGTCAATAGCGTTGAATAGATATTTGATACAGCATATAAGAGCTTGTTTAAGAATATCGCTGCGGCGTTGGATTTTTGCGGTTTTTCGAGAACCGCACCAGAGCGTACATAGATGTACGTGAGGAGCGGAAGCGCAGAAAAACCGTTAAAAAGCCAACGCCGGAGTAGATATTATTAACAAGCTCTATGTTCCCGTAGCTCAGCAGGATAGAGCACAAGTTTCCTAAACTTGGGGCCGCAGGTTCAATTCCTGCCGGGAACGCCATATAACCCTCTATTTAAAGTTCTGTCGCACTGGTCAAAAATTCCGCGAAGATGTTTTTGGGGGTTACAGCCATAAATTGCCCATCGGGACGGCCCACAAATTTTGGCCAAACGGCACAACATCTTTGCCACGATAAAGCACAATGCCACAGACGAAATCATCACCTGTCATCCTTTGCAACTCTTCCAATCCTTTGAAATCAGATTTTGAAACATGGTCGTTCTTTTTGACCTCAATCCCCGCTAATTGTCCGTTTGGCTTTTGCAGGACAAAGTCAACCTCTTTGTGATCGCCGGTTCTAAAATGAAACAGGTCGATTTTCTCATCATGGAATGTGATGAGTTTGAGAAGCTCCGTTGCCACAAAATTCTCCAACACATGGCCGAATAATTCAGGCCTGTTTGCCTCCAGATCGTCCAATTCATACTGAAGAAGATGGCACAGGAGCAGAGTATCAATCATATATCCTTTCGGTGATTTCACAAGGCGTTTGCCGACATTGCGATACCATGGCGCGAGTTCAAAGGTAAGAAACAGCATCTTAAACAACGTCTTATAATTTCGAGAAGTTACAGGGTTTAATCCCGCATCACGCGCAATGTCGGCATCATTGATCAATCCGCCCGCACGACTTGCCAAAATACGAAGCAAATTCGGAAGCGTGCTAAGCTTGTCTATCTCTGCCAGTGCGCGCACATCCCGTTGTAATATCGTTGTTAAATATCCATCAAACCATGTGGTGCGATTATGGTGATCTGCGCCTGATATTTCGGGGAATGTCGATGAACGGATCACATCGCACAGGCTCTGTCGGGTGCGATCCGGTTCAAAATTTTCATTGAATAATCGTTCAATAAAATCACCATGCCCGCCCTGGGCTTCGCTGCTTGCGATGGGATATAAAGTCAGGATGCTCATGCGTCCCACCAACGGATCCGATAATTTTGGCAGGGCCATGATATTGGCCGACCCGGTGAGTAAAAATCGCCCATAAAGCTTTGAACCGTGCTCTTGGCGTAATTCATCAACAACAAGCTTTAAAGCCCGAAAAATTTCCGGAACAAGTTGCACTTCATCAATAATCAACGCACCCTTGCGCCCCTTCAGATAACTCTCCGGTGCAGTGGCTGCGGCGGCCATCTGGGTGGTGCTGTCAAAAGTTACATAGTCGGCGGGGTGTTCGTTTTTGGCGATGGACTGAACCAACGTGCTTTTCCCTGCCTGACGCGGACCATTTAGGAAGACAACGGGACTGGCTCCAAGCGCCTTGATAAGCCTAACTTTGATATGCCTATTAATTTGTGCCGTTTCAATTTCTGTCATGGTGAAGGAGCTTTTTGCAAATATAAATCCATCTTTTATAAATTATAAAGCAAACTTTTATATTTGCAAGATTTATTTTTTGTTAACCATTTACTTGAGTCTTGACATATGCGTTCTCTTTCTGTAATTAATGACTATTAAAAATTTATTAAGGATTAAAACATGACTGCCTATGAACAATGTGTAGGAAACCCTTCCCTCCTTGAAAGGGTTGCTGATCATCCTCATTTGATGGTAAGGGTAAAAAATTGCCTAGCGGCTAAAAGAATTAAGTATATTGGGCAGCTCGTTACCTTAACTCCAAAAGAATTGTTAGATTTTCCTCAGCTGGGGGAGGGCTCACTTTACAATATTACTGCCGTGCTTAAATATATGGGATTATGTCTCGGGGTTGAGTGTGAAGCGGATGTTGATTTGTCAACGCCACAGGGTATAGTTAAATTTTTTGGCATTAGAGACCAATTATTGTATGATGATTGTTCTTCCGGGCCATCAGCAGCGAGCGCCAGTGGCATGGAATCTGGGCCAAGATATGAGGTTGTCAGGATAGATGTTGCTGTACCAGTAGAGATTTTAACAGATTTCGGCAGCGTGTCAGTGATTGAACGGCTGAGACCAACATGTGCAAAGGCTTTATCATATCTTGCAGATCAAAGGCAGCCAATAAGTAAGGAAGGTATGGATCGGGGTTTAGATTGCCTGTTTCTAGGGAAATATTCAGGTGGCCCCCACTCGTCACCACGTGGTAAGTTAGCCAGAGTGCCCATTGTTCTCGCATATAATAATAGCTCTTCTGCAGCCAGTGGAAATCGGGATCTTGCTAAAGTTGCTGCCGCTTTGGAGGGTAAAACTCTTTGGCCTTATGTAAGGCGATATTTTGAACCATGAGGCGGTGATTATTAAAAATCCGCAGAGTCATTTCTGTAAATTTAATTGGAGTGACACTGCTGTGCTGAGGATATGAAGGTCCTGATCCTTACTTAACCTTCCCCTTTTTCTTATAAACGTAGGATATTACCTCAGCGACGGCGCGATAGAGTTCTTCGGGGATGGTTTGGTCAATCTCTACCGTGTCATAGATACTGCGTGCGAGGGGCGGGTTTTCGAATAAAATAATATCATGCTCGCTCGCGACTTTGCGAATGCGCAACGCCACTTCGTCAATTCCCTTGGCGATCACCACGGGTGCATCCGCCACATCGGTATCATATTTCAACGCCACGGAAAAATGGGTCGGGTTGGTGATCACCACATCGGCCTTTGGCACATTTTGCATCATGCGGCGGCGCGCGCGTTCCATGCGCATTTGTTTCAATCGTCCCTTAATATACGGATCGCCTTCGGATTGTTTGTATTCTTCCTTGACCTCTTGCTTGGTCATGCGCATTTGCTTGGAAAATTCCCATTTTTGGAACATAAAATCGGCCATGGCCATCACAAACAACGCCGCCAAAATCCCCGTGAGCATCCGCACCGCCAATTTTTCGCTTTCCTCCAGCGCCTGAAGCGGGGTGAGGAGAATAGAATGCTCGGCATTCTGCAGGTAAGGCGCGACCAAGACATAGCCCACCACGCCCACAAAGCTGATTTTTAGCAAACCCTTGATGAATTCCATGATGGAGCGCAGGGAAAACAGCCGCGCAAAACCTTTGGTGATGGAGACTTTAGAAAAATCGGGCTTGAGCACTTCGGGCGCCACCAGCGGCCCGACCTGAATGAGCGGCCCGGCCAGTGCCGCAATCAACAACACAATGAAAAATATCGCCGAAGAACTGAGGGATTTGAGCGAGAGCAGGGCGAACAACTCCATCAAGCTCCCGGGATTAGCGGGTACGGCATGCGCATTGGCCAATAAATCCTTAAGGAAATCAGTAAAATCCGCAAACATGCGCGGCACCGCCAACCCCACCAGCAAGGTTGACACCAAAAGGATAATCCAAGTGTTCAGGTCGCGCGATTGGGCGACCTGGCCGCGACTTCGCGCTTCCTCCAGCTTCTTGGCACTGGCATCTTCGG
>JBDHTT010000115.1:0-3854 GCA_039808785.1 Alphaproteobacteria bacterium
GATTTTAAATCTTTCCAAACACATGGAAACCAATAAAAAAGATTTCAGCAGCCGCCGCGGACTCCTGACCATGGTTGCCAAACGCCGTAAATTGCTGGATTATTTGATGAAGGTCGATCACGCGCGTTACCTCGCGATTATCGGCAAACTTAATATCCGTAAGTAATCAATTTTTGTCCTTCGTTGCAGAAAAAATGCGGCGGTTAGGACTTGGTTTTGTTAGGTTTTATAATCCCCCGCTTTGCCGGGGGATTATTTTTTATGATCGGAGGTGCCAGGATTGATTAGATCACGACCGTGAAACGGGTATCGGCAGTGATTTTTATGAGATCAAGAAATAGGGGAGGGGATTCATAGTTCCTCCAAAGGCCAGCGGGGGCGGGCCTTGAAATTAAGTGGTGCGGTGCGTCCTGCCTTCAAAAGCTCCACCCCCGCCCAGGCAATCATCGCGCCGTTATCGGTGCAATATTGAAGTGGCGGCGCCATTAATTCAAACCCTTGAGATTGGGCGGCCCTTTCCAACGCGCTGCGAATAGCCATATTTGCCGATACGCCGCCACAGACGATGAGTGCGGGGGGAACTCCATGCGGCAAATGGGTGGTATAACCCGCGGCGATAAATTTTTCCATGGCTTGCGTTGCGCGTAAACTCAGTGTTTGCGCGATCACATCCTGAAGCGCAGCCGCAAGATAAGCGCGATTGAGCGTATCCTCAGCCCCGCTCTCACGATCAATGATCTGGCGCACTGCGGTCTTCAATCCCGAAAAAGAAAACGCCAAATCTTTGGAATATTGCATTGGAATGGCCAAGGGATATCGCGCGCGTGCCAAGGAAAGATCATCACATTGCGCGGCCAATTTTTCCAAATGCGGCCCACCGGGATAGGGCAAGCCCATCATTTTGGCGGACTTATCAAAACATTCGCCCACCGCATCATCACGCGTGGTGGCCCATAATTGATAGCGGCCAATATCCTGCGCCAATAAAATTTGCGTGTGACCGCCCGATACCAACAACACCAGATAGGGAAAGGGAATATGGCGGATCAGGCGGGGGGTGAGGGCGTGGGCTTCCAAATGATTGACCGCGATAAACGGCTTGGAATGGGCCAATGCCACGGATTTCGCGGCCATCATCCCGACCATCACACCGCCGATCAGTCCGGGGCCACAGGTCGCGGCGACGCCGTCCAGATCAGAAAAATTCAGATCGGCTTGCTTCATCGCCTCCAGAATCAGTCGATCAAGATGATCCAAATGCGCGCGCGCCGCCACTTCGGGCACCACACCACCGGTGAGGCAATGAATGTCAATCTGACTCAACACCAAATGCGAGAGGACGTTGCGGTTATCGTCAACCACCGCCACCGCCGTTTCATCACAACTGGTTTCTATGCCAAGAATGATCATCTGAATTTGTATATTCCTTATCAAAGTCGATGACCCGCCTAATGCGGGTCATGAAACTTATCATTTATTCAAAATCTGTGAATTAAAATTATTTCACACGCGATACATATTCATCGGTGCGCGTATCAATTTCGATCTTATCACCAATCTCAACAAAGGCCGGCACAGGAATTTCATGGCCCGTCGGCAAACGCCCGGGTTTCATGACTTTTCCCGATGTGTCGCCGCGCACGGCGGGTTCGGTGTAAATCACTTCGCGCACGATTTTAACCGGCGGCGTGATCGAGATTGGTTTGCCTTCATAGAAGGTGACTTCGCATGGCATTTGCTCTTCCAAATATTTCAACACGCCTTCAATATCGTCTTTGGAGAGTTCATATTGATTATATTCGGCATCCATAAAGACATACATATCACCGGCTTCGTAGGAATAGTTAACTTCCTTGGTTTCCAGGATAATATCTTCGAATTTTTCATCGCTTTTATAAACGCCTTCGGAGTTTCCGCCGCTCAATAATTTGCGGAATTTGAACTTCATCACGGCGGCGTTGCGGCCCGATTTATTATATTCGGCTTTTTGAATCACCACGGGTTCGCCATCGAGCAAAACCACGTTTCCGGCTCTTAAATCTTGTGCAATTTTCATGACTTTATCCTTACTATTTTCATTTAACTATGTTATTGTCTGCCCCGCAAAACGCCAAAAGTCGCTCAGTCAAGGACGGTGACTCTATCAAAAACTCAGCCCACGCCGCAGCTCCCTGCCTGATTGCGCCAAGCTGATCGACCATAGACAGCCAAGCCGCCGTGTCTTCAAGGTCCCTTTCATTCCATATTTCAAAGCATTTGGCAAGTGTTTCTCGCGTATTCTTATTAAAACTGCGACAATATTGCGAAAGAAAGGCCCGTAATTTAGGGGTATGGGCATTATCGGGCTGTTTATAAATATCCCAAATCATCGGCTTTCCCGCCAGTTGCGCCCGCACAAACGAATCCTCCCCACGGACAAAATTTAAATCACAAATCATCAATAATCGGTCATAATCTGGCTGACTCATAAATGGGATTTCATGGAATTGTACAGATCCCCGTTCCCGCGCGGGCTTTGAGGCGTCAAAATCGGCCACCGGCGCCAGTAAAATGATTGATCGATTTGCATGCGCCCATATGTCCAATAATTGTTCAAGCGGCGCATCGCTATAGGCAAAATAGCTGATCAAAATCGGGCGGGGTAAAGATTTATTGTGATCAGGATTTAAGATCATAGCGCGGATATTTTGCGGCATATCAATACGCTCACAAAACGCCTCTAATTCACGCCAATCGTTTAAAAATTGATCATGGCGGGTTTTATAATCGGCTTCGCGCAACACTCCGCCGCTCCAGCTCTCAAATCCCGGAAAAAACAAGGTTTTTTGGAGTCCCGTTGTGGGGTGCGTGCTTTTAATTGCATGGGCATCCTTAACCCATTCTTCCACGCTGAGATATTCCAGATCAATCCAGTGCGGCGCCCAGTGTGGCGCGTCTCCCGCGCGCTTTTTATCCATCATGCACTCAATCACAAAATCAGGGAGCATGCAGCCAAATGCCTCAATCACCATCGCGCCGCAATCCTTGTAATCCGCGGGGTTTTGCGGCCATGGTTTGATGGTTAGCTCATGAAAATCCGCTCGTTCCGCCGCCGCCACGGCCTCCAGAATCTGCGGCTGATCAATGTATAGATTCACCCGCATCTGATGATCACGGGCCATAATTTTCGCCAACCGCCAGCACACGCCCGCATCACCGAAATTATCAATGATCTGGCAAAAAATATCTATCGTTTGAATTTTTTCCATGTTTATGCTTATACTAGGTTTGTGCGCAAAAGTCCTTGGTTTTAGAGTTTGTTTAGAAATAATTTAGAAATAAAATACATGTCTTTCCTTCCGATTATCACCATTCCCCACCCGATTTTAAAGCAAACCGCGCAGAAAATTGAAACAATCACGCCGCAAATCAAAAAGCTCGCGCATGATATGGTGGATACAATGTACGAAGCACCGGGCGTGGGGCTTGCGTCCAATCAAATTGGCGAATTATATAGAATTTTTGTGATGGATGCTCACTATCAAAAGGACTACCCTGCCACGCGCAAGCCCCAGATTTTGATCAATCCTGAAATTATTTGGAAATCGGAGGAGCCGAGCGTCATTCAAGAAGGGTGCCTATCCATCCCCCAACAATTCGCCGATGTTGAACGTCCCAAAATCGTGCGGGTTCAGTATCTTGATATTAATGGAGTTCGTCAGGAATTTGAGGCTCATGACTTTGAATCCCATGTGATTCAGCACGAGCTTGATCATCTGAATGGCGTGTTGTTTATTGATCATCTCTCGCGACTCAAACGATCCATGATTTTGCGCAAACTCGATAAATTGCGGCGTGAGAACAGCATATTATAA
>JBDHTT010000116.1:0-3824 GCA_039808785.1 Alphaproteobacteria bacterium
TTCTGATTTCCGTTCATAAAGCCCTTCATACCTATGAGATAGATCGCCCCTTTACGCCGTGGTTGATGGCGATTGTCAATTTCCGCCGTACGGACTTCCTGCGCGGCTATTATGCCGCACAGGAAAACAAGCAAGTCCCCCTTGATTCCGTTGAGATTCCGGACTATTTGAATCAAGATGACAAGGGCGAGCAAGAAGAGCAAGAAGCCCATTTGAGGGATGCCCTTAATAGTTTGCCGGAAAGGCAAAAAAATGTGGTTGAAATGCTGAAACTTGAGGGCCTAAGCACCCGTGAGGTCGCTGATAAAACCGGAATGAGCGAATCGGCGATTAAGGTCACTATGCATCGGGCCCTGCAAAAATTAAAAGAAAAAATTAAAAGAGAAGCTGGCGTAACATGACTGATTCCCCTCCTACTCCTCCCTCTAGCCCTCCCTCTTCGGGCCAAAAACAAAGCGAGGACTTACCACCACAGCTAGAAGGCATGATCAACGGGCTTTGTCAGGGGCTCAAGCCTTGTTGCGGGTTTCATACGACACGCCGCGCATTATTATGGATCCTACTGTTAATCACCTATACCACGGCAATTGCGATGACGATTGGATTACGCGAAAACATCCAACAATCCTTGAATCGCAGTGATTATGTTTTTGAATTATTATTGGCGTTTGCCACGGGAATTTCATCGGCACTTGCCACCTTCTGGCTTTCCACGCCCAACTCTCAGGACTATAAAAAATATTACGCCGTCCCGATTACCCTTTTATGCGTGCAGTTGCTGTGGATGTTTGACCGTCTGTTTTTCGAAGGCATGGGAGATATTCGTGAAAACTGGTTTAGCTATTGTTGGATCAATACCGCCATTCACACAACATTACCGGCTTTGGCGGTGATTTTATTGATCAAAAAAGGCGCATCTGTGCGGCCCTGTTTAATGGCCTGCATGGGTGTATTGGCGGTGAGTGAGTTTGGATGGATCGGCATGCGCTTGGTCTGCCCTCAAGACACTGTTGGGGAGGCTTATTTCCTCAATTTTTTACCCTATATTATCTTGGGAATTGTGATCGGATTTTTGGCCAAACGATTATTTAGGTGGTAAAATCACAGACTCTATAAAATCAATCATATGATGCGGAGATGGCGGCCGAAGAAGATGGATGAGTTGGCGGGATAAATCTGCGAATTCCTTCTGTGATTGAGGATTACCCAGCATATGCGTGAGTGTGGGGAGGATTAGATCCGCCCTTGCTTGGCCCTGCAAAAACTCCTGATAAACTGCACCATTTTCCCCAATATTATTCAACAAAATATTCCCCAAATGGGCAAATTTGGTGTGGATGATCAGTTTGGCGATGTTCCAACTAATCCCGTTCATTTTATAAACCAATAAATGCGGCACACCGGCTACGGCCAGCTCTAACGCCACGGTGCCAGAGACGGCAATGGCCGCGTCACAGGCCTTAAACGCCGCAAATTTTGCGCCCCCTGTCTCCTCAGTAACAATCACATTTTCGTCGCCAAATTCGCGCCTCAATCGTTCGACAAATCGCGGCAAAGTCGGAAAAACCGCAATAATCCCGGGGAAATTCCGCCTCAGCTGCGTTAAAATCTTCTGATAGAGCGGAATGCTGAAATCTAGCTCCCGACTACGCGATCCGCATAAAAAACCGATGATCGGCGGCTTTTCAACCGGGTTTATGCCATGATGTTTTAAAAAATCCTCGGGCCGCGCCTCAAGAATACCGGATGACAGAACAGGGTGGCCCGTGAATGTGGCGCGCAGCCTTTCCCGCGTAAAAAAAGGCGGTTCAAACGGATACAGGCACATCAACCCATCCAGAAATTGCGCAATTTTTTTGGCCCGCCCCGCGCGCCATGCCCACACGGTGGGGGCGACATAGTGAATGCGTTTGGCTTGATTTTGTCGGTTTTTAAGAGACTTTTGCACCCGCAAACAAAAATCGGGACTATCAATTGTCACCACCGCATCGGGCGCAAACCCTTCAATTGCCGCTACAGTCTGATTGATCAATTTTAAAAACTCAGGAATACGCGGTAAAATTTCAACAATCCCCATGATGGAAAGTGTGGACATCGGAAAAAGCGAGCCCTCAAGCCCCGCAGCCAACATGGCATTCCCGCCAATCCCTTTGATGCGGCAATCAGGAAATCGTGATTTAATCGCGCGGATCAGATCGGCCCCCACGACATCGCCCGATTCCTCCCCCGCTATCACAAAAAATTTCCGCGTCATATTTTAATCACGTCTTTTGGTTGTGTTTTTTGATCACGTCACGCCCACCACAAACAACCCGTATTTATTGGCCCGCGCGACCAATTCATCCCGATCAATCAGCAGGCACGCCCCGGCATTAACTGCGATGCCCTTAAACCCTGAGCGGTGCGCCTGGTCAATCGTATCCGGGCCGATGGTGGGCAAATCCAGCGCACGGTCCTGTTGCGGTTTGACCATCTTCACCAAAATTTTATCGCCCTTGAGCTTGGCCATCCGTTCAATCAACGCAGCTGTGCCGCTGCGATCTTCACGTCCCACCACAAAATTTGCAGCCATGACAATACTTTGCCCTTGATCCGCCAAGCCATGCGCACGGGCTTCCCGTATCCCCTTATCAATGGCTGTTTGATCTACTGGAGAAGGCTGAACATTCGTTAAAACCCCCGCGGAGCACAGCAATGCGGGTAAAAATTCCTGAATGCCTTTGACTTGAAATCCCTCTTTTTCCAGCTCTTGCCGAATGACGGAGAGCAGCCGATTATCCCCATACCGACGAAACAAAATCCGCCACATAATGCCAAAGCCGCGCCCGTCTGTCTTAACCCTCAGCCAGTTTGGCCGAACGACACCCCCGATCAAGATCAGAGTCTTAATATGCCGGGTTTTAAAATATTGGATGATTCTCCCGGCCTCACCGATGGAAAAATCCTGATTCAAATGGCATGTCGCCACATTCATGCCCATGGCGGTCAGTTCCCGTTCTGCAATGGCGGGAAGTTTTCCTGATCCGGCGATAATGCCTATTTTCTGGGGGGGCTGCATAGGGGAAAACGTTTTTTGCTGCGTGCGAATTGAATAATTTCTGCCACTGATGTTTCGGCGGCAAATTCATCGGCCACGCACTCAATGCGTTCATCCAATGTGCCGCTTTCATCAAATAATTTTTCAAAGGCTTTTTGCAAAGTTTTAATCTGGGTTTTGTCAAACCCGCTTCGCTCAAGCCCAATGAGGTTTAACCCCGCAAGGAAAGCCCGATCTCCCTTCACGCGGCCATAGGGAATCACATCACTCTCAACCCCCGACATGCCGCCAATAATCGCGTGGTGGCCAATGCGCACAAATTGATGGACGGCCGCCAACCCGCCAATAATCACGTGGTCACCCAATTCCACATGCCCGCCCAATGTGGCATTATTCGCCATGATCACATGATCACCGATCACGCAATCATGCGCCACATGGGTGCTCATCATAAACAACCCGTGACTACCGACAATGGTTTTCATGGCTCCGGTTTCGGTGCCCGGATTCATCGTGCAATATTCGCGGATGGTGTTATGATGCCCGATGATCAGTTCAGACGGTTCACCGTGATATTTCAAATCCTGCGGCGCAGCCCCGAGCGAGGCAAAGGGATAAATCACGCATCCTTCACCAATTTTGGTGCGGCCGTCAATCACCACATGCGATTTCAATTCGCACTCATCACCCAATTGCACATGCGCCCCCACCACGCAAAACGGCCCAATGCGGATGTTTTCACCCAGTTGGGCGTGGGGATCAATAATCGAAGTCGGATGAATGAAAT
>JBDHTT010000117.1:0-3809 GCA_039808785.1 Alphaproteobacteria bacterium
CCCTTTCACCTGCCCCCTGGTTTTCACACTCACCCAAACTATATTAACCTCACCTGAACATATGTGGTTGGCAAATGCACAAATTTCTATTCCTTTATACGGTTGGTTTTATGATGTTTTTCTCACATTTTGCGCATTCTGCGCCCATTTCGGAATTGCTGACATCGCCCACGGCTGCCCCCGCCTCCGCAAATACTTCATCCGCAAATTCCGGCAAAAGCCCCCATCAAGGCTGGCTCAACACCACGCGCGCAATCACCGCCGAAGATATGAATGGCCGCTTGGTCCTTCTGGATTTCTGGACCTATGGCTGTATCAATTGCATGCAAATTGTGCCGGATTTGAATTATTTAGAGGAAAAATACGGCAATAAACTTTTGATCATCGGGGTGCATTCCGCAAAATTTAGGGGCGAAGCCAATGACGCGCGGATTTTGTCTGCCGCGCAGCGTTTCGGCATTCATCACCCGCTGATCAATGATGATTTCACGGTATGGAATCGTTTGGGCGTGCGCGCGTGGCCGACGCTCATTCTCTTTGGCCCCAATGGCGAGGAAATTGCGCGTTACAGCGGCGAAGGTCACCGTGATGACCTTGACCGCGACATCATGCGTTTTGCGAAACTTGTGAGCAATGACAGTGATTTAAAATCTCTCACCCCTGCCCCGCAAAGCCAGTCTGCGCTTGCCTTTCCCGCGCGCATAAAACCATATGACGGGGGCTTTATGGTTGCCGATTCGGGGCATAACCAAATTGTGATTTTTGATCAAAACATGAAGGAAACCGCCCGCATTGGCGGCGGCCAGCGCGGGTTAAAGGACGGAGATTTCGCCACCGCCCAATTCAACCATCCGCGCGGTTTGACGGCGGTAAATGATAAAATCTATGTGGCCGACACAGATAATCACGCCGTGCGGATGATCGACATGGCGACCAAAACCATCACAACCCTTGCGGGGAATGGGCAACGCGGAGTGAACCGTATGCTCAACCATGCCGATGCCAAAACCATCTCGCTGGCGTCGCCATGGGATGTGGCGGTGATGCCCGGATCAGATGGGCAGAAATCTGAAGGGCAACCATCTGACAGGCTGCAATTGGTGATCGCCAGTGCGGGGCTGCATCAATTGCATCTCTATGATTTTGCATCCAACACCGTGACTTTACTGGCAGGAAATGGCGGCGAAGATATTATCGACGGCCCGGCAAAATCGGCCGAATTGGCGCAGCCGAGCGCGCTGCAGGTCGTGGGCGATGCCGTCTATTTTCTGGATGCCGAAACCTCCTCGCTACGAGTTTTAAAGGATGGAAAAATCAAAACCCTGATCGGAACCGGGCTGTTTGATTTTGGCCTGAAGGATGGTCTTTATCCAAACGCCTTAATGCAGCATGCGCAGGGTTTCACTTATGTGCCGGGTGAAAGTGGCGGGCGATTCTATATTGCCGATACTTACAATGATGCGATTAGAGTATATGATATCGCGTCCCAAAAACTTTCCACCTATCAAAAGATCGCGCCTCCAAACTCTGAACCCGGAGACGTGTTGGTAAAGGATGGCAACAAGCTTTATATTGTATTCACCAATCAAAACACGATTAAACAAACGGATTTACAAACACTATCGTCAACAAAGTTTTGACTTGCACTTTCTTATTCTTACGAAGTAATTTTCGAATGATGTTCTTGAAAATTATTCAGGAGAGGGGTAGGATTAAAAGATAATTTATATTTGTGTTAAGCAACAGGATAAGAATAAGGAGACCCTACCATGCCTATGATCAAGACCTATAATCGTAAACGCGATATTTGTAAAGTCACGTTGGAAGTCCCCGTTGATCAAGATAATGAGTATCAAAGCGTGTGTGTGGTGGGCGATTTCAATGATTGGAATCCCGAAGCCACCCCCATGAAAAAGGGACGCAAAGCCTATAGCGTCACACTCGAATTACCCGCCGGGAATGATTACCAGTTTCGTTATTATATCCAGAACAATGATAATAATGCCTGTTGGGCCAATGAATCCGAAGCCGATGGTTGTGCGCCCACCCCATATTGTGATGCGCAAAACTCGGTGATTTGCGCTTAAGCCCATAATATCATATTTTTTACAACCGGCATGATTTTGTGCCGGTTGTTTTGTTTCTTCCCAAACGATGAGCACTCAACATGAATAAATCCTTTGTCAAAGATGATGGTGAGAGTGAAGAGCCAGATGAATTGTCTTCAGAAGATAGCACACCGGATGAGCCAGCGAATCTGAGTTATAAAAATTTGATGACTCCGTTGGGACACAGTACATTGAGCGAAGAGCTTCACACACTTATCCACATTGAACGGCCGAAAATTGTTGAAATTGTGTCATGGGCCGCGGGAAACGGCGACCGGTCAGAGAACGGCGATTATCTTTATAATAAAAAAAAGCTACGTGAAATTGATCGCCGGCTGCGTTATCTTACAAAAAAACTAGAGACAGCTGAAATTGTTGACCCGCGCAAACAACAGGGTTTAGATCGCGTCTTTTTTGGCGCAACCGTGACCTATATCACTGAGGATGATATTGAGCATCGGGTTAAGCTGGTCGGGGTGGATGAAGCCGACCTCGACAATGGTAAAATCAATTGGGTTTCCCCGGTGGGCCGTGCATTAATGAAGAAAACCATCGGTGATCAGGTTGAAATTCAAACCCCGAATGGCCTCACCAGTCTTGAGATTGTTGATATAGAATATGAAACGCTTTAAGAACTTGTTCACGATCTCACCGTGAGGGCTACTCCTAGTTGACCATACCAAGATCGCACTAGACCATTTTTAGGTTATGTAGACTCAAAAAAAATGGTCTAAGCATTTGTTTTGTCGCATTTTGTTACGATTAACCGGCCCCCATTTAATCGCAAAATGCTCTAACGAATTAATTTTGTCATTTTATCGCGTGCATCCATCGCCAATGACATAAATTCGGCCTTACCTTCATAAGAAATCAAAGAATAAATTCCATTTTGATAGGTAAACAAAAGCGCGGCAGAGCGTGTACCATTATTTTGCACGCAGGCAATTTCATAGGCTTGCGCAGACTCAACCCCAGAGACCTGAGCATCTGAAGGCGCCGCAGCAAAATCACCAGAGCAAGATTTTTTGCTCTGATCAAGATAGGCACGAACCTCCTGATCAAATTCCGACCTGTTGGAAACTTGATAGGAGATCAGCTTTCCATCCAACTGCTGGGTTTTCCAGTTATATTGATGCGCCGACCGACCATTTGCCGCGGACGCTTCTGAATTATCCTGCACACCGCTCACGAGTTGAATACCCGCTTCCCCCATCAAGCGCGCATAGTCATCCGCACTCGGATATTGCGGAGAAAAGGTCGGTGCCGGAGTGGCAGGGACAGGAGCAGGCACCGCAGAGACAACTTGATTTGCAAGCGGCTGATTTGCAGCCGCCTGTGCCGGAGCGGCTTCCGTCCCGTAGGATGGCTGCACAGAGGCAGCTCTGGCGGCATAATCATTCGCCAATTTTTGGGCTTGCGCTACCTGATTGGTTAAACTTGCAATATTTTTTTGCTGCTCTGCATTTTTTATGTTGGCATCATATAAACGAGCCTCAGCCTCCCGCAACTCAGCTGAACGCGCAGCAAGATCCTCTTTTAAAGAGCTCATTAAACGATCTTGTTCAGACTGCACATTTTTCGCATCGGCTGCGGCCTGTCTTTGCGATTCCATACTGAGATTTGCATTTTTTTCAACCATTGCCAGTCTATCTTGCAACTGAACAATTTCCTCATTTTTCTTCGCAACCACCGCCTCAAGAC
>JBDHTT010000118.1:0-3799 GCA_039808785.1 Alphaproteobacteria bacterium
GTGAAGGGGGGCATGGGCCGCTGAGCATTACCATGCCGGAATTTTTGGCGACATCGTGGTTTGCGCCGCTCATTCCGAAATTTCATGATCAAAACCGGGATATTTTGCTCACTTTATTGCTCGATGACCGGATTTTCAATTTGAGCCTGCGAGAGGCCGATGTCGCCCTGCGGTTGCATGAGCCGGATCAGGCCGACCTCATTCAATCTCGGCTGGGCAGTTTTCATCTGTGTTTATGCGCGCACCGCGATTATCTGGCCGAACACGGCACGCCGCGTGACATTACCGATCTGGCGCATCATACGTGCCTCGCCTATCCCGATCAATCGCTGGTGCCGTTCAAAAACCCCAATTGGTGGACGGATGCGGCGGGGATTGAATTTGACCACAATCAAAATCTGATTCTGATGAATTCTTTGAGCTCGATCGCCGCTGCCGTGCGTGCGGGTGCGGGAATCGCCGCGCTGCCCGGCTTTATGGTGCGCGGGGATAAAATGCGTGAGGATTTAGAGGTGATCCTGCCCGATTGGCGCAGCGAAGACATCGCGGTTTATTTTGTGTATCAAGAGGAACGCAGGCATTCAAAGCGGATCCAGGCATTAAAAAATTACCTGTTGGCGCATTTAAAATTAAACCCGTTTTCTGAGAGCACATGAATTTTTATTAATTTAAACTTATTGAATATATAAAAACCCCCGGAAAACAAGGGCCCGAGGGTGCGACAAAAAATAATTATAAAAACCGCCGAAATTTTCCCATAATTTGCTTGCAAATTTTTTACTTTCACTTTATACCAAGTTGGACTAAAGATAAGTCTTACTCTTAAAAAACTCGGGGACGGAATGATTACGACGGCACAGATACGCGGAGCACGTGGCATTTTGGGATGGTCGCAAGGCGACCTCGCCGATCGTACCGATATTTCGGCGACCTCCATAGGAAGTATCGAAAACGGAATTACCCAAGCGCGCACCAGTACGCTGGAAATCATCCAACGCACCTTTGAAGGTGCCGGCATTGAATTTTTGGCGATGGAGGGAATACGCCTTAGAACAAATTATATTCAAACCTACCGTGGCGCAGATGGATTCAGTGCATTCTTGGACGATGTCTTCCTCACGGCTATGAAATATGGGAGTATTTTGCACCCGACCAAAATTTATTTATCCAATGTGGTTCATGAAAATTGGGTCAAATGGATGGGCAAAGAAAAATGGCAAATTCATACTGATCGCATGACGCAACATAAGGCACTTATGGATGTAAGAATCATCATAAAAGAAGGTGATCATAATTTCCCTGCCAAGGATTATGCACAGTATAAATGGTTCCCGGAGGAGTTATTTAATGATAAATCATTCTATGCTTACCACAATAAATTAGCTTTTATAAACTTTTTGGATAATGATGTGGAAGTTACGGTCATTGAACAAGCCTCTTTTGCGGATGGTTACAGAACCCTCTTTGAGATTGCTTGGGATAATGTTGCAAAACAAGTATAATAGAAGGGATATTAAAATATGAATGCAGTTGTTATACCGAGTATAATGCAACCAGCAGTAGATTTCAGAAAAGATACTCAAGATGAAGAACTTAGATCGATAGCATACTGGGATAAAAGGTATTTAGATACCAATATATTTGGACAAGACCCAAGTAAAGCTTGCTTGGAGTTGCTAGACAAAGCAAGGGATATGGGCATACTCCCTGAAAAGCCATTTGATCCTTCTAAGGACACCCTAACGGATGTGGTTGGATTGGAGCTTTGCGCAGGCGAAGGTAGGGATACTAGAGCCATGCTGCATGCTGGGATAAAAAGGGTCATTTTAAATGAAAATTCCCTTAGAGCTATTGGCCATATTCAACAAGATTTTGAATTAAGTGCCTTCGCAGCTGGTCAAGATCCAAGGCTTATAGTTGTACCGCATGATTATCGTGCCCTGGGGGTTGCAACTGGTAGTATGCCCATAGCTCGGATAGCGAGTATACATAGAACATGGCATTTACTTGATGACGCGCACAAAAAAGCGTTAATGCATATTTTCAGTTGCGCGCTGGATGCCAGAAATGATTCTGTGGCTATGATAAGCGCAAGAAATCATGACGATTATAATAGAAGGCAAATGCGTTGGCTGGATAAAAGAAAAGGTATTGCTGAATACACTTTACCTGAAAGAGCAGGGCATATAATTCATTTTGCAGATGAGAAAAGCCTCACTATAACTGCAAAAAAGGCAGGCTTTGTGGTTATACAGCAGGGGAGAGCCCAAGAAATGGAGTCATCTAACAATATCGACCCTCAAACTGGGGAGCACGTTCAAACCAGCTATTCTTATATTCTTTTTACGCTTGATCGATAAACTTAAATGCTTTAATTTGTATGACACCCTCCTAAAACAACTCCATTATCATGCATCTTGCGGCGCCGCCGCCATAGGTTTGGATGGTGGTGAGGGGGGCGGTGATAATCTCAGTGACATATTTCCGAAAGATCGCAATTTGATCGGGACTATAGGCGTCATAGGCCGATTGCGACATCACCAATTTAAACTCTCCGTCTTTTGAGACAAGCTCCAGAATATTGCCACAAAAAGCCCGAAGTTGGCGCATATCAATTTCGATAATTTCTCTCCCGCTTTTGGACAAGATAGCGCGCACGTGATCTCGATAGTCGGGCAAAATACACTCATAGCAGATAACGGCAAACTTAGTGCCGATCGACATCATGACATCGGTATGATAAACCGGCTTATCGGCATGGTTTTTTGTTTCAAACGGCACAAAATCATATCCCATATGGCCACACCATTGCTGCGCCAATTCCGTATCGGTGCGGGCGGAGAGCGAGCAATAAGCCACCATATTGAGTCGGTCCATCCACAGGACCGAGGTCCCCTCTAACGCGCGGTTGTGCGACTCATGGTGTGTGAGGTCAAGTTCCACATGGTAGGTGCGTTCCAGCAGATCTTTCATAAAATCGCGCCGCTCCAGCCGCCGATTCTCATTCAACATCGGGTAATACACCACCACACGCTCCCCATTATCCAGAATATGGGTTGATGCCCAATTGGGGAAAATATCATCGGGCGAATCGGCTTCCCCCAATGTTGTGGTGACCGTGATCCCCGCCGCGATTAAACGGTCGCGCAATGTGCGGAATTCAGATACGGCGCGGGATTGAATATCCTCAATGCTTTGATTGTCGGGGCTTTGGTAGGTGTTGGTCGGCATGGTTTGCACGTTGCAGTGAAACCGCACCGGTTCCGTCATCCAGATATGGTTGGTTGATTGGCGGCGATGGTGGCTCATATATTATTCCATAAAGAAGTGATTTTAAACAATATGGCATGATTAAGGCACGCATCGCCCAAAATTTTGCCACAATTCTATGCGATGATTAAAGAAGGTTAGGATACAGAGTTTCACTCCATGTCCCCTTAACACCGCTTAAGTTGATAAACCCTCCTTCTGTAACCCGCTGCTTGTTCCTCCTCGCAGCGGGTTGGTGTTTTACCCATCCATAATCCCTCCGCAGCGTTAGCTTTTTAGGGGATTTTTGCGCTTCCGTTACTCAAGTACCCCTATGTACGTTCCGTTACGGTTCTCAAAATCCCCTAAAAATCTTTAGCCGCAGAGGGATTCTGAATGGGTTCATATAAATACTGTATATGTGATATTACCGATAGCCTTTGTCCTTCAATTCGCGCAATTTTTTCAAAACACTTTCGATTTCCGGCGGGTAATCGCGACGTTCCACGAATTCTCCGCCACCCGAATTGCGCGTCATGGAAAGCTCTAG
>JBDHTT010000119.1:0-3550 GCA_039808785.1 Alphaproteobacteria bacterium
TTAAATCCGCGCACTCCATTTGGGGGAGCCGGTCCAGCACGAAAGGAATGTCTTTTAAGCGATTGAGCGTTGCATGACGCGGAATATGCGTTGATTTGATGATATCCCAAGGATGCCCCGGCTTTCCCTCCCACAACCCCGAATCGGTGCCCGCATGTTGAACATGCAGGATGATATAACCGTGGGCCGCAACAAATCGTGAGATAAACCCCGCCCCGTCCCGGCTCCCCCCCAAACCATGAGACCATAGAATAACCGGGAGTTTTTCAGTTTTAGCGGGCGCGGTTTCGGGGATATAGAGTTTATAGGGAATCATTCGCCCCGCGCGCGCCGGATCAATAAACTGTCCCCGTTGGATGGAAATTTTCCGCGGCTCAACATCGCTTTTGATGTCAGGCGCCCATAAAGGCCGGGTGAGAAAATGATTGGTGGGGCAAAGAGTCATGGAACCTGTCGATTACGATGCTGCGATATTTGACTAAAAACCATATTATTTCGGTATATTAGAGCATTTTACGATTAAGTGGAAGCCGGTTAATCTCAATAAAATGTGACAAAACAAAGAGTTAGATCATTTTTTTAATTATACATAACCTAAAAATGGTCTAACACGCGACTATAAAAACCGCCAACCTCGGATTATTGAGATTGGCGGCAAAATTCTATCACAGGTAAAGCCAAGATCAGATTATCCGTTAACTGCGGCGGCAACTTCGGCGGCGAAATCGGTTTCTTCTTTTTGAATGCCTTCACCCAAAACATAGCGGGCAAAGCCAATCAATTTAATCGGTGATCCAGCTTCTTTGCCTGATTTTTCCAGCAAGGCAGCAATTTTTGTATCGGGATCCATGATGAAGGTTTGCTCCATCAGGCAAACTTCCTCATAATATTTACGCATACGGCCGTCCAACATTTTTTCAATAATGTCTGCGGGTTTGCCGGAGGCCTTGGCAGTTTCGCGCTGCACATTTTTCTCACGTTCAATGGCTGCCGGATCAACGCTGGCAATATCCAAGAACTCTGGAGAAGCCGCTGCCACATGCATAGCCAATTGTTTACCAAGTGCCTGAAGCGTAGCAGCAGGTGCCGCAGACTCAAGAGCCACCAAAACCCCGATTTTCCCGAGATTAGGAGCAATCGCGTTATGCACATAGCTAGCCACATACCCTTGTTGCACAGCGAGTTTTACACTGCGACGCAGGGCCATATTTTCACCAATCGTGGCGATCAAACCGGTCAAAACTTCTGCCGTGGTTTTACCGTTTTCACAATCGGCATGAGAGAGAGACTCGATTGCTCCATCCGTGGAAAGGGCCAATTGCGCAGATTTTTGTGCAAAGTTTTGGAAGGTTTCGTTACGGGCCACAAAATCAGTTTCCGCATTAATCTCAACCATCGCGGCCTCAAGCCCATTGGCAGCACAAGTTACGGCGACCAAACCTTCGGCGGTGGTGCGTCCTGATTTTTTCGCGGCCTTGGCCAGACCTTTTTTACGCAACCAATCGACGGCATTTTCCATGTCGCCTTGGCATTCCACCAACGCATTTTTGGCATCCATCATGCCTGCGCCGGTTTTTTCGCGCAATTCCTTTACCATCGATGCGGTTACATCAGCCATTTTACTACCTCTGTCAAAAAAATATTAAATCATTCTTAAATAAAACACATGAATACTAAGTCACATCCGGCCGTGGTCAAGTCAACGCACTGACCGAATCTGATCCTTAAGATTATGCCGATGCGGCCGCTTTTTCAGGCGCAGACGATTCTTCGTTGGCCGCCGCAGGAAGTGTCACTTCCACGGTTTCGGACGCGCCTAAATCTACGCCGCTTGATGCCATTTCGGCCTGAATTCCATCCAATACGGCGGAGGATACGAGGTCGCAATAAAGCTCAATCGCGCGCAACGCATCATCATTACCGGGGATAGGATAATCAATCCCTGCGGGGGTGCTGTTGCTATCGATAATGGCGATCACGGGAATGCCGAGTTTATTGGCTTCCTTCACCGCGATATCTTCTTTATTGGTGTCAATAATGAAAATCGCATCGGGTTGACCGGCCATATCCTTAATTCCGCCAATAGAAAGCTCTAGTTTTTCCATCTCACGGCGCAGCATCAAAATTTCTTTTTTGGTGTATTTTGGTTTTTCCTGGGCAAAAATCGCCTGTAATTCTTTCAAACGATTGATCGAATTGGTAACGGTTTTCCAGTTGGTTAGCATCCCACCGAGCCAACGGTGATTTACGTAATATTGGCCACAACGTTTAGCAGCCTCTGCAATCTTGTCTTGAGCCTGACGTTTCGTCCCAACGAACAGCACACGACCGCCATTGGCCGCAATCTCACGAATCGTCCGCAATGCCAAATCCAGCATCGGTACGGTTTGTTGCAAATCCAGAATATGGATTCCGTTGCGCACGCCGAAAATATAGGGGCGCATTTGAGGATTCCAGCGGCGCGTGTTGTGTCCGAAATGGACCCCCGCTTCGAGCAATTCACGCATAGTAAATTTAGGCATAGTCATATAGTTTCTCCTTTTATCCGGTTAATCCTCTACAGGGAGTGATGACGAACAATCTCGTCACACCGGTTAAGTTAGGGAACTCCTGCAACACAGCAGTCTCCAAACTCTATCCTGTATGTGAAGTGTGGGCTTTATACAGCTAACGTCTCGATTTTTCAAGTCTTTTTATCAGTTTATTCGGTAACTTTTCAAAAATCACCAAGTTTCCATTTTAGCACTTTAATTACGTATAATCAAATTGTGCACAATGAATGCATTTTTGCCACTGTTGCCGAAAAGCATGAAAATGATTCTCAAATCAAAAAGGGGCTTTATTTTGCTGCTAAGATGATTTATTGAATGGGTTAATTTATTAATCCTTGCGTCATTCAACTCAAAATTGATTTAAGAGACATAGATGTCCACACACGATCATTCATCCTCATGTTGCGGCGGCGGATCTTGCGAGTCCGCACCTCAAACAGAAAAAAACTCACACGAATGCTGTCAAAATTCCCCGAACCAAGGGCCGAGCCAAGGCGAATGTTGCGGCGGCGGGTCACGGCGCGATTTTCTCTTTATGACCGCGGGGGCCATGGCTGCGGTGGGCGTGGGATCGGTAGCGTGGCCATTGGTTGATCAGATGAATCCGGCCGCCGATACGCTGGCTATGTCCACCACCGAGGTTGATTTGTCCCAGCTTCAGGTGGGCCAGTCCATGACCGTGATGTGGCGCGGAAAACCGGTGTTTATTCGTCGCCGTACAGCGGAGGAAATCAAAGAAGCACAGGATATTGACGTGCAAACTTTGCGCGATAAGCAAAGCGATTCCGACCGCGTGAAAAAGCCGGAATGGCTCATCGTCATTGGCGTTTGCACCCATTTGGGATGCGTACCGCTGGGTCAGAAAACGGGGGATACGCGCGGGGAATATGACGGATGGTTCTGCCCCTGCCACGGGTCGGTCTATGATACGTCGGGCCGTATTCGTAAGGGTCCCGCACCCAAAAATCTCGAAGTGCCGCAATATACATTCCTCAGCG
>JBDHTT010000120.1:0-3536 GCA_039808785.1 Alphaproteobacteria bacterium
GATTTGCCAATGCCATTCGCTATGCGTCCGAACTGGCTGCCCGCAATTTTAACCGTCGTGTGGCCGTGGAAATTGCCGAAGTGTTAAAACAAGAATCGCAAATTCATGACGCGGAACTGCGTGCAGCCAAGTTAAAAGAAGGGGTAACAGGCGACCCAACGGGTGCGACTCAGGAGGCATCTCAAAAAGATTATGCGTGCCTGAAAAAGGAAGTCGGATAATGGCTGCGCGCTCCGTCATACGCTCTACCGGGTCTTACCTGCCTCAGCGTATTTTAACCAATGATGAGCTGGCCAAACAGGTGGATACGAGTGATGAATGGATCACTCAACGCACGGGCATTCGCGCCCGCCACATTGCGGGGGACGGGGAGCCGACGTCGTTTATGGCGATTGAGGCCGCGCGGCGCGCCCTTGAGGCAGCCAATTGTGAGGCAGCAGATATTGACGGCGTGATTGTGGCCACCACCACGCCCGATCGTTCGTTTCCTTCTGTCGCGGTACAGGTTCAATCGGCCCTCAAACTCAAACCCGGCCCGGCCTTTGACGTGCAGGCCGTGTGCTCGGGTTTTGTTTATGCGTTGAGCGTGGCCAATTCCATGATCCAAACCAATATGGCGCGGCGCATTTTGGTGATTGGCGCCGAAAAAATGTCCTCACTGATTGATTGGAATGACCGCACGACCTGCGTGTTATTTGGCGATGGGGCGGGGGCGGTGATTTTGGAACGGCATGAGGATGATGACGGGCGCGGCATTCTCTCCACCCATCTTTATGCCAACGGCGATCTGCGCGATTTGCTCTATACCGATGGCGGCACCTGTACCACGGGTACGGCGGGCCACATTATTATGCACGGGCGCGAAGTGTTTAAAAATGCCGTGACCTATATGGCGGAGATTGTTGAAGAAGTCCTGAATAAGAATCATATTGACGCAAATGCCATTGATTGGTTGGTCCCGCATCAGGCAAATTTGCGCATTATCACATCTACGGCAGAAAAGCTGAATTTACCGATGGAGCGGGTGGTGGTCACGCTGGACCGTCACGGCAATACCTCGGCGGCCTCTATCCCGCTGGCCCTGGACTCGGCCGTGCGGCGCGGGGATATTCAGCGCGGTCAGATGGTTTTGTTCGAAGCCCTGGGCGGCGGCCTGACGTGGGCGGCGGCATTGGTCAGGTTTTGAGCGATTTCCACGTTCGGTGGCTATTAATAAATCATCGCGTCTTCGTCCTTGCCGCCTTTGGCGAGGGCAATTTCGCCCCTGGCTTCGAGGTCCTTGGCAACATTGACGATATATTGCTGAGCCTCTTCCACATCTTTTAACCGCACAGGACCCATCGCGCCCATATCTTCCTTCATGATTTTGGCCGCGCGTTCGGACATGTTGGAGAAGAACAAATCGCGTAGCGTATCGGTGGCGCCCTTCAGCGCAATCGGCAATTTTTCCTTGTCTGCCGCGCGAATGATGGTTTGGACTGAGGCAGGATCGAGCCCGCCCAAATCTTCGAAGGTAAACATCAACGCGCGAATGCGTTCGGCGGCATCGGGCGCCGTTTCCTCCAACGATCCCATGATGCGGCTTTCGACCGAGCGTTCGAGACTGTTGAAAATCTCCGCCATCATCTCATGGCTATCACGGCGCGTGGTTTTGGCGAGGTTGGCCATAAATTCAACCCGCAGGGTTTTTTCCACATCATCCAACACTTCTTTTTGGATTGATTCCATGCGCAGCATCCGGTGAATGACCTCCAGCGCAAAGCCCTCCGGCAATAACGCCAACACGCGCGCCGAGTGGTCGGTGGAAATTTTGGACAGCACCACGGCCACTGTTTGCGGATATTCTTTTTGCAAGAAATTGGCCAATACCTCTTCATTCACATTGCCCAATTTTTCCCACATGGTGCGCCCGGCGGGACCGCGAATTTCCTCCATAATCTGGCTGATTTTATCCCTATTGATCCCCGCCTTGGAGAGCAGCCGTTCGGTACTCTCATAGGTCCCCACCAGGGAACTGCTCGATGACATCTGTTCGGCAAATTCCAGGAAAATGCGTTCAACGATTGCGGCGCTCACGCGGCCCAAATTGGCCATAGTTTGGGAGATTTCGAGGATTTCCTCCTCATCCATCAATTGGAACAAACGCGCCGTGTGCTCCTCGCCCAGTGAGAGCAAGAAAATTGCCGTTTTTTCAACACCGCTTAAGGTGCGATAATCCTCACGCACGCGCATCAGCTATTCTCCTGCGACATCCAATTGCGCAAAACCCCCACGGTTTCTTCGGGGTAGGCGGAAATAATATCTTCAACTTTTTTGAGCGTTGAGGCCTTCACGCGCCCCTCAACCCGCTGCATATCAATCATTTCATCATTGTCATCGGGGGCAGGTAAAAATTCCCCATTCGCCCCAAAACTTCCGCCCGCGCCGCCACCCGGCAACATCGCCATATTGGGGCCGCCAATTGCCCCCGCCGCCCCGCCGCCTTGCGCACCGGGGGGCATCAGGGCTGGATTTTGACCATAGCTCGTGCCCAGATATCCGGCCGCGCCCATGCCGTCCATACCGCCCATTCCGTCGCCTGCGCCGCCCTCTTCTTCAGTCGCGAGCAACCGTCCGACCATAGGCTGAAGCACGAGCAGCACCACCAAAATAATCATCACCGCGACAGTCAAAACCTTCGCCGCATCGAGAACATCAGAGCGGTTAAATCCGAAAAGTTTATCCTCATCATCGGGCGTGGTCACCACATCGGCGAATTGCATGTTGATGACCTCAAGCTTATCGCCGCGTTTTTCATCATAACCGATGGCCGAACTCACCAGCGCCGTCAGGTTTTTAATCTCTTGTTCCGAGCGCGGTTTATAAGTTTTTTTGCCATCCTTATCGGTGTCATAGGTGCCGTCGATCAACACGGCAACCGAGAGTTTTTTAACCTCCCCGCTTTGGCGCACGAGGGTTCGCTGAGTTTTGCTGATCTCATAATTCGTGGTTTCTTCGGTCCGCGCGGCATTGGAACTGGGGCCTTGATTGTTATTGAGCAAATCGGCATTGCCGCCCGGCACGTTATTTTGCACCGAAACCGAGTCGGATGATTTTTCCGTTTCGCTGCTTTTATCCTCGACAGTTTGGGTGGATCGCACCACCTGGCCTTCGGGGTTGTAAATTTCTTGATTCTCGCTCATCTGGTCAAAATTCAAATCCGCCGCCACGTTGGCCCGCACATTGCCGTATCCGACAGTGCGCCCGACCAAATCCTCAATCACGCGCGTCATATGGTTTTCGTAGTTTTTCTTGGCTTCCTCGGCTTTGTTTGAAAGCATGGTATCTGCATCCTCGCTGCCATTGGCCAGCAAGTTGCCCTCCGAATCCACAATCGAAACATTTTTGGCTTTGAGGTTGGGAACGGCAGAGGCCACAAGCGATTGAATGCCCGCAATCTGCTCACGGTCCAAAGTTTGCCCGCCGCGCATTTTTAAAAACACACTGGCACTGGCCGGGCGGCTTTCGCGCTGGAATAACTCACGCTGCGGCAACAC
>JBDHTT010000121.1:0-3500 GCA_039808785.1 Alphaproteobacteria bacterium
CCTTAAGATCAGAGTATAAATGCCCCGAACTGTGGATTTTCACCTTCGACAGCTCCCCCCGCACCCGCACGCGGCCATAGGTTTCCTCAAGCGTTCTTTTCAAAGAAAACGCAAGCTCTGAGACGCTCATCTCCGGCACATTGCCTGGTTTTACGGGGGGAAAGTCATCCATGTTTTAAACTTGATTTCTCTTAAACAGTTAAAATGATTTGGTTATTTCCTTGAATAAGCACCTTATAATGGATTTCACTCAAAAGACGTATTCTTGAGCCGTATGGGGCACAGCACCCTTAAGCTCGGCTTCTACCAATCTCTTGCAATGCTTCGGAAATTTTGTGCAACGCCCAATCGATTTCCGTGTCGGTGATGATCAATGGCGGCGCAAAACGCACCGTGGTTTCATGGGTTTCCTTACACAGTAACCCCTTGGTTTTGAGTCTTTCGCATACGGTGCGCGCTCTCGCTTCCGATGCATAAATTTCCATCCCGATCAGGGCACCCTTGCCGCGAATTTCCTTGATTAAGGGGCTCTGGAGGGCGCTCAAACCCTTCGTTAATTGCTCCCCAATCTTGATTGATTTTTGCGAAAAATCTTCATCATGCATCAAACGAACGGCTTCAATCCCAATCGCCGCCGCAATCGGATTGCCGCCGAATGTGGACCCGTGGGAACCGGGGTTAAACACCTCCATCACATCCGCGCGCGTTAAAAATGCCGAAACCGGATAAACCCCGCCGCCTAAGGCTTTGCCAAGGATCAAGCCATCGGGGCGATCAATTTCATATTGATAACAAAAATCGCGGCCCGTGCGTGCCAATCCGGTTTGAATTTCATCGAGAATGAGCAACACATTATGGCGGTGGCAAATTTCCTGAACTTGCTTTAAATAACCTTCGGGGGGAACGATAATCCCGCCCTCCCCTTGAATCGGTTCCACCAAAAATGCGCAGGTGTCAGGAGTGATAGCAGCCTCCAACGCCGCCGCATCACCATAGGGAATGAGATCAAATCCCCCCGCAAACGGGCCAAAATCCGCGCGGTAATCGGGTTCCGACGAAAACCCCACAATCGTTGTGGTGCGCCCGTGAAAATTTCCCTCGCATACAATGATACGCGCCTGATTGGCGGCAATTTTCTTATGACGATACCCCCATCTGCGCGCGGCCTTGATGGCGGTTTCCACGGCTTCTGCGCCGGTATTCATCGGCAACATGCGATCCATCCCGCTCAAAGCACAGAGTTTTTCGGCAAATTCACCCAAAATCTCAGTGTAGAAAGCGCGCGACGGCACGCCCAATTTTTCCACCTGATCCACCATTGCTTTCAGGATTCTTGGATGGTGATGCCCCGCACTCACGGCACTATAGGCACTTAAAAAATCGAGGTATTTATTCCCCTCCACATCCCACACCCACATACCCTCCCCGTGTGTGAGCACAACAGGAAGCGGATGGTAATTATGCGCCAGATATTTTCCCTCTCGCGCAATAATTTGATCGACATTAAGATGATGTGAGTCCGTCATGTTAACTCCCGTTTTATTACCTCATCATGAAGAGTTTTAAGAAAAAGAACAAGTGTGTAAAATTATCTGTTCTATACTTGGAATACTGAATTGCCGGTGACGGCCCAAGCGACGCAGCGTAGGAAGTCTACGCTAGGCGCTAAGCTCAGGACCTATTAATTTTAGGGTTCACTGATTTGATAAATTATGATTCACTGGTGTGCGGAGGTGCCGCCATGAATGACCTGTTTTTGTTATCAAAGAAACAATTTAACCGGATAAAGCCATACTTTCCGTTGTCCCATGGTGTGCCTCGGGTGGATGATCTGCGGGTGGTCAGCGGGATTATTTACGTCATAAAGAACGGTCTGCGATGGAAGGACGCGCCTGTTGGGTATGATGCCGATTGGTTCAGGGGGTAATCCCTCCTTAAATTCAAGGTGTTTTGAAGTAGAAAATTCTCGTAAAGAAGGAAGAGGAGAATTTCTATGAAGAAGAGCCGATTTAACGAACATCAGATTATGCAGATATTGAAGCAGGCGGAGAGCGGGATTCCTGTGCCTGAGCTGTGCCGTCAGCACGGGATGAGCAGTGCCAGTTTTTATAAGTGGCGCGCCAAGTATGGCGGAATGGATGCGTCAATGATTGCAGAGATGAAAGCCTTGATCGAGGAGAACAAGCGGCTGAAGCGGATGTATGCAGAAAGCCAGATGGAGTGCGCAATTATCAAGGAGGCCATGACAAAAAAGTGGTAAAGCCCATCTGCCGGAAGGCAATGGCAGAGTGGGCTGTCAATAACCGACAGGTCAGCGTGCGTCTGGCTTGCAAGGCCTTCGGGGTAAGCCAGACGTGCTATCGGTATCAACCGGCCCGCAATGACGAGAACGTCAAGGTGGCGGAGTGGTTGTTGAAACTCACCGACAACCATAAGCGATGGGGATTTGGTCTGTGTTTTTTATATCTGCGAAATGTAAAGGGCTTTCCGTGGAACCACAAACGCGTGTACCGGATTTACCGTGAGTTGGAGCTGAACCTGCGGATCAAGCCACGACGACGGTTGGTGAGGGAGCGGCCAGAAGTACTGGCTGTTCCTGATGTACCGAACGCGATGTGGTCGATGGATTTTATGGCGGACCAACTGAGCGGCGGACGATACTTTAGAACGTTTAATGTTCTGGATGATTTTAACCGCGAGGGGTTGGGGATCGAGGTGGATGTTTCTCTGCCTGCGGAACGTGTGGTGAGGGCTCTGGAACAGATTATCGAATAGCGCGGAAAGCCGCGTTGTTTGCGCTGTGACAACGGCCCTGAGTATATCAGCGAGAGACTGAAACAATGGGCCAAAGACCGTGAAATTACGCTGTCCTACACCCAGCCAGGCAACCCACAACAGAACGCCTATGTCGAGCGGTACAACCGCACGGTACGTCATGAGTGGCTGGAAATGAACGAGTTTACCACAATCGAACAAGCCCGGGAGGAGGCAACCAGATGGCTATGGACTTACAATAACGAACGCCCTAATATGGGCATCGGCGGCATCACCCCAGCCATGAAGCTGGCTCAGGCCGCCAAAGGAAGTACATCAAACCAACTTTCTACTTCAAACCCCTCTTAATTTAGGGGGGATTACCAGGGCGGCGTTGAAAGCAAAGGGCATTACGCCGTGTATTCCGGGTAAAAAGAACCGTAAAATCCCGATCGAGTACGACAAAAACATCTACAGACAGCGCCATAAAATCGAAAACATGTTCGCAAAACTCAAAGACTCGCGCCGCATCGCCACGCGCTATGACCGATGCGCCCACACTTTCTTCTCTGCCATCTGCATCGCAGCCACTGTCATCTTCTATCTCAATTAATGAGTCCTGAGCCTAGTCCCCTGATTCATCTAAATTGCGGGGTAGAGGCGCTTGAGTTTGATGCGGGCCTGTTTGTTTGAGAACTGCCAGTCGGCTTTGGCATTGTGCATATTGCGGTATGCTTGCCATGCGC
>JBDHTT010000122.1:0-3488 GCA_039808785.1 Alphaproteobacteria bacterium
CGAGAGGCCGATATTGATGGTTGGGCTCCAATCCTGCGCCATTGCTAACTCCCCGCCATGGTTCCCCCCGTTTTGGGTATGGCGCACGGCCATCACTGCGTCCTCTAGCATTTGTTGATAAAGCTCCACCCCTACCTCGCGGATATGCCCCGACTGGGCATCGCCCAACAAATTTCCCGCCCCGCGAATATCGAGATCATGGCTCGCGAGTTGAAAGCCCGCGCCGAGACTATCCAGCGTTTCAAAAATCTCCAGCCGTTTTTGCGCGTCTTCATTCAGGCGCATATTGGCGGGATAGGTCAGGTAAGCATAGGCCCGCGCCTTTCCGCGCCCCACGCGCCCGCGGATTTGATAAAGTTGCGAGAGCCCGAACATATCGGCGCGGTGAACAATCATGGTATTGGCCGAGGCAATATCAAGCCCCGATTCGATAATATTTGTCGCGAGCAAAACTTCATATTGCCGATCATAAAACGCATTCATGCGGTCTTCCAGCTCTGCCGGGCTCAACTGCCCGTGGGCCGAGATAATTTTGACTTCGGGGACCAATTCTTTCAAATGACGCTCCAAATCCTCCATATCGCTAATGCGCGGGCAAACATAAAAACACTGGCCGCCGCGATAATGTTCGCGCAAAATGGCTTCGCGGATTACCAGATCATCCACAGGCATCACAAAGGTGCGAATAGCCAGCCGGTCCACCGGCGGCGTGGCGATCAGGCTCATATCCCGCACACCGCTGAGCGCCATTTGCAACGTGCGCGGAATGGGGGTCGCCGTGAGGGTGAGCATGTGAACGGAGTTTTTGAGTTCCTTCAATCGTTCCTTTTGCTTGACGCCGAATTTTTGCTCCTCATCAATAATCACCAACCCCAAATGCTCAAAGTGGATATCTTTCGAAAGCAGCGCATGGGTGCCGATCACCACGCGCACCGATCCATCGCGCAGCCCGTCCTTGATTTTCTTGGCTTCATGAGTGGCCACAAGGCGCGAAAGCTGTTCCACACGCAATCCCATTTCGGCAAAACGCGCGCGAAAATTGGCAAAATGTTGCCGCGCCAGCAAAGTGGTGGGGGCAATAATCGCCACCTGGGCCCCCGCCCCCGCCGCGACATAGGCTGCGCGCAGGGCCACTTCGGTTTTTCCAAACCCGACATCGCCGCACACCAAACGATCCATCGGTTGTCCCGATTTCATGTCGCTCAGCGTATCCTCAATCGCATTCAGTTGGTCCTCCGTTTCCTGATACGGGAATCGTGCCACAAATTCATTGTAATGGCTTGAGTCAATCTCAAGCACATCAGCATGATGCGTCGCCCGCGCCGCCGCGATTTTCAGCAATCCTTCGGCCATCGCCATCAGGTCTTTTTTGACTCTGGCTTTGCGAGCCTGCCACGCCGCCCCGCCAAGCTTATCAAGCTCGCCGCCCTCCCCGCCAAAGCGTGAGAGCAAATCAAGATTTTCAACCGGCACAAAGAGCCGATCACCGCCCGTATAGGTGATTTTGAGGCAATCATGCAGCAACCCTCCGGCCTTCAAGGTTTCCAACCCCTCAAACCGTCCCACGCCATGATCAATATGCACCACCAAATCGCCTGGATTGAGGCTCGAGACTTCGCGCAAGAAATTCTCGCCCTTACGCTTTTTGGTGCTTTTACGACTGAGCCGATCGCCCAAAATATCCTGTTCAGTCACGATCACCAGATCGGGCGCGATAAATCCGCGCTCCAGATGCAAAATCACCGCGCCGGTTTGATCGGGTTTGAGTTTTGTTGCCTGATGCCAGCTGTCGATAGGATAAGGCAAGCCCCCTCCCCCCTGCTCCATCATCAATTTCATGCGGTCGCGCGACCCTTGGGAATAACAGGCAATCAGGACCTTGCGCCCGGCCTGACGATGGGCTGTGCTATATTTCCCGACCTCGCGAAATAAGTCGCCGGGCATTGATGCCCGAATATCACCGAAATCCCGCCCGCGCTTGGCGATCATTTTTTGGGATTGAGTGTTTTGGACAACATCAGCATGGGAGTTGGTACGGGAGTTATCATTAGAGTCTGCGCCATCTGGATCATGACCAGCCCCAGCCGACGCATAAAAAATTTGTGCCTTACTCGTGCTCCCTTTTACACCCTCTTTTATCCCCTCTTTTATCCCATCTAGCCCCAAAAACTCCGCCCGACTCACATATAACGCTGCCGGTTCAAGGGGGTGATAGGCAACGCCGGAGAGGCTCACGCCGCCGCTTTCTTTCTTCTTTTTCTTGGACTGTAACGCTTCATCCAATGTTTTGCGGGCCTGATAAAAATCTTCAATCTGAGTGTCACGTTCCTCCAAAGCCGCAATTGCTTGCGAATCCATTGAGATGAGCGCACGCGGCACATAGTCAAATAAACTAACCAATTCGGGATAAAATAACGGCAACCAATGCTCCATCCCGCTTTGTTTGCGCCCCTCGCTCACCGCTGTATAGAGGGGGTTTTGCTCGGTACTGACCCCGAACAAGGCACGATAGCGCATACGAAACTGGGCGATGCTCTCATTACTCAGGAACAATTCACTCACGGGCAGAAGCGAAAAATGATCCAAAAATCCGGTGCTTACCTGGCTCACGGGATCAAAAGAGCGAATACTGTCCACTTCATCGCCGAACAAATCAATGCGAATCGGTTGATCATACCCGGGTGGAAAAATATCAATGATGCCGCCGCGTACCGCGAATTCCCCGGACTCCCGCACCGTATCGCAACGCGCATACCCGTTCGAGGCCAGAAAGCCCAATAATTTTTTCTCCTGCACGCGGGCCTTTTTACGAATAGAGAGATGCGCGTTTTCTAGAATCACCGGCGGTACGGTACGTTGAGTTGCGGCATTGATCCCGGTTATCACAATGCGCGGCTTATAAAGCTCATCCTTTTGCCATTCCAACATACGACACAGCGCGTGAACTCGCCCGGCCATAATATCCCCGTGCGGTGACACGCGGTCATAGGGCAAACAATCCCAGGCCGGAAACACCACAGTTTCAACATCGGGGGCGAAAAACGCCAACAACTCAGACAGCACCGCGCACCGTGCATCATCGACCGCGATATGCAGGACGATTTTTCGCTCTCGCGCAGCGTCCACGGCTTTGCGTGCCAAAAACCGCGCATCTTCGCCCTCCGGCAACCCATATACGGGCGAGCCGTATGACTGCCGAGATTCTGTGATATCAATTTGTTTTATCGGTGCTTGTGCGGACACCATCATTCGAACTCCTGATTTTTCGGGAGTTATACACTATAACCCAAACGTAATAAAATAATCATTTTTTTATGATCCTCCCGTATCCCCGGAAAAGAAAAAGCCGAACTTGTGCTGCTTTTTTGCATATCCGGGGTCCGGCAGCTGTATTCGGACCCCGCATCAAGTGCGGGGTTACGAAATTTGACGGGTGGTGAGTCCCCGCACTATCCGCCACTTAATTTAAATCTTCTAAAAGTGCGGGA
>JBDHTT010000123.1:0-3438 GCA_039808785.1 Alphaproteobacteria bacterium
AATTGATCCTTGCCACCACCGCATCCGCCGCAACCCGCGACGCGATGAGCCAATATGCGGCTGAAAAGGGTATTCCGGCCCTCGCCGTCCCCACTAAAATCGTGGTGCTCGACTCCATTCCCGTCCTCGGCACCGGCAAAACCGACTATCCCGGCGTTGAGAAATTGGTTAACATCCCCAAGACGGAATGAGCTCATTTCTTCTATTTTTATGGCTGGAAATATGCGGGATGTTGCGATAGGATGGGCTTGAAGCCAATAGGGAGCCAATAGGGAGATTAAGTGATATCATGTCGAAACAAAACGGATTTTTGGACGGATTCTTTACCACAAAATTATGGATGGTCATGCTTGCCTCACTGGCCTTAACAGGGTGCGAGGCGGTGAATTCCATTGATCAGAGTTTTAAAAAACTCACCGGTTCCAAACAAGCGCAGGAAACATCATCGGGCCAAACCGAAACTGCACCTAATCTAACAGCCACGTCCGATGCCAACTGCCCACATGTCAAGATTGTTGATGAACTATCCACGGTTTCACGATATGTGAATCCGGTTATGCCACAGGATAAAGATTTCATTTCAAATGCCAAATTTTCTGCCCTTAAGACCGGGTGCACGGCCGCCCCCACCAGTGTAACCGTGGAAATTGCGGCGGATTTTGATGGAAAACTTGGTCCCGCCGCGCATGATGTCGCCCCGCAGGAGCATTTCACCTATCCATACTTCGTCACCGTCATCACACCACAGGGGGAAATTTTATCCAAAGATATTTTCGCCATGACGATGATTTATCAGGATGCACAAACGCCGCTGAAGAAAACTGAACATTTGCGTCAGACTATTCCGCTCTCCGCCGGGCAAAAAGCATCGGATTACCAGATTTTATTGGGTTTTCAACTTGATCCGAACGAATTATCCTATAACCGCGCGCACCCTGTGATCGGTTCAAAATGATAAGAATTTTTGCCCATCCGGGATGTTGCAACGCTATAAAAGACCCCGTGTCACGCACGGGGTTGCAAGATTTGATGAATGGCAAGTCCTATGATTTTTGACGAATATTGGAATGATCACACTGCGCGGCATCTCAAGGTATTTGAGGATACGCGGGCGGAGCTTAACCCCGCAGTGGCGCGATGGGTGGATATGGCAGTGGACACCATTCAATCGGGCGGAAAAATTCTCTTTTGCGGCAATGGCGGATCGGCAGCAGATGCCCAGCATATCGCGGCTGAACTTTCGGTGAAATTGTGTCAGGATCGCGCGCCGATTGCAGCTTTGTGCCTCAGTCTTGATCCATCGGCGATGACCGCCTGCGCCAATGATTACGGATATGAACAGGTCTTTGCGCGTCAGGTCCGCGCATTGGGTCGGGCGGGGGATATGCTGGTCGGGATCACCACATCAGGCAACAGCGCGAATATTCTGGCCGCCATCGAGGCTGCCCGCGCACATAACATCAAGGTGATCACTTTAACAGGAGAGAGTGGCGGCAAAGTCGCGGCGATTTCCGATATGTGCTTACGTGTTCCATGTCAGGATTCAACCGCCCTTATCCAAGAGATGCATATCATGATCGGCCATATTTTTTGTGGCGCGTTGGAGCAAAGATTAGGCCTTATTTAAGGGCACTTCTAAAAACCTCCGTCTTGCGGCGATATAGTGCCCTTAAGCTTTCCAGTGCATGTGAACAGCATCTTCGGCGGCGCGTAAAATGGCCTTTGATTTATTCACGGTTTCATCATATTCGCACTGTGGCACACTATCC
The DNA here is from genome assembly GCA_039808785.1 of Alphaproteobacteria bacterium. Classification (GTDB taxonomy): domain Bacteria; phylum Pseudomonadota; class Alphaproteobacteria; order Micavibrionales; family Micavibrionaceae; genus UBA1573. The sequence continues at coordinate 1,770 of JBDHTT010000123.1, forward strand.
GCGACCACGCCGCCGCCGGCCTGAATCGTGACAATACCGTCCTTCACCACACAGGTGCGCAGCGCAATGCAGGTATCAATCGAACCGTTGCCCGCCAAATACCCCACGCATCCGCCATAAAATTTGCGTTTCACCGGTTCCAATTCATCAATAATTTCCATGGCACGGATTTTGGGCGCGCCGCTCACCGTGCCCGCAGGAAAACCGGACATGAGGGCATCCAACGCATCATATTGCCCATTCAATTGCCCGGTGACGTTGGAAACGATATGCATCACATGCGAATAATTTTCAACCGCGAATTGTTCGGTGACGGTGACCGATCCGATCTCACTCACCTTACCCACATCATTGCGCCCCAAATCAAGCAGCATCAGATGCTCGGCCAGCTCCTTGGGATCACTGAGCAGACAAGTGCGCAACTCCTGATCTTCGGTTGAATTTTTTCCGCGCGGGCGCGTCCCGGCAATCGGGCGAATTGTGACTTCGTTATCGCGTACGCGTACCAAAATTTCCGGGCTTGACCCAACCAGTGCAAAATGCGGATATTGAATATAGAATAAAAAAGGCGATGGGTTCAGGCGGCGCAGGCTGCGGTAAAGTTCAAAGGGCGGCAGATCGAATGGAATCTGGAAACGCTGGGATGGCACAAATTGGAAAATATCGCCCGCGCGGATATAATCCTTGCCCTTTTCCACCATAGCAAAATATTGTTCAATTGTCATATTTGAAACAGGGTTGAGCGGTGTGGTTAAATCCGAGTGGTAGTCCTTAGGCACCAAGGGCGCATGAAGTCGCTTGATCACGGTCGAGAGATAATGGACAGTTCGATCATAAACTTCATCCGCACGCGTACAGCCCTGACCACTCATAGCAGCGTCCTGAACGTCCGCGGCCGCAGCATGATGAGGGGGATTGGCGTCATGATCATAAACCGGGCACACCACGCAGATTTTGTTGGTAACATTATCAAAAATAACCAACAAGCGCGGGCGGATGAAAATCGCATCCTCAATGCCCAATTGATCCGGATTATCATCGGGAATATCTTCCACCACCCGAATCATATCATATCCCATATAACCAAAAAGCCCGGATGAAGCCATGGGCGGCAAATTTTCATCAGGAAGAGTGATGGAGGACCGCGCCAAAATCTCACGCAGATCATCGAGCGGGGACGTGTTGGCCGCGCGGTAATCGGCACATGTCCAGACCAAATCAGGGTTAAACCCCAAAATTGTATAACGGCCAAGTTTTTCGCCGCCTTCGACCGATTCGAGCAAAAAAGCGTAGTCCTCATTTTCCTTTAATTTCAAGAAGACCGACACCGGCGTATCGCAATCCGACACCACCCACTGATAGACAATTTGATTTTCGCCATGCGCGAATTTTTGGCGAAAATCTTCGCGCGATGACGCAACAGACAAGGAAGGGTGGAGCATGGCGGGTTTATTCCGTCAAAAGATTAATCGCGATTTTTCAAATATTGCGCTGCATCGAGCGCCGCATAGGTGATGATGCCGTCCGCCCCGGCGCGTTTGAACGCCAGCAACATTTCCATCATCGCGGATTGTTCATCAATCCATCCGTTACGCGCCGCGGCCTTGATCATGCAATATTCACCCGACACGTTATAGGCAAAGGTCGGCATGCCAAAGCTCTGTTTGAC
>JBDHTT010000124.1:0-3409 GCA_039808785.1 Alphaproteobacteria bacterium
TTCAGTTCGTTCCCGGCGGCCCCGTGGAACGCATGATTGCGCAATTGCAGGGCCATGGGGGGGACGCCGCCTCTCGGTTTTCCGGCGGGAATGGCGATTTTTCAAGCGGTGCCGCATCTGCGAGTACCACTGCGCAACTCACGGGGCAATCATCGCAATATCGCGGGGCGCAGGGGCTTGACCCCGAATTTATCAAGGAATTAGAGGCACTTTACGGCTTTGATAAACCGGCGATTGAGCGATTCTGGATTATGATCAAAAATTACCTGCATTTTGATCTGGGGAATAGCTATTACCGCGATGTCGGGGTACTGGATTTGGTGCTTGAGAAAATGCCGGTGTCGATTTCACTGGGGTTGTGGTCCACGTTAATTATTTATCTCATCAGCATACCGTTGGGGATTCGTAAGGCGGTGAAGGACGGGCAAAGCTTTGATGTTTGGTCGTCTGCGGTGATTTTTATCGGCTATGCGATTCCGTCTTTTTTATTCGCAATTTTGCTGATTATTTTATTTGCGGGGGGGCGATATTTTGATCTTTTTCCCTTGCGCGGCTTGGTTTCGGATGATTGGGACACGTTTCCATGGTGGAAACAAATTTTGGATTATATGTGGCATATGACCCTGCCGATTATCGCCATGGTGATATCGGGTTTTGCGGGGTTGACGATGCTCACGAAAAACTCGTTTTTGGATGAGATCGGCAAGCAATATGTCCTCACCGCGCGGGCCAAGGGATTGAGCGAGCGTCAGGTGCTCTACGGTCACGTATTTCGCAATGCCATGCTGATTGTCATTGCCGGGTTTCCGGCGGCGTTTATGCATATTTTCTTTACCGGGTCGTTGTTGATTGAGGTGGTGTTCTCGCTCGATGGTTTGGGGTTATTGGGATACGAATCCATACTTTCGCGTGATTATCCTGTTGTGCTCGGAACATTGTATATTTATGCGTTGATTGGGTTGGTGGTCACGCTCATTCGCGATATTGTGTATGTGTGTGTGGACCCGCGCATTAATTTTGATTCGCAAAATATTTGATGGGGGATAGGCGATGCGCGTTTTTAAAACTATAGCCGAAATTTTCACCCCCACCCCGATTACGCGGCGGCGGTGGGCGCAGTTTCGGGCCAATAAACGCGGATATTGGTCGTTATGGATTTTTTTGGTTTTGTTTATCCTCACGCTTTCCGCCAACTTCATTGCCAATAACAAACCGCTCTTGGTGATGCATAATCATCAGCTTTATACACCGTTTTTGAAGTCATACCCCGAAACCGCGTTCGGCGGGGAGTTTGAAACTGAAGCTGATTATCGCGACCCCTTTGTGCGCGATTTAATCAATAAAAACGGATGGATGATCTGGCCGCCGGTGCATTATTCCTTCGATACCATCAATTACGATCTGCCCACGCCCGCGCCATCCGCCCCCACGCGCGATAATTGGTTGGGAACGGATGATCAGGGGCGCGATGTGTTTGCGCGGGTGGTGTATGGATTGCGGATTTCCATTTTGTTTGGTTTGGCACTCACGATTTTTTCCTCCGTTATCGGTGTTTTTGTCGGGGCTATTCAGGGATTTTACGGCGGCAAGATTGACCTGATCGGCCAGAGATTGATTGAAATCTGGTCATCACTCCCCAGCCTTTATATCCTGATTATTTTTTCCGCGATGTTTGTGCCGGGATTTTGGACATTGCTGTTGATTCTTTTGCTGTTTTCCTGGACTCATCTAGTTGATGTGGTGCGGGCGGAGTTTTTGCGGGCCCGCAGTCTTGATTATGTGCGCGCGGCTAGGGCACTTGGGGTGGGCAATATGACACTCATGTGGCGGCATATTCTGCCCAATGCGGTGGTGGCCACATTGACGATGATGCCGTTTATTTTGACCGGGTCGATTACGGCCCTCACCAGCCTTGATTTCTTGGGGCTTGGTTTGCCGCCCGGCTCGCCGTCGTTGGGGGAACTGCTCTTTCAAGGCAAGAATAATATTCAAGCCCCGTGGCTCGGCGCCACCGCCTTTTTCTCGCTGGCGATGATGCTCACGCTTTTGACCTTTATCGGGGAAGCCGTGCGCGATGCGTTCGATCCGCGCAAAACGAAATTATAGTGTAAAAAGGACAATCACAGCCTGATAGAAGCAGTTTAAAAGTTAGAGATTGAGAGAAACATGAACAAGACATCCGAAAACTTCCCCCATCACAATTTGCTCAGCGATATAGTTGAGGAAGTCAAAATCTGTCGTCATTTGCTCCACCAAAATCCGGCGACATGTTACGAAGAATTTTATGCATCGGACCTGATCGCGCAAAAGCTGGAGGAATGGGGCATTGAGCATGAACGCGGATGGGCCGGCACCGGAATTGTAGCAACCATCGAAGGCCAACGCAATTCATTCGGGCGGCGGATCGGCTTTCGCGGGGATATGGATGCGCTTGATATTACCGAAGAGTCCGGCGCGGATTGGGCCTCGCTCTGCCCCGGAAAAATGCATGCTTGCGGTCATGACGGGCATATGTCGATGTTACTCGGAACCGCCAAATTTTTGGCTCAAACCAGGGATTTTGACGGCATCGTGCATTTGTTTTTTCAACCCGCCGAAGAGGGCGGCGGCGGTGCCATCCGCATGATTGAACAGGGATTATTTGAAAAATACCCAGTGGAACAAGTCTATGCCGTCCATAATTGGCCCTATGCACCGCGCGGATTGGTGGGGATTAAGCCCGGCCCGATCATGGCAAATTCGGATTATATTTTTATCAAGGTGCGCGGTAAGGGCGGACACGCCGCGATGCCGCATGAATGTGTTGACCCAGTCGTGGCGGCGGCGCATGTCATTACATCGGTCCAATCACTGGTTTCGCGGCGGTTAGACCCGTTGTCCGCGGCTGTGATCAGCATCACCAATGTTGCGGCCGGCACCGGTGCGGTTAACATCATCCCGGGTGAGGTTGAAATCAAGGGCACCGTGCGCACTTTGGATGACCGCGTGCGTGATTTTATTGCGGGGGAATTGGAGCTCATCATCCGCTCAACCGCTCAGGCGCACGGATGTACGGCGGAATTCGAATATCAACGCAAATACGAAGCCACCATCAACCACACGCAAAACGCCAAATTTTGTGCCGATATTGCGCGTGAATTATTTGGCGAATCACAAATCATGACTGATTTTTCACCGAGTATGGGCGGCGAAGATTTCGGGGCGATGCTCAAACAACGGCCCGGCTGTTACGCCATTTTCGGGCAAGGGGAACCGCAAGATCCCGCAAGTGCGCATAATTATGGCCTCCACCATCCGAAATATGATTTTAATGATCTGATTATCCCGGATGTGATTCGCTATTTTGCGGCAATTGCGCAGCGTGCCTTGCCACTGTGAGTCCGTTTCCGTTCGTTGCAAAATGCGCTGG
>JBDHTT010000125.1:0-3369 GCA_039808785.1 Alphaproteobacteria bacterium
AATTTCCCAGGCTACAGCCCCAGCACACTGGATCATTCACTGATGACAAGCCTCAATGTCGAAGCGGTTTATCAAAAAATCCATAGTATCCTGCGCGGGCATGGGTGAAATTATTTTGTTAAGTGAAAACATGACACAAAACAACGATCCAGACTTCATAAAATTTGCGCATCAAATGGCCGATGTGGCGGGCGAAATTGCGCGGCAATATTTCCGCACGCCTTTTGATATTGAACAAAAATCGGATGATAGTCCCGTGACCATTGCCGACCGCATGATTGAACAGAGATTGCGTGAGATGATCGAAGCAAAAAGGCCGCAAGATGGCATATTGGGCGAAGAATTCGGCCATAAACCCACGGACAACGGATTAACCTGGGTTTTGGACCCAATTGACGGCACCAAATCCTTTACCGTTGGGCGTCCCACCTTTGGCACCTTGATTGGGTTATGCGAGGACACCAAACCTGTTTTGGGATTGATTGATCAACCTGTTTTACACGAACGTTGGTTGGGGGTAACAGGCGGATCGGCATGTGAGCGTGGCTGTGAGCGTGGCGCGGCCTCAAGAGCTTTTTTTAATGGAAAACCAATACATACGCGCCCCTGTGCCGAGCTCAAGCAAGCTGTCTTCGGCACCGGGTCACCGTCGCAAATTTCCCGTGATGACCACGCGCGGTTTGGCCGTTTGGACAGGGCTGCGCGTTACACGGTTTATCAGGGAGATTGCTATTTTTACGGCCTTCTGGCCAACGGATCACTCGACCTCATCATCGAAGATCAATTGGGCCTATATGATTTTATCGCCCTTGTCCCGATTATTGAGGGCGCAGGCGGCATCATCACCGATTGGCGCGGGCGGCCCAAGGCCTTGGACGGTGACCCAAGCGTGATCGCAGCAGGGGATCAAAGAGTTTACAGCGCGGCCAAGGATCTGCTGTAGAAATTTTATTGACCATCAATGCCAGCCTCATAGCCTTGCGAGTAAAATTTATTGATAAAAAATTAAAAATTATCCCCTAGAATGGGTACGTAAAAATTATCATATCAGTCCGGACTGCGCCAAAACTCAGGAGTTACCATGTCCATTTTCAAATCAAAATTTCCAAAAACTTCACTCTATTTCTGTGGTCTATGGGCTGTGTCTATTGCGGCTTCTCTAGCACATGACAATTATGTCGCCCAAAAAGACGGTAGCAATTTTTATTTCGCCCATATCGGCCGGGTATTTGAGAAATATTTGCCTGCGCAATTTGAACAATTTGTGAATTTGGTAGGAGTGGAGCGTGTGAACGGACCGCTTGAGCCGATCATGACTTGCCCTCTCACCTTTGTATTTATTGCTTTATTCGCGTTGACACTGTTCATCGGCGTGATCTCCATGCTGATCAGAAAGCAACCAAGCATGGATATACAAAATTTAGCCTCGTCAAACGCAGCCTCCAGCCTCAAGGCTCGAGCCTTACCCAAACGTCATTAAAATATATATGATAGAATCAAAATTACAAAGACGTGCGGCCTTACCGCAGCCGCACCAAATCCTCTAAACCAGGGCCTTTCATGACTCAAAAAATTACTCAAACTTTAGAATTTCGCCAACAACAAAATCTGGTTATGACCCCGCAAATGCAGCAGGCGGTTAAGCTGTTGCAGATGAGTAATCTTGAATTACAAGACTTTATTGACGCGGAAATCACCCAAAACCCGTTGCTTGAGCGTGTGGAAAAATCAGATGACACGGGGGAGGGCGAAATCGGAGAAATGGGTCAAAGCTTACCCGATCAAAATCCAGAGTTAAGTGAGGCCGGCAGCTTAAATTCCAATAAAAATGATGCCGAATTTGAATCGCAATTTATGCCCCAAGAAAACATCAGGGAAGATTTTGACAGCGGGTCCAAAATGGCGGAAATAGGCGGATCGTCGCACAAAAGTTTTGATGACGATTTGCCACAATGGGAAGATACGTTGCGGCATAAAATCTCGCTCCGTGATCATCTTTTGGCGCAACTTCATATGAGTTTTCATCACCCAAAAGATATCTCGCTCGGTTCACTCCTCATTGATCGGCTGGACCAGGATGGGTATTTACGTGAGGATTTGTCGGTGCTCAGTGCGCAATTTGGTTGTGACACGACGGTGATTAGCGACCTCTTGGCTCGGTTAAAAAAGTTTGACCCGACAGGTGTTTTTGCCGCCGATCTGGGGGAATGTCTTGGGCTGCAATGGGGGGAGGAAACGCCCCTCACGACGGCGCAGCAGAGTTTTTTAGAAAATCTAACGCTTTTGGCGCAGCATGAGTATAAAAAATTAGCCGAAATTTGTCATTGCCCGGTGGAAAAAATTCACGAAATGGCCACGGCGATCAAACGTTTAAACCCAAAGCCCGCAGCGGAGTTTGAGCCGTTTATCGTTCAAACCGCCCTGCCCGATATTTTGATGAAACAAATTCCCAAAAATATGGGCGGCGGGTGGCGCGTGGAGTTAAATAGCGATACGTTGCCGCGCGTTTTGGTTAATCGCGATTATTACAATATTGTGCTTGGCCACGCCAAAAACAAACAGGAAAAAGAGTATCTGACTGCACAACTCAATAATGCCAACTGGCTGGTCAAGGCACTCGATCAACGCGCCCAGAGCATCCTGAAGGTTGCAAGTGATATTGTGGAACGTCAAAACGGATTTTTCCTCTATGGGATTGATTTCCTCAAACCTATGACTCTGCGCGAAGTCGCGGAAAGCGTTGATCTTCATGAAAGCACCGTGAGCCGAGTCACGACGGGCAAATTTATCGGCACACCGCGCGGCCTGTTTGAACTAAAATTTTTCTTCACCTCTGCCATTGAGGGCGCCGACGGTGTTACTCTGTCCTCGCAATCGGTGAAATCACGCATAAAACAATTAATTGATGCCGAAGACCCGAAAAATATCCTCTCGGATGATGATTTGGCGGATACCCTAAAAAAAGAAGGTATTTTTGCCGCACGGCGAACTGTGGCCAAATACCGGGAATCGCTTCATATTCCATCTTCTGTGCAACGGCGCAGGGCAAAGAACTTGGGCAAAAACTAGAGTTTCCCTCGAATTGAGTTTAAAAACCCAACTATTTAGCCACGCCCCCATCCCACAACCCATTTCCAAAACTCAGAAAAAAGATTGAATTTTATGCAATTTTGTGGTTGAATAGAGGTATAGATTAAAAATAGCCGAGTAAACGGTTTTTATAGTGATTTGAAATAAGAATTGGATAAAATTATTATTTCAAATTGTACCGAGCAAGGCGAGGCGGACATTGTCCGGAAGCCTGCCCGGTGTTTGAGGGCTTTCATTAAAAAATCTAGAATTTTTTAATGAAAATAACTATAGGGCGTG
>JBDHTT010000126.1:0-3289 GCA_039808785.1 Alphaproteobacteria bacterium
CTGCGCTGCTGTCCTTCGTGGCCACCGCCGCGCCTATACCAAGTAATGCGCCAATCATAGTTTCAAACGATGCATTGCGCGCTACATCACCCGTGCGCGTCAAATGCCCGCCCGCAATATGTCCCAGTTCGTGCGCAATCACTGCGATCAATTCGCCTTCATTTTGGGTTTTTTCAATGAGTCCGGTATTGATGAAAATATTGGCTCCGCCGGCAACGAAGGCATTGACATCACTGCTTTGGACCAAAATGATTTTCACCTGTTCCGGGTTCATGCCGGCGGCGTTGATCACGCCCTTGGTCCATGTGGCAATATTATTTTCAATTTCGGCATCGCGGATAATGATTTGCGGCGCGGCGGCCTGAGCATTCGGCACGGTAAATAGGGCGGAGAGCATGATCAGAAGAACCGGCACCAGACTCTTAAGCCCCCTCCGTAGTTCCCCGCGCAGACCATGTAAAAATTTGTGAGTCATATTTTATTTCCTCCCACTTTTTTATATTTGCTCAAAGCCGTGAAAAGCCAATACCGCAGGTGAGAGCACGAACAGGACCTACCCCCAGAACCCCATAATCTCTTTAATCTTTGTCACATTGGGGGCTGCGATGGCGCGCGCCTTGGCGGCTCCTGCGTGCAGGATTTGATCAATCTCATCAGGGTTTTGCAAGAGTTCACGCATGCGCGATGTGATCGGCGCGATTTTTTCAATCGTAAGTTCCGCCAATTTCGGCTTAAAGACTGAGAAATTCTGCCCCGCAAATTCGGCCAAGACTTGCTCCTTACTCGTGCTTGCGAGCGCCGCATAGATGGTGATCAGATTATCGGCTTCGGCCCGCTTTTCCAGATCGGGCAAATTATCGGGTAAAGGTTCCGGATCGGTCTTGGCCCGCTTGATTTTATCCATGATCATATCGGCATCATCGGTCAAATTAATGCGGGAGAGGTCGGATTCCGCCGACTTGCTCATCTTCTTCGTGCCATCGCGCAGTGACATAACCCGCGTGGCCGATCCCATGATCATCGGTTCAGGCAATGTGAAAAAATCCTGCCCATAGCGGTGATTAAAGGTGGCGGCAATATCGCGCGTGAGTTCGATATGCTGTTTCTGATCTTCGCCCACCGGCACATGCGTGGCCTGATAAATCAAGATATCGGCGGCCATGAGCACCGGGTAGGCATAGAGCCCCAAGCCCGCTTTTTCGGCATTTTTGCCCGCCTTATCCTTAAATTGGGTCATGCGGTTGAGCTTGCCGATTTGCGTCATGGTCGCAAGCAACCACATAAGTTCCGCATGTAAATCCCCCACCGCGGATTGCGCGAAAATTGCCGATTTATCAGGGTCGATCCCCGCCGCGATATAGGCCGCCGCAATTTCCCGCGTGGCTTTTTTGAGGGTGGCGGGGTCATACGGCATGGTGATGGCATGCATATCGACAACACAATAAAGATTTTGGTTGCCGGGTTCCGCGTGTTGCAGGTCAACCCAGTTTTTGAGTGCCCCCAAATAATTGCCCAAATGAAGTTGAGAGGTCGGCTGCATGCCGGAAAGAATGCGTTTCATGTTAACCCTTAAAGATTGTTTGATTGATGATAATCGTTAGGATTTAAGAAGCTTGCTCAGAAGCATCTCAAATCCCAAGCATATTGGTGAGTTGCGGTCATAGTTTGAGGAATTAAACTCTCAAAACGCCGCCGGTTTTTTGAGTCACCATCGCCACAATTTTTTGCGAGATTGCATCAATTTCACCATCCGTAAATGTATGATCCTGGGGTTGGAGTGTGACCTCAAAAGCTAGAGATTTCTTGCCCGGTTCAATCTTATCACCCCTGTAAACATCAAATAACTCTACTGCTTTTATAAGGGTGCGGTCAACCAAAATAATGGCACGGATCAACGTATCGGCGGCGACATCACGGTCCACCACGAACGCGAAATCACGCCGCACCGGTTGGAAGGGCGAGAGTTGCACGAGCGGCAGCGAGGGAGGCTTTTTCCGCTCCGGTGGTATGTTTTCAATGAATACTTCGAATCCTGCCATAGCTTCAGTGATTTTCATTTTCTCAAGCAAGCCGGGATGCAATTCCCCAAAATACGCAATCACACGGTCACCCATTTTAATCGCGCCCGATCGTCCGGGATGGTAATAGGCAGGGGCTTCCCGGGTAATTTGCGGCACATTTGCCCCGCCCATATTTGGCCCGCCGCAAAATTCAATCAGCCTGAGCGCATCGGCCTTGACGTCATAAACATCAACCGCGCGTGAATTCTCCGCCCCCGACCAATGGCGCGGGCCACACGCGGCTGTGCGCACCCCTGTTGCCACGATGGGTTGTTCATTTTGATCCGGCCCCATAAAAACGGGCCCGACTTCAAACAGGGCGGCCCGCGGATAGCCCCGATCATGATTGCGCGCGGCGGCCGCCATCAAATTCGGCAAAATAGTCGGTCGCATTTGCACCAAATCTTCGCTGATTGGATTAACGAGTTTGAGCCGTTTGGCCTCTCCCTTCGCGTCCGCGCCAAAATCATGCGCCAGAGCCTCGTCCATAAACGACCAAGTGATGCATTCCTGAAGGCCTCTGGATGCCAACATCACCCGTGCCCGCCGCGTGCGGGACCCAAGCGGTGTTTCCACGCGGTGGTGGGCTTTGTCCGATGCCACCACATCGCGTGGCGGAATTAAATCTAGCCCGCGAATGCGCGCGACCTCTTCCATCAAATCCACACTGCCCAAAATATCGGGCCGCCAGCTGGGGGGGGTAACTTCACGCAGGGATTTAAACTCGAACCCCAAATCGGTCAGAATTTTTCGCTGCGTATCCTCACTCACTTCATCCCCGATCAGGCGGGCATAATGCGCGGGATCAAACGTATAGGAGCGTTTGAGGTCAGCCATATCCTCAAGCCCGCCGGCCTGAATGAGAGTTCCCGCTTCACCACCGCACAAATCCAAAATCATGTGCGTAGCAAGCTCCATCGCCGCAAAGCTGAACACCGGATCAATGCCGCGTTCAAAGCGGTAACGCGCATCGCTGGTCACCTGAAGCGTACGGCCCGCGCGCGCAATGATATTGGGATCGAAATAGGCACATTCCAGATAGACGTTGCGCGTTTGCTCGCTGCACCCTGTTGTGCGCCCGCCCATAATGCCGCCGAGCCCGATTACGCCGCGATCATCGCAAATCGCCACCATGTTATCCGTCAGTTCATAATCCTTATCATTCAGCGCGTCCAAACGTTCGCCTGCACGACTCATACGGACCGTCAAATCACCCTGCAACAGGTCGG
>JBDHTT010000127.1:0-3254 GCA_039808785.1 Alphaproteobacteria bacterium
ATGACGAGGAGCTCAAGTTCCAGATCGTGGGGGCCTATGAATCCAATGCGGATGAGGGGAAAATCTCGATCACCGCACCGATTGCCCGCGCCCTTATTGGCAAATCCGTGGGCGATAGTGTGGAGGTTCAAACCCCCAAGGGCCGCCGCCATTACGAAATTTTAATGGTCATGTATGTCTAAATTCGGCACAATTTGGCGACAACAATAAGACGTGTCCATCGTGATTGGATAAAAAGGCAGGGTCTAGACAATTTTAACGAAGCCTTCGAATTTAAGATGGGGCGCCGGGCAAGCTTCTAGGCAAGATTTAACCCTTGGCCGCCTCGCTGGGCTTCGGTACAATTTCAAATAAAAATAGTATCCTATTTTTATTTGAAATCACTATATCTGTTTTGTTGAGAAACTACCCGTTCATAGCATCATCATCACTCTCCCCCGTAAATAATACAGAGCTCAGAGAATCAGACAAAAGCCTCCCCATCGCCCCTATTTTACAGACTCAAGCTATAACCATGAAAATTCATGCCCAGGCTATTGACAATGAACGAATGATCCGTTAAATCTCCGGCTCTATCTAGACCATACTCACAGTTGCCCTGATGGCGGAATTGGTAGACGCGCAAGTTTCAGGTACTTGTGTCCTCCGGGACGTGGAAGTTCGAGTCTTCTTCAGGGCACCAAATTATACAAAACATCATCCCCTTAAGACCCTCAGAAAATATGGCGTTTTGAGATGAAAATCAAAAAAATTGGCTTTTGTTTCTGGCTTGTTTGAAGATTATGCCCTTATTTCTAAGTACTAATTGGACCTGAGAATCAGGTATGCTCAAAACGCATTGGCATGTATAAAGTCACGATTTAATCTGACGGTTAGGAGTTATCGGACAGCCAGCGCTTTTTGGGGCACGCTGTCCGATAATTCTTGAGGGCCACATTCCATGACTTGCCCAACATCCTTCTCGAGACCTTGCACCACACCTTGCTCAACTCGACCAATATTTTTGGAGAGCGCAGGTTCTTTGGCATCAAGGGAGGTCTGTGGAAATCTACTTGCATTGCGCATGATTTATGGTGTATAAGCCTCAGAGCTTGTTTACAATGTTTACTTCGATGTTGGCTTTTTGGCAATTTTCTGCGCTTCCGCTCCTCACGTACCCAAAAGTACGATCCGGTGCGGTTCTCGAAAAACCGCTAAAATCCTGTACCGTAGCGACAATCTAGACAAGCTCTTAAGCTTCCGGCAATATAGGTGATCTGGCTGAATATCGGCTGCCTCGGTGACCGCTTGAAACTAGCTTTTTTGGCTGATTTTAAGGTTTGCAGGAATTTGGTAACTATTAAATAGGAGAAGAAAATGCCGAAAATGAAAACTAAAAGTGCTGCTAAAAAGCGCTTTAAAGTGACCGGTTCGGGCCAGGTTAAGTTTAAACAGGCCAAAATGCGTCACATGCAAATGAATAAGCCAAAATCCATGAAACGTAAGGCTCGCGGGACTTCGATCCTGGCGCAGATGGACGGACGCATTATTTTGGAAAATTTTCTGCCCTATGAGCGTGGAAAAAATAAAACCAACCACAGTCCCGCTCCCGTTGAAGTTGCATAGGAAGGAGAGATAGAATGTCCCGTGTAAAAAAAGGTTCCCCGCGCGCACATGCCCGCCACGTCAAAATTTTGAAACTGGCCAAAGGTTATCGCGGTCGTTCGCATAATTGTTATCGTATTGCGTTGGAGCGTGTGGAAAAAGCGTTGCGCTATGCCTACCGTGACCGCCGCAACAAAAAACGTGATTTTCGCGCTTTGTGGATTCAACGGATTAATGCCGCCGCGCGTGAGCATGGCTTGACCTATTCGCGCTTTATGAATGGTGTCAACTTAGCTGGAATTATGCTGGACCGTAAGGTTTTGGCTGAACTGGCCGTAAATGACACGATTGCGTTTAAGGCGATTGTCGCCAAGGCCCAAGCCGCGATTAACGCCAAAGCCGCTTGATTGCCGCTTTCTTATATGTCATACATAAGCGGCCCATCATTTGGGCCGTTTAGCTTTTTTTGAGGTTGTCCGAGGTTGTCCGAGGTTGTCCATGTATATCGTTATTTTGAAATATCTGAAACCGATTGAGGATGTTGAACGACTGACTGTCCCGCATCGCGCCTATTTGGATGAATTATATGCCAAAAATGTATTGTTGATCTCCGGCCCGCAAGTTCCCCGCACCGGGGGCATTTTGGTGGCGCGGTCGATGGATGTTGAGGAATTATGGGCGCACCTCAAACTTGATCCATTCTATAGCGAAGGCATTGCGGATTATCAGGTGATTGAATTTAAGGCGGTCAAATCCCATGAAGCATTAAAAGATTTGGTAGGATAAAGACACCATGACCGCGCAACAACTCATTGTCTTTGATTGGAACGGCACGCTGTTGGATGATGCGCCGTCCAATCTGGTGGGGTTTAACGCAGTGATTGCGCATTTTGGCTTGCCGCCGACCACGCTTGAAACCTATCGTGCCGTGATGGGGTTTCCGGTTATTCATGCCTATGTTCAAATGGGCATTGCCACGGATGATTACCTGAAACACATTGATGAAGTCGGGCAGATTTTTCTGGATCATTACATCCCTCATGCCAAGCAAGCCCCGTTGCGAGAGGGAGGTGTGGAAATCCTGGATTGGCTGCTTGATCACAATTATGATTTGGCGATTTTGAGCAATTTTATCCAGGAACATCTGGAGGATCAACTCTCCCAGCGCCATATCTTGCATAAATTCAAGTATATTTCCGGCAATGCAGTGTTCGGGAAACATGAGCATACCCAAACCACGAAGTTAGGGCGATTGCGGAGTATTTTGGAAAGCCAGAATTACGACATCAACAGTTCGTTTATAGTGGGTGATTCGCTTGAGGAACCGGAGCTTGCCCGCCAAACCGGACTTAAATGCATCTCCGTCACCTGGGGCTGTATCGCAAAAACTCGGCTTGAAAATGTTGAACCGGATTTTATCATCAATTCAATGGATGAAATGCGGGATATTCTTGGCAGCGACAGTTTTGATGCTATTTATGCCGCTCAACGTAAAGCAGAATAGGGGGGAAAGAGTCGGTCGCTTAGGATCTAACGGGATTTCTCCCATGAGCCCCCCGGCTTTAAGGGCCGAGAGGCTTTCTTCTTCTGGGGAGAGAAAGAAACTTTTGCAGACAGTAAAGCAAATATCAAAGCCCAAAGATTGTTGGCCATTTATCCGGACAAAGCAT
>JBDHTT010000128.1:0-3243 GCA_039808785.1 Alphaproteobacteria bacterium
AATGCTTTTCCTATGGCTGCGATCAGTTCTTCTGCCTTTTCATGGAATCCGTTCAGTAATTCTTGTACGGTTTCAAATGGAAGGTTGAGGATTAAGGATTTTAGCATCGCCTCGTCCAGACCGTATAAATCTAAATGATCGTTGAGCACTTCGTGGGTTTGATCCTGTGTGAGTCCGACGCGTTTTTCTTGCTCTTCAAATTGCTTGACTGCCAGTGCGAAGGAATCTTCATCTTCGTCGCCCAAATCACCAAAGTCAAAATTTGTTATCGCGTCATCCCGCAAGATTTTATCTTCTTCCGCCGGTAAAGTGTCGTGCTCAGCCGTTGTTTGGTTATCTGTACCTTCGTTTGATAAAGAAGTTTCAGATGTGAGTGCGTCTTGAGAGGCAATCATCGCGTCCCATTCCAGTTCCGCCGAGCTTGGCTCTTCGGTGGTTGAACCTGTCAGGTTGATGATTAAGTCCTTATTCCAAGGAAACTCAATTTGGCCATCGGCTTTGAGCAATAATTCCGAGATTTTTTCCATGGTGATGGGTTTGGGCGCAAAATCATTCATCCCCACATCCTGATAATTGCGCAAATCTTGCGATCCAATATTGCCGGTTAGGGCTGCAATTGGAACTTGTGCTTTATGAGAGAGGGGTAGGGCGCGAATTTTTTCGGTGACTTCCACCCCACTCATATCCGGAAGCTCAATATCCATCAAAATCAGATCAAAATTATTTTGGGCGACAAGATTAAGAGCTTCTTCACCGTTACTGGCGGTCAAGCTTGAAACGCGGTGTTTGTTGAGGAAACCGACAATAACCTTTTGGTTGATTCCATTATCATCCACCACTAGAATGTTCAGTGGCCGTTGATAGCTGACGGTTTCTTGCGATATGGCTGCACTGCCCCCTTGTTCATCGTGAGTTTCCTCACCCATTGGCAAGTTCAGGGTAAAGAAGAACGTGCTGCCTTCGCCTTCTTTACTGCTGATGCTGATGCCCCCGCCCATGGTTTCAATCAGGCGTTTACAGATGGCCAAACCCAGTCCTGTCCCGCCATATTTACGGCTGATACTGCTATTGGCTTGAGAGAATGGCATGAATAATCGCCGTTGGGCTTCGGGGGTTATTCCAATCCCTGAGTCCTGAACCGCGAAATAAAGTTGATAGATGTTTTGCGCCAATAGCTCCTCGTTTGAGAGATTGAGGATTTTGAGGTAAACCTTACCATTGCTGGTAAATTTGATGGCGTTGTTCAGTAAGTTGAGGATCACCTGACGCAATCTTGTTGGGTCACAACGTACCCAGGTAGGCACAGTTGGATCCATCTCCAACACCAGATCAATGCCCTTGGTGGCGGCGTGACCGTTCATCAAAGTGTGAATACTGCGCGCCAAACGTCGCAGATCACAGTTGATAATCTCCAGCTCCATCTTGCCGCTTTCAATCTTCTCATAGTCTAAGATGTCATTGAGCAGAGCCAGCATCGCATCGCCTGAGTCCTTCATGGTGAAGATATACTCACGCTGTTCTTTGGTAATGGGGGTGTCTTGTAATAATCGCAACATCCCCATAATGCCGGTCATGGGGGTACGGATTTCATGGCTCACAATTGCAAGAAATGCAGATTTTGCGCGATTGGCTTCGTCGGCTGCTTCTTTGGATCGGCGCATTTCTTCGGTTTGGTGGGCTGCCTGCACCTGCATTTCCGCCATGCTTTCACGCTCTTTTTCCAAGATCATGATCAAGCGTTTATGTTCGGAAAGTTCTTTGGCTTCATGCAACGGGGTGGAAATCACCTTGTCAAACTCTTCGTCATAAATGGTATTTTTAATCACCAGGTTTTTCGATTGGTCGGCTTTGCTGCTGCGCGCAGGATAGAGCAAAATAGAAGACAAAATAGCGGCACTGAGGAATAATTCACCTCCGCTCAACATATTCTCGGAACCGGGGAGGAGGTCTAGGCAGAGTGCGCAATTCCACAAGGCAAATAACGCCAGAAAACTGGAGGTCATGGCAATGCTAAGCAAATCCCTCCGGAAGCCGTCAAAAATATAGGGCCAGGTCATAATGGCGGCAAATAAACACGCAACGCCAAAAGGACCGTAAATTAGGAAGGTAGCAATGACCGGCACCATGTGCAGCATGATGAGTCCGGCCAAATTGGAAATTAAAAATAATGCAGATGATCCGACAATGAGTGATGGCGGAAATTGTGTTTTAACCTGCGGGCTAAAGGCCAAGGCCATCAGTAGTAAATAGGCATGGAACAGCCAGGTTAGGTGAATAAACACATCCGAATTGATATTGGGATTGTATAGATAGGATGAGACATAGAGATGATTGATAAAACAGGATAGCCACAATAAGGCGAGCATTAGGTCGGAAAGCCGTAAGTGGAAACGAAACTGTACCAGAAAAAACAAAAATCCCAGCAGCGTAAGGCAGTTCATGGCCCAACCGGTCCATAATGTAAAAGGCGTTTCACTGCGTGGGTTAATCAAGCCAGGCTTGATAATGGTTAAAACTCCTGCTGCACTTTCCATCTTAGCGAGGAGATAAGTTGTCATACGTTCATGGGCAACAATACTAAAACGCGCGGGAACTAACGATCCTTTTTCTTCATAATTTGACGCATTGAAAATATACTTTTGGGTATTGAGATCATAGAGCGAAAAATTTTTCAATAGCCCGTACCGGCCTTCCCAAGGTAAGCCAAAAGATAGTTTCCAATCTGTATAATTGCTAATGCTGGAAATCGGGATGACGATCCAGATGGTCTTGCCGGATATTCCCATATTATAATATGGTTGGTGCCATCGATATTTGCCCAATTCATTACCGGTAATGATCTTGGCGATGTCATCGTTGGTATAGGGCTGCTCGCCTTCCTCGATCACATAGAGTTTTCCATCGAAGGAAATTTTGGGGCTTAAATCATTCAGGATGACGGCGTCAGAGGCACCAAAATCGCTCTCCTGCGCATAGGCTGAGAGTGAAAAACAGCTCAGGCACGCGGCCATCAGCAAGATAAAGAAAATTGCACAGCGCAGAAACATCCCCCCTGCCGGACCGACCCGGATAAAGCGCGGCACATAATCCCTGAAAATATCGGCTATCGATGATGATATGTAATAAGCCATAGATGATGATCGTCTTCTTTCAGAATTTCAAAACGCTATGTTGCTGCAAAATAGCCGGAGGTAGATTAAAAACCTGCCCAAACCCGCTCTTTAACCATCGGTTAAAAATATT
>JBDHTT010000129.1:0-3235 GCA_039808785.1 Alphaproteobacteria bacterium
TTTTTTGGGCTGCTCTCCCTAATTATTTTGGCAATAGAATATAGGCTGATCCTTTAGATTTCATAAGCCCTGCATTATGGGTAGCACGCGGACCGTATCCCCAAAACAGATCCCCGCGAACCGGGCCGACAATGGCCCCGCCCGTGTCCTGGGTAATCACAATACTTCGGATCGGATGATTGTCGGATTGCGGATCTGCCGGTGCTACATCCAAATAAATCGGCGCGCCATAGGGCAGAAACACCGGATCAACAGCGAGCGAGTGTTCAGGAGTCAAAACAACATTTTGCGCCCCCACCGGCCCTTCCGTATTAAGCCTTTTAAAGAAAACATATGACCGATTGGTCCGCATTAATTTTGCACCTTCCTGCGGATTTTTTTCCAGCCAAGCCATAATGGATTGCATCGATACGGAGTCCTTTGTCAGGATATTTCTGTCCACCAATTCCTTGCCGATCGCCGTGTAAATATGGCCGTTTTGGCCGTCATACCCCACGCGGATGGTACTACCATTATCCAGCATGATGATGCCCGATCCCTGAATTTGCAGGAAAAATGCTGCTGCTGCATCATCTACCCACACGATCGCATGGTCCATGTCGGCGGGGAGTTTTCCATCCTCAATTGCCGCGCGATCTTCATAGGGTTTGAGTTGCCCATCGACCACGCGCCCGGCGATGCGTTGCCCCTTGAGTGTCTCACGAAACTCACCCAAATTGACCATGACCAAGTCCTTAGGCCGCGCGCGCAGCGGAATTTTATACCGTGCGGAGCGGGTGAGGGAGCCATATAATGTGGGCTCATAATATCCGGTAAATAATCCCTCTGTTTCTGAATTATTCAGCATGAGATAGGGTGTGAAGTGATCTTCAAAAAATTGTCGCGCGCGGGTGGGATCGGCTGTAAGTATTGGGTAAATCTCCGCGCAAATTTTCTGCCAATCAAGATTTTTTCCCATCTCAGGCAACGGCCCGAAATCTTGGTCCGCGGGCTTTTTAATGATTTTGGTGCATGATTTTTCAAAGGCCCGCAGCGCGTTCAAATTTTCTGGGCTGGGTTGCTCCGTCCATTGCGGCAAGTCGGAAAAACTAACTCTCTCCAATCGCAGTTGATCAGGCTTGGAAGGGGCAGGGG
The DNA here is from genome assembly GCA_039808785.1 of Alphaproteobacteria bacterium. Classification (GTDB taxonomy): domain Bacteria; phylum Pseudomonadota; class Alphaproteobacteria; order Micavibrionales; family Micavibrionaceae; genus UBA1573. The sequence goes on from JBDHTT010000129.1 coordinate 1,135, forward strand.
CAGGGGCGGGGGGCTTGGTTACCAGATCTGCACAGGCTGCTAACGCCATTAAAGCCAACAAGACTCCAAAACGAGCAAAGAGATGCAAGGCCATGGGGGAAACCCTTTATAAAGACGAATTTTAGAGCATTATTCGATTAAGTGGAAGTCAGTTAATCGTAACAAAATGCGACAAAACAAATACATAGACCATTTTTTGATTCTACCTAAACTAAAAATGGTCTAGTCCGCGGATAGTCGCGACTTCGCCACTGTGACAGCTTCGGCAAAATTTTCAACTAAAATATAATCATTATCTTTGGGCGGAAGAATATGCATGCGTTTCAAAATTTTACGCGGTTGCGGTTGCACATTGCATAGGATCACAAAAATATTTTTCTTCTTACAACGATCCAGAAAAGCACGCAGCGCACTTTCCCCGCTGGAATCCATCAATGGCACTAGACTGAGGCGCAGGATAAATATTTTGGGCGTGGGGGATAGTTGTTCCACCGCATCCAATAACCGTGACCCAACGCCGAAAAACAACGGTCCATGAAGGCGATAAGCCACAACATCCTGCGGCAAGTCTTCTTCATCATGATGATCCAGACTGTCATCTTCATCACGAAGATCTTCGCGCTCATGTTCAATCAAATTGGTTTGTTCGGCCATGCGGTGCATAAAAATAATCGCCGCCAGAACCACTCCGATTTCAATCGCGAAGGTCAGATCAACAGCGACAGTAAGCACAAAAGTGATGATCAACACTAATTTTTCCCCGAAGGGGGCGCGCATCAAATGACGGATTTTCTCACGTTCCGACATATTCCACGCGACAATCATCAAAACGGCTGAGAGAGATGCCAGCGGAATATAGGATGCCAGTGGAGCCAAAAACATCATCGCCAAAAGAATAAAGGCCGCATGCAACATCCCGGCGACGGGGCTGCGCCCGCCCGAACGAATATTGGTGACGGTCCGCGCAATGGCCCCCGTGGCTGGTAGTCCGCCGAAGAAAGCCGAGGCAATATTGGCAACTCCCTGACCCATTAATTCGCAATTTGAACGATGTCGGCGATCGATCATCCCGTCCGCCACCACGGCAGAGAGGAGCGATTCAATCCCCGCCAAAAACGCAATGGTAAAGGCCGAAGGCAACAATGTCATCATGTGGGCCACTGTAATATCTTGCGGCATTTGCGGCATCGGCAGCGAATGCGGCAATTCCCCGAAGGCTGAGCCAATTGTCACCACCGGCAGGTGAAACCCGAGTGTGAGGAGCGAACCCGCCACAACCGCAATCAAAAAAGCGGGCAATTGCGGGGCAAAGCGGCGCAAAAGAATGATAATGCCAAGTGATAAGGCTGAGAGCCCCAAAGCATATGGATTGAGGCTATCCCGCGCATCATAAAAACTTTGCCATTTTTCAAGGAAAGGTCCGGGGACTTTATCCATCTCCAATCCGAAAAAATCCCGAATTTGGGACGAAAAAATAATCACGGCAATCCCGGCGGTAAAGCCGGTAATCACGGGTTGGGGGATATATTTGATCCATGTCCCGAGCTTTGCCGCCGCTGCAATGAGCAGCATCACCCCGGCCATTAAAGTTGCAATCAAAAGCCCGTTATACCCGTGCGTGCCGATGATATTATAAACCACCACAACAAAGGCCCCCGTGGGGCCGCCAATTTGCACGCGCGACCCGCCGAGCGCAGAGATAATAAATCCCGCAATCACTGCCGTAACCAGCCCTTTATCAGGTGTTGTCCCCGATGCGATCCCAAGCGCCATCGCAAGCGGTATAGCCACAATCGCCACTGTGAGCCCGGCCAGCGCATCAGCGCGAAAATTTTTAAACCCATAGCCTTCCTGCAAAACCGTAAACAGCTTTGGCACAAACGCTTGCCACCATGGTGCGCGCGGATGGTGGGACATCGAATGTGTGCGGGAGTGAGCGGAGGAAGACGAATGATCGTGGCCGTGTTCCTGAGGATGGGGGCTGGTATCAGGGGTATCAGGGGTCATGATTTCCTCGCAGAACTTTTTCTGGACTCAAAGTCTGCCCTGCTTTTATATGAAAGACCTTATCTTGCCAAGATACATAACGTCACAGTCTATA
>JBDHTT010000130.1:0-3225 GCA_039808785.1 Alphaproteobacteria bacterium
GGCGATTTTGATGCAACCCGCGATGGGATCGGCCAAACCCGCCGGGGAGCTGAGGGCAAATAATGTCACATCCAGCCCGGCGTTTTTCAAAATTTCGATACTGAGTGCGGAATCTTTTCCCCCGCCAACGGGCACCAAATGCGCATGGTTGAGAGGCAGAGTAGGAGCGGAAAAGGCTTGTTGGGTTTTATCCTGGGGCTGCAGCAAAAATTTTAATTTTCCCTCAAGATTTAAGTGATTGCGATAGGCGAATTCCGCGAGGCCCTTATGATAGATTTTTTCCACGAAATCCGCCGCTGAGCGGTCAATGGCAAAGGGGGTGCAGATGAGGTTTTTGGGCACGAACGCCTTCGCGTAGCTCACCCCGCACAGTAGGAAAATCAGGCGAAAAATGGCATCCAAAGACGCAGCATTTTGTTGCACAAAATTTGGATCATAACTATGCCCGAATTCGATAGTTTCGGTAAAACTCCAGACAGAATCATAGTGATAAGTTAATGTCAATTGACCGCTTGCGCGGTCAAAATGATAGGAGTCAAAATAAAAATTTTCATAGGTCATGAAAAATGCTGCGATTGTTTAATTTAAAAATTCCAAAACTTTGTCCATATAGTGTTCGGTGGTGAGATAGGCTTGATCCTTGCCCACCAGTGAAGCCAGATCCTTGGTCATGAATCCGGCCTCAACTGCCGCTACACAGGCCCTTTCAAGGCGATCGGCAAAGGCCACGACATCGGGTGTATCGTCAAAACGGCCGCGATATTTAAGCCCTTGAGTCCAGGCAAAGATCGAGGCAATCGGGTTGGTCGATGTGGCTTCGCCCTTTTGATATTGGCGGTAATGGCGGGTGACGGTGCCGTGGGCCGCTTCGGCTTCGACAATCTGCCCATCAGGGGTCAGGAGAACGGAGGTCATGAGACCGAGCGAGCCAAAGCCCTGCGCCACCACATCGGATTGCACATCGCCGTCATAATTTTTGCACGCCCAGACAAAACCGCCATTGGATTTGACGGCATAGGCCACCATATCATCAATCAGGCGATGTTCGTAGGTGAGGCCTTTTTCCGCAAAAGCGGATTTGAATTCCCCATCATACACCGCCCTGAAAATCTCAATAAACCGCCCGTCATAGGCCTTCAGGATCGTGTTTTTGGTGGACATGTAAAGCGGCATGGAGCGGGCGAGCGCATAGTTGAAACAGGCGCGCGCGAAGCCTTCGATAGAGCTGTCCACATTGTACATTCCCATGGCGACACCGGAGGAGGTGAATTTGAATACTTCGTGGGTTTCGGGTGCGCCGCCCTCCGGCACGTAGGTCAGGGTAAGGGTTCCGGGGCCGGGGATTTTAATGTCCAGTGCCTTATATTGATCGCCAAAGGCATGACGGCCAATGATAATCGGTGACGTCCACCCCGGGACATAGCGCGGAATGTTGCGGCAGATGATCGGCTCCCTAAACACTGTGCCGTCCAGAATATTGCGGATGGTGCCGTTGGGGGATTTCCACATTTTCTGAAGGTTGAATTCCTTGACGCGGGCTTCATCAGGGGTGATGGTTGCGCATTTGACCCCCACACGATGTTTTTTGATGGCGTTGGCGGCGTCAATCGTGACCTGATCGGCGGTGGCATCGCGGTTTTGGATGGAAAGATCGTAATAATCCAGTTCAATATCCAAAAATGGCGCGATAAAGCGATCCTTAATCCATCCCCAAATAATGCGGGTCATTTCATCGCCGTCAATTTCAACGATGGGGTTGATCACTTTGATTTTGGGGCTTTTGGCTATTGAAGCATGGGGCATCTGACTTTCCTCAAAAAATTATATTTATCCGGAGACATAGTTGCACTTTACAGTAAAAGCGCGGCAAGCTAAAGATAGGTTAGAGGAATTTTATCAATTAATTTCGCAAAGTTTATGCGAGGTAGGCAAATGAGTGAGATTTTACGCGATTTGGATGAGATGATGCGTGCCGAACGCATGGCGCGGATGTGGCACACCCATGGTCGCATGATTATTTTTGTGATCATTGTTTTGGTGGTGGGCACCGCCGCTCAGGCCGCTTGGAAATCCTATAATTCCCACATTGCCCGCGAGCAAACGAGCCAGATTTTATCTGCGGCAGCGAGTAATGATCCCAATCAAGCCCTTGTTAAGCTGAGTAAGGATTTAAAAGGAAACGGGCGGGCCATTGCTACGTTTGAAGCTGCGCGTGGGTTAAAGGAAAAAGGTCACTATGCCGAGGCCATTGCGCTTTATCGTGATTTGCTGAATGAGAAAAGAATGGCGCCGGAATTGCGCGATTTGGCGGCAATTGAGATGGTGAGTCTGGAGATTGATCACAGCAGTGAGGGGGGCGCCGCGCCTGATCAAAAAGCAAGTGCTTTGTTGAGTGAGTTGGAGCCGATTTTAAAATCGGAAAAGAGCGGAACTCCGTCAGCGTGGTTGCCGCGGGCGATTTTGTTGGCTGCTGTCATTAAGGCGAATCTTCAAGGGGATGATCAGGGGGCTTTGGATGAGTTGGCGAAAATAGGCGGGCTGGCGGATCAAAAAATCCTACCCCAAGCCGTGAGTGCGCAGGCCGAGGCCCTGAAAACCGTTTATACCGAACGCTTGGTGATGCAAAAAGCGGGTGAAAAAGCGGGGCAAAATAAGCCTGAAGATGCAGCGGTGAAGACTGAAAAGTCGGCAGAAGAGGCCGCCGCGAAAACAACGACTCAGAACGATAAAAAAGCCACCCATAAGGCCAAGGGGGAATAATTATGATCAAGGGTACCCTGAAAACCGTGACTAAAGACACGCGCAGCGATCGTTTTTCGCGGGTCGCGTTTCTGAGCTTTTGTGTGGCGGGTTGTGTGGCTGGATTGACGCTCAGTGGTTGCAGCCTGTTTAAAAAGGATGAAAAAGTACCGCTCGCGGGGCAACGTATCTCAGTTTTGCAGATGCAGGCCGATGTTGAGAGCGTGAATGCGATGGAAAGTGAGAAAATCTTTACGCCGCCCACACCGCTGATTTTAGTGGATTGGCCACAATCGGGGGTCATGCCCGCGCATAATCCGCAGAATTTGGCCCTTCCGTCCCTTCACGAGTCCGGGGCGCAACATGCGCAATTGAAACGCATTTGGGATACGGATATCGGCCAGGGCGCGAGCAAGGCTTTGCCGTTGTTGCCGCAACCGGTGATCGTGGGCGGTCGTATCTTTGCGCTCGATACGGATAATGAGG
>JBDHTT010000131.1:0-3175 GCA_039808785.1 Alphaproteobacteria bacterium
CCGATTGAAAGCCAAACCGTGAGCCAGATTGTCGATCGCTTGCAGCAAATGCCGCAAGGGACAAAATTATTCTTGCTCGCGCCCATCGTGCGCGGCCGCAAGGGTGAGTATAAAAAGGAATTGAAGGAGCTGCAAGCCAAAGGGTTCCAGCGAATCAAAATTGACGGCGAATTTTATGAAATTGACGCGGCCCCCACACTTGATAAAAAATTCAAACATGATCTTGCGGTGGTGGTGGATCGGCTGGTGATCAGGCCTGATTTGGGGCAACGTTTGGCGGATTCGATTGAAACTGCGCTCAAACTGGCGGATGGGCTGATGATTGCCGAAAATGCCGATGATCATAGCGAGCAGTTGTTTTCCGAAAAATTCGCCTGTCCCGTCTCCGGATTTACCATTCCCGAAATTGAACCGCGATTATTTTCTTTCAATTCGCCGCATGGCGCGTGTCCGGCTTGTGACGGGCTGGGGGTGACGCTTTACATGGACCCTGTGCTCGTTGTGCCAGATGACGGCAAAACCATAGCAGACGGCGCGGTAGAGCCATGGTCGAAAAATTTTTCGCCCTATTACATGGCGGCGATGGAAAATGTGTGTGCCGCGTTCAAATGCGATATTTATACGCCGTGGGCCAAGTTGCCGGATGAGGTGCGCCAAGTTTTGCTGCACGGGTCGGGCGGAAAATTAATCAATTTCCGTTATCGCGAAGGCAAAAAAATCTATGAGCAACAAAAATCATTCGAAGGGATTATTCCCAATCTTGAGCGGCGGTTTCGCGAAACCGAAAGCCAGTCGATGGTGGAGGAATTTTCAAAATATCAATCCAGTTCCCCCTGCACCACCTGCCACGGGGCGCGGTTAAAGCCGGAGGCACTGGCGGTTAAAATTGCGAATCATACGATTTCACAGGCCACAAATTTTTCGATTTTGAGTGCGCAGCAATGGTTTGCGCAATTGCCCGATCACCTCACGCGCCAGCAAAATGACATCGCCGTTAGAATCCTTAAGGAAATTAATGACCGACTCAAATTCCTTGTGAATGTTGGGTTGGATTACCTCTCGCTTGATCGTTCTTCGGGGACGTTGTCGGGGGGGGAGAGCCAGAGGATTCGGCTCGCTTCGCAAATCGGCTCGGGCCTCACGGGTGTGTTATATGTGCTTGATGAACCCTCTATCGGCTTGCATCAACGCGATAATCATCGCTTGCTCGAAACCCTCACCCATCTGCGCGATATCGGCAACACCGTGTTGGTGGTGGAACATGATGAGGACGCGATCCGCGCGGCGGATTACCTGATTGATATGGGGCCGGGCGCGGGCGTACATGGCGGGGAAGTGATTGCGGCGGGCACGCCGGAGGAGGTGTTTAAAAATAATCGCAGCATCACCGCGCAATATATGATCGGCACGCGCGAAATTGCGGTGCCCGCCACGCGCCGTACGGTCAAAAAATCCAATAAAACCGCGCAATATTTACGGCTTGAAGGTGCCAGCGGCAATAATTTAAAAAATGTGAATGTTGAGATTCCGCTCGGCACTTTTACCTGTGTGACCGGGGTGTCGGGCAGCGGGAAATCGACGCTCATTCTGGATACGCTTTTTCGGGCCGTGTCGAAAAAATTGATGCGCAGTGCGGATATTCCCTCGCCTTATAAAACCCTCACGGGACTCGAATATCTTGATAAGGTAATTGATATTGACCAATCACCCATCGGGCGCACGCCGCGCTCAAACCCCGCTACCTATACCGGCTGTTTCACCCCGATCCGCGAATGGTTTGCGGGGTTGCCGGAATCCAAGGCGCGGGGATATAGTCCCGGGCGATTCTCCTTTAACGTCAAGGGCGGGCGATGCGAAGCGTGCCAGGGGGACGGGCTGATCAAAATCGAAATGCATTTCCTCCCCGATGTCTATGTGACTTGCGAATCCTGTCAGGGGCAGCGTTATAACCGCGAAACGTTAGAGGTCAAATATAAGGATAAATCCATCAGCGATGTGCTGGACATGCCGATTGAACAGGCCTGTGATTTCTTTGCCGCCATTCCCGCCATTCGCAATAAATTGGAAACATTGCGCGAAGTGGGGCTTGATTATATCAAGGTTGGGCAGGCCGCGACCACGCTTTCGGGCGGGGAGGCACAGCGCGTCAAACTGGCCAAGGAGCTGGCCAAGCGTGCCACCGGCCAAACGCTCTATATACTTGATGAACCCACCACGGGACTGCATTTTGAGGATGTGCGCAAATTGCTTGAGGTGCTGCATCGCCTGGTCGATTCGGGCAATACGGTGCTGGTGATCGAACATAATTTGGATGTGATCAAAACGGCGGATCATATCATCGATATCGGGCCCGAAGGCGGCGCAGGCGGCGGACGCATCATCGCCCAGGGCACGCCGGAGGAAATCGCGGCAGAAAAAATCAGCTATACGGGGCATTACCTTAAACCGCTGTTGGCGCGTGCTTCAAAGCCCGTGGCAAAAACTGCGCTAAAGGCTAAATCAAAGTCCGATTCGAAAACGGCTCAGACAAAATCAAAAAGTTCAAGTGCGATGGATGCTGTGGACTCCAACATGGCCCCGCTTAAAAACACGGGATCATGATTGGCCGTATCAGATTGATCATAAAACGAATCATAGGAGGTTCACATGCCGACATCATCTGCCAAAGTTTTAAATTCACCCGTTGCAATGGACAAAATTATCTCCACCAACCCTTCGCGCGGATATGAGGTGATTGGGAGTGTGGAGATCACAAGTCGTGAGGACATTGCGCGAATCGTTGACTGTGCCCGCAATGCGCAACCTGCTTGGCAGGCTGCGGGTGTAGCGGAACGTTGCCGCCTCATGACACAATTGTTGGAGGTTTTTCGCGCACACGGCCAAGAAATTATCGAACAAACTTCGCGTGAAATGGGCATGCCGCTTAAGCTTTCGCGGGTCGTATTTGATGACGGTGCGGCGGAACTCGCATGGAATATTCAAAACGCACCGGCGGCGATGGCCAATAAAATTCTCTATGAAGACGACAAGGAAATCAGTGAGCAAATGCATGAGCCCTATGGTGTCATGGCCTGTGTGGCACCGTGGAATTTTCCGTTTGGGAATTTTGCGCGCGCGGTTGCGACTTCGTTGCTTGCGGGGAATTGCGTGGTGATGAAATATTCCGAAGAGATTC
>JBDHTT010000132.1:0-3034 GCA_039808785.1 Alphaproteobacteria bacterium
TTGAGATTAATCAACATACGGTGACCTCAGTGGCGCAGGCCAATGCGCTGCTGAAATCCAACCGTGATCCGCGCCAGATCGCGTTATTATTGGTTGATCATCAGGGCCAGGGCGATGTGCGATTTGTGGCGTTGCGATTACATGACCCCAAAGCCATTCAAAAAACTAAGTTGAAATCGGATCGAGCAGAGCCGCCAAAGGACTCAACTGACCCTGCTCTTGAGGCCCCGGATGAAAATGGTGAAGGAGAGGGGCCAGACCGCGACACCCCACAAATCATTCAATAATTATTTGATTGCCCTTGATGAGTGAGCTTGTTTATGAGTGGGTCTGCCCAAAATCCTCAAAATCCGCAAGATACCATCACCGTAACAATCATCGCCGGCCCCACCGCCAGCGGTAAATCCGCGCGGGCATTGGATGTGGCGCGTGCGCTCAACGGAGTGGTTATCAATGCCGATTCGTTGCAAATTTATCGTGATCTCCCCATTCTCACGGCTCAACCATTCCCCATCCCCGATATTCCCCATCGTCTTTACGGCATTTTGAATCCGGATGATCCTATGGACGCCATGCGCTGGCGGGACTTGGCGATTGCTGAGATACGGACGGCGGCGGTGCAAAATCATCACCCGATCATCGTTGGTGGCACGGGGTTTTACCTGAAAACGTTGATGGAGGGACTTTCGCCTATCCCTGAAATCCCGCCTGAGGTGCGCATCATCGCCGAAGATCTCAAAGACCGTTTGGGTGTCGCCGAATTTTATAATTTTGTCATCACTGAAGATCCGAGTTTAGAGGGGAACATTGATCCGCAAAACCCCCAGCGTTTGGTTCGGGCCTATGAAGTTTTCCTGGCCACCAACCGCTCTCTCACCTATTGGCAATCAATCCCCAAGAGCGGGCCACCGCTGGGGATGGTCTTTGACTTGCAAATCTTGATGCCTGAGCGCGAAGAGCTTTACCGAAATTGCAATATGCGCTTTGAATCTATGATTGCTAACGGGGCTTTGGAAGAAGTAGAACAATTTGATACCAAAATCCTTAAAGGTGAAATCGGGGTTGATGTACCGCTTACCCATGCTTTGGGGTTTCAACCGTTACAATCCTATGTGCGGGGAGAGATGGATTTGAATACGGCAACAACGCTGGCGCAAAACGAAACAAGGCATTATGCTAAACGCCAAGCCACTTGGTTTCGGCATCAATTGCCGTTGTGTGATCCGCGCGACAACAGCGGAAAAACTATGACATGAAGAGTTGATTTATTTTCCAGTTCATCTAAACTCTGTGCATGTTTCTCAGGAGATCATGTATGAAAAGATTTTTACAATTGGGATTAATGACATCTTTACTGGTCTCTTGTTCTTTTATCCCCAAATATCAGCAACCCAATGTTGAAGTGCCGGAACGTTGGCGCGGTGAGGTGGCGAAAGATATGGCCCAGAACGCGGCCAATGGCGCAGCTCATAACCTATCCCAAGCCATTCCTGCGCAATGGTGGACGCTCTATCAAGATCCGGTGCTTGATGATTTAATGACTGTTGCACAACGGCAAAACCCGGAGCTCAGGGCTGGTTTGGAGCGTGTTAATCAATCCCGTGCGGCATTGAGAATTGCAGGGGCAAGCTTGTTGCCATCGGCAGATGCGTCTTTAGGGGCGGGACGCAGTCGAACCAACCCGAAAATTGGCCCGACTGTCACGGAAAATAATCTCTCCGCCGGTTTGGCAATTTCCTATGAATTGGATCTTTTTGGGCGCAATCGGGCGCAGGTGGCCTCTGCCCGTGCCAGCCTCAAAAGCCAGAAATATCAACAGGAGTCACTCAAACTTGTGACTTTGGGGGATGTGGCATCGGCCTATTTCAACCTCATCGCCGCCCGTGAACGGGTGCGTATTGCCGAGAATAATTTGAAAAATTCGCGTGATGTGCTTCATATTATTGATGTGCGGGTGCAAACCGGTTTGGATTCCAATCTGGAATTGGCTCAGCAACGTGTGGCCGTGTCCTCTAGTGAGGCTAATCTGGCCAGCCTCAAACAATTGCAATCAACCTATCAAAATGCGTTGGCGGTGCTGATTGGTCGTGCCCCACAGGATTTTGACTTCACACCTGATCGCACGTTATTTGACGTGCCCGTGCCGCATATTGCGCCTGAACAGCCTGCGGTCTTGTTAGAGCGGCGGCCTGATATACATGTCGCTGAGCAAAATCTCATGGTGGCCAACGCCAATATTGGCGCAGCGCGCGCGGCATTCTTCCCGGCATTGACATTAGGTGGTAATGCCAGCATTGCTGGCACGGCCTTTGGTGATCCGTCAACCTCAATCTTAAGCTTGGCATCATCTCTGACCGCGCCGATCTTTCAGGGCGGGCGGCTTCAGGGCGGATTGGATCAGGCCAATGCAGCCCAGCGCGAATTGATTGAAAATTATCGCGGCACTGTCCTCACTGCTTTCCGTGAGGTGGAGGATGCGTTGGCTGCAACCCGCGCCGCGTCGGAACGTGAGGTGGCGCTGCGCACCGCGCGTGACGAAGCCCGCCGCGCCTATGATATTTCCCGCAAACGTTATGATGTGGGAACGATTGATTTCCAAACCTTGCTGGATACTCAGGCAGCCCTGCTAAGTGCAGAAGATCTTTATGCGCGGGCGTTGGAGCAAAAGCTCTCTTCGTCGGTTGATTTGGTGAAAGCCCTCGGCGGAGGCTGGCGTCCACCGCTGAATTCCAGTGCGTCCATAGATGCAGGGAATGCGGGGGATGTTTCCGTAGCAAAGCCTGATAAGCGTTTGCAATAGGAATATCGTAGAGAAACATTCACTTTAAGATAGATAATCTTGTGCAAATAGTGAGAGAATCGCCTGTAACCAGGGGGTGATTCGATAAAATGTCCAAAATGTGGAGAGGAACGTTCGGTCAAGAACGGGTTTGTCAGGGGTTTGCAACGTCACAAATGCAAGAAGTGCGGGTGCAGCCATTGTGGAGATTGACGAGATGCACCATTTCCTTTTAAAAAAGAACAAAAACTCTGG
>JBDHTT010000133.1:0-3031 GCA_039808785.1 Alphaproteobacteria bacterium
GACAAATGCAACTGCAAAATTAAAACTTTTTCAAAACGATTCTTTCACCCCCATTAAAGAAGAACAGAATGCACTTTTTCGACTAGGCATAGGTGTCGTTCTTGAAAGGGACGATGGTAGAATATTTTATGCTTTGCGCTCTGATGAAGATGGCCAAGGTGATTGGGTGGTGGATGAAGATGGAGAATGGGTTATGCCCCAAGGAGGCATAGATAAAGGTGATGATATTATTAGCACCTTGAAGCGCGAACTGTTTGAAGAAGCTGGTATAAGACCAGAACACATTCAGCCGGTGGCTCAAAGGCCGGATTTTCTTGCCTATAAATTTGAGCCATTAATTGAGCCTGCAACATGGATTGGTCAGGCCCATTGCTGGGTCCATTGCAAATTTTTAGGGGACCCTGAAAAGGATATTAATCTAGGTTTGAATTCACCTCAGGAATTTCAAGATTACGGCTGGAAAACACCGCATGAGATAGTACAGCGGGCGCAGCCTTTTCATAGAGAGATATATAAAGAGGTGCTTAAGGGGTTTGGATTTCTTCCTGAAGCGAAAGCTGTGCCCGTGATTATGCCCGCCCAGAAACCGGGCCTGTAAATGGGAACTATATCATTTCAAATCTAACCAGGTTGGCTATTCCAACCCCCGATATCTAGGATGATTAAGCCAAGTAAACTTAAAGCCGGAGACACCGTTGCAACTGTTAGCTTATCGTGGGGTGGCCCAGGGACTTTTCCGCATCGCTATCAAGCGGGTAAGGAACAATTGGAACAGACTTTCGGCGTGAAAGTTGTCGAGATGCAGCACACGCTGAAGTCTGCTGAATGGCTATACAAGAATCCCCGTGCACGGGCCGAGGACTTCATGGCGGCTATTTTAGACCCGTCTATCAAGGCCATCATATCTACAATCGGGGGCGATGACTCTGTTCGTATTTTGCCGTTTCTTGATCTGGATGTCATTCATAGCAATCCCAAAATATTTCTTGGCTATTCTGATACAACGGCAACCCATTTTGCTCTCTACAAGGCAGGTTTAATCAGCTTTTATGGCCCCAGCATCATGGCTGGTTTTGGAGAGAACGGGGGGATTATGCCCTATATGGGGCATTCTGTTCGCAAGACTTTATTCGAGAATGAAAAGATCGGTGTCGTGCCGCGCAATGCCGATGGTTGGACGACTCACCACCTCGATTGGTCTGTTCCAGACAATCAATACATCAAGCGTACATTGCAACTACCAACTGGTCCAGTGCTTCTACAAGGTGCGGGTCGCGCTACTGGGCATCTGCTTGGTGGTTGCATTGAAGTACTTGAGATGCTGAAAGCCACTCCTTATTGGCCTACAGCAGAACAGTGGGAAGGAGCAATTCTTTTTATTGAAACGTCTGAAGATATGCCGCCGCTTAATCATTTCAAATACTGGATACGAAATTATGGGGCACAGGGCATTCTTCACTCTATTAATGGTATTTTGTTCGGTAGACCAGGTGGGAATATACCATTTGAACAGATTGGGAAATACGACGAGGCTTTGCTACAAGTCATTCGTGACGAGTTTGGCCTGTTTGACCTACCCATCTTGTCACAGATGGATTTTGGTCATTCCGATCCAATATTCATTATTCCTTACGGTCTCCAGGCTGAAATCAACTGTGATGACCATTCATTTAGTATTCTTGAAAATGCCGTTGTCTGAGTGAAGAGAATTAAAGTCACTGTTAATAGCCGATCATAGGTAGTTCTTTATCTAGCAAACCACTTAAATCTACAGAGCTGTGCGATTGTGGGCCGATATCACTTCCAAAATCGATATTGACAACGTCATTATCCAAGCCGACAAGCTTGAGCCACATTTTTCAAATAATAATTACCATCCTAAATCACTACCGATCGAAAATAATGTGTTTGCTCCGATGGGAAGAGGAAATTGGATTGCTTCAGCAGAAGGTGTGTTAGAAAGCCTTGAATGGGCTAAAAATCCTTGGGAAATAGTCTCTGTCGCTGCGCTTATTCTGCTGAACTAATGACTTGCATTGAGATTGTTAAGCGCGATTAAAGTAAACTTTCTTGCGTGACATGTGGTGGGTGAAACGTGCCGATGATCACAAAGGGGTTTTTAGCGCGGCGCACATGGTGAAGGAACGTCGTTCCAAGGAAAAGATGAAGGTCTTTTGTCTGGGCAAAGTCATCCATGTATTTTTGACGCACCTTAGCGACAGCCTGATCTTTGCCGTAATGCTGTTCACAATTCCAATAAAGCTGACCGATTTCCCAATCCTCGATCATCAGGGTGCTTTCCTTGCCTGCATCGTCGAGGAATTTGTATGAGAATTTGTAGGGCAGCTTCCGCACCAGCTTAAAATCTTCTTCGCTTTTTTCCGCGAATAGATCGCCTTGCTTCATGTCGTTAAGGATGCTGTCAACTTTGTCTTGCGCCCAATCGGGATCGGCATCTTCTACCACGAAGTCAAGAATTTTGGCAGGCTTGAAGATGACCAGAGAAACCTCATCAGCATGAGCCTTTTTGATGATTTCTTCCTTGTTGGTATAAACCTTGTTCTTATCAAGAATAAGCCGTCGCCGCTCCGTCCAGTCACGACTTTTTCCCGTCTCAACCTTATTGAGCAGGGTGATGTCATCGATGTTGATGACCTTGCGGCTCTCCGGTCTTGGGTCTTTTGAATTCACAGCGGTGTTGACTTCGACCCATTGGTATTTTTCGTACTGTTTGTCCCCATCCAGCAGGCGGAACGGGATCGGGTAGAGCCGTATCCATGACCCATCTTCGCGGAAACCCGCTGTGCATGCGGTCTCCGTGTGGCTTTTGGAAAGCGTCGGATAGGTTTTGACAGCTATCAGGACTTTCTCTTTTGCCATGATGATAAGACTTTAGATGTGTTTGATGTTGTATTTCCAACCAGGTAGAGCGGAAATAGCCTTGGCGACCCGCCCACGATGGCACATGCAAACATGCGCCTCGAAACAGGTAATGGCGATGCGCTTGTCCTTCAGGAAAAGATCGAACAGG
>JBDHTT010000134.1:0-2971 GCA_039808785.1 Alphaproteobacteria bacterium
ATAATGTTTTCAGATCTTGGAGTCGGATCCCTGATTGGCCGTCGTGGCTTTATCAAGGGGGGAATTCTGGCGATGACTGCGTTTATTTCTTCGTCCCTTATTGCGCCGGATGCGGTGTTTGCCATGAATTCGGATGGGGCCTATACCACCACTTTGAAAAACGCGCATACGGGCGATCAATTTTCGGGCGTTTACCGTGTGGGGAACAGATACCTGCCGGAAGCGTTTGAGCGCATCAACTTTGTGCTGCGCGATGTTCGCGCCGATGAAGTCTTCCCCATTGACCCGCGCGCCATTGATATTATCACCGCCGTTCATAAATATAGCGGCAGCCGCGAGCCATATTCCATCATCTCGGGCTATCGTTCGCCCAAAACCAACGCTATGTTGCGATCAGAATCAAAGGGCGTGGCCAAACATTCGCTTCATATGTCGGGGCAAGCTATTGATGTGCGCTTGGCCAATATCGAACCGAAGAACATCCGCGAAATTGCCGTTAAGCTTAAGGCCGGCGGGGTCGGTTATTACCCGCGTCAGGGCTTTGTGCATATGGATTCCGGTGCCTTTAGAACGTGGTGAGATTTCTGGTGGTTTCAGAGTTTTTTGGGTATCTCTAAAAGCCCTTTTGAAAGGCCAATTGGAAAGCTAGGCCGCGTTCGATAAAGTTCTTATAGAGTCCATAGCTCGGTGCGGCGGGGGAGAGCAAGATCACGCCGCCGGATTTGCCCAGAGATTTGCCCAGGGATTTTTGCGCCAATGAAACGGCCTCTGCCATTGTTTGCGCCTTGTAAATTGTCGGTTGGGGCTTGGGTGCAGGGGATTGCGATGAGTAGATTTCAGACAATGCGTTCAGGGCGTTATAAATTCGATCTCCGCTTGGTCCCATCGTGATCACGGATTTGAGTGAGGCGCGCGTGTGAAGATAGTCGACCAACGGTGCATAGTCTATGCCGCGATCAAATCCCCCGACAATGATTGAAATCGGTTGGTCTTTATAAATCTCAAGGGCGGCAATGGCCGATTGCGGCGTGGTTGAGATGCTGTCATCCACATATAAAATATTGTTGCAGACACCCAGTTCTTGTTGACGATGCGGGAGTCCCTTAAAATCATTGAGGGTTTTCAGGCATTCGGCCCGGTCAAAGCCAAATGACTCCAATGTCTCCACCACCAATGCCACATTGGCCAAATTATGCGGGCGTTTAAGGTAATCATTCTTGATCAAATTTGCATCCAGATCGGGCGATATAAAGTGGATATCATGCGGGAATTTTGCTTGGTCATTATCGGCGATTGGAAGCTTTAACCCCTCAATCACTGCCCGCGTTTGCTGCGCAGCAAATTTTTGGTGCGCGTGGGCGAGCAAGTTGAGTTTATCGCGATAATATTGATCCAAAGATCCGTGCCAGTCCAGATGTTCGGGATAGAGCGAGGTCAGCAACGCGCAATCGCAATGATGGGCAAAATCCGCCGTTTGATAGCTGGAGAGTTCCAGCACGATATAGTCAAATTCACTCACGTCACACTCGCCCACGGCTTCACCGATATTGCCCAGTAACACTGTTTTTTTGCCCAGATGATTGAGGATATGCGCGCATAGGCTTGCGGTGGTGCTTTTGCCCTTGGTGCCCGTCACGGCAATGATTTTGGGCGATGTCCCGCCCACCCTCCTCCTAGCAGCCTCCCTCAATGGCGCCACATCCAATTCCATCCATAAATTCAGGAGCGAGGTGATGGGGATTTTCGCATGCTGCGCCTGCCCAATGAGGGGATGATAGAGGCTCACGCCGGGGGATTTGACCAGCATATTGCTGCCCGTTAGGAGGGCTATGAAATGATTCGCCCCGACCGTGAGTGGGCCCAAAGACAAGATTTCATCGGCGTGGGCGGGTTGGGTTTCATCGAAAAATTGCAGCTTGATTGTGGGGTCATGACGGCGCAGCAAATGCGCCGCCGCCATGCCTTCACGCCCCGTTCCCCAGATGAGGATGTTTTGGCGGCGAGAGGAGGATGGTGAGTTCATGGGTGCTCCCCATTTATGTGCTTCGAATCCAGATTTTCAATCAAAGAAAAATAGGCGGGTGGTAAGAGATGATCAGGTGAGAGCGCAAATAAATCATCAAAATTTTGCTGCGCTTTTTGCTGCAGGTTGATCAACGCAGATAAACGCTCCACAACATAGTTTTTTTGCCAATCTGGTTGGGTCGCGAGGTGGGTGATGAGGGCTGTTGATTCTGCTTCCTCCCCCACGCATTCAAATGGTTTATGGCCCGCTAGGCCGCAGAGTTCTGCAAATCCGTGATATTGGCCTGCATCGTCCAACATGTTGCGGCCGAAAATAGCCTCGATTTTTTGCGGGGCCAAAAACGGAGCCAGGGCCAAGAACACAAAGCGGCATTTGGGGCAATCACAGCACCATGTGGGGGCGCGTTCGGTTTTGGATTGTTTGAAGGCCGCATTGCAACTGCGGAAGACGGCATGATAGGGGGTGAGTGCAGCAAAACGTGCAGCAATCGCGACCTCTGACAACGGGCGCAGCAAGGAAAAATAATGGAAATTTTGCGCAATATGGGTGTGGATATAATCCGCAAAATCACGCTCAAATTCCAAGGATTTACTATATTGATGATTGATTTCCCATTCATTAACCGTGAGGGTTGGGCTGTTGGCCGAAGATTCATTCGACATTACGACCGTGTCCATTTGGTGCAGCATGGCTGTCGCCACCGCAATCGCACTTAGAATCGCCGTGATTGGCACATGGCCGTTATAGGCCCGCAAGTGCGATTGTTCATTTAGTTGTATCAGATTTTTTGAAATGCTGCGCGTGACCTGGTGCACGGGACGGTTGGCGATTTTGATGCAACCCGCGATGGGATCGGCCAAACCCGCCGGGGAGCTGAGGGCAAATAATGTCACATCCAGCCCGGCGTTTTTCAAAATTTCGATACTGAGTGCGGAATCTTTTCCC
>JBDHTT010000135.1:0-2960 GCA_039808785.1 Alphaproteobacteria bacterium
TTTGCGTGTTGAGGTAATCAAAGAAAATACCGCCCACGCCGCGGGGCTCATTGCGGTGGGGCAAGAAAAAATAACGATCACACCAGCTTTTGAACTCAGGGTAGTAATTCGGATTATGTCGATCGCAACATTCCTGAAATTGCTCATGAAATAATTTACAATCTTCTTCAATGGTGTAGAGGGGTGTGAGGTCGCTTCCCCCGCCAAACCATAATCGGTTGGTGACAATCATCCGCAAATTCATGTGAACCGCAGGCACTAAGGGTGAGCGCATATGCGCGACCAATGATATACCGGCAGCCCAAAAAGCCCCGCCATTCTCCTCCGCCCCCGGAATTTGTTGACGAAAATTTTCGGAAAATCGGCCATAGACATTGGAAATATTCACGCCGACCTTTTCAAACACCCGCCCCTTCATCAGGGAAATTTCACCGCCGCCGCCCGGCGCGCCATCATCATTTTTATGATACCAAATTTTGCGGCTAAACTGCCCCTTGGGCGGCGGTTCATTTATCCCGGCAAGCGGTTGATGGGCAAATTCGCCCTCACCCAATTCACCCTCTATCACTTCGAATTCAGCGCAAATACGGTCGCGCAAATCACGAAAGAAACTCGTGGCCGCAGGCTTTAAATGCTCTTCTAATTCGATCTCATCGGGCAGCTTATGGAATTTGGTCATAGATTATTTTAAAGCAATCCATCGCGCGTAGGAAAGTTTTATAAGGCTTAGATCACAGACAAATTGTCGCATGTATTCAAATATTTGTTTTGTCGTATTTTGTTACGATTAACCGAGCCTCACTTATAACCGGCCTCCACTTAATCGCAAAAAATGCCCTAATCAAATAATTGGGTTTGGGTGATGGTCGTGGGCGGGGCCATCCCCAAATATTGATATCCAGCGACCGAGAGCATTCGCCCGCGCGGGGTACGGTTAATCAGTCCCTGTTGCAGCAAATACGGCTCAACCACATCTTCAATCACATCACGTTGTTCGGCCAAAATCGCCGCCAGCGTCTCAATACCCACCGGGCCGCCGGCATATTTTTCGGCTATCGTACTCAGATATCGCCGGTCCATCATATCAAGCCCCGCATGGTCAATATGAAGCCGATTGAGCGCATGATCGGCCATCACATGATCAATCATGCCTCCCTCTCCCGTTCCCAAAACCTCGGCAAAATCACGAATACGGCGCGTAAGACGCCCCGCTAACCTTGGTGTGCCGCGGCATCTACGTGCAATTTCCTGCGCGCCTGAGGGCGCGAGTTTGACGTTTAACAATCTTGCGCTGCGGCTGACAATCTGCGCGAGTTCCTCTATCGTGTAAAAATCAAGACGGAGCGGAATGCCGAAACGATCGCGCAAAGGGTTGGTGAGTAAGCCGCTGCGTGTAGTTGCCCCCACCAACGTGAAGGGCGGCAGGTCAATTTGAACCGTGCGCGCGGCCGGCCCTTCACCAATCACCAAATCGAGTTTTCGGTCCTCCATCGCGGGGTAGAGGATTTCCTCAACTACCGGGCTTAGGCGATGAATTTCATCAATAAACAGAACGTCAAAAGGCTGGAGGTTGGTTAAAATCGCGGCCAAATCCCCCGCACGGGCAATCACTGGTCCCGAAGTCGCACGAAACCCAACCCCCAATTCCTTTGCTACAATTTGCGCCAATGTGGTTTTACCCAATCCCGGCGGGCCAAAAAACAAGACATGGTCGAGGGCTTCTTTGCGCGCGCGCGCAGCCCCGACAAAAATTTTTAAATTTTCGCGTAGTTCCTTTTGCCCGATAAATTCTTCCAAAGATTGCGGACGCAGCGCCACATCATCGGGCTGTTCAGCGTCCAATAATTCGGGCGAAAGCGTATTGTCTTTATATTGACCGGCCATAGCAGATGACCCATTCATAAAAATAAAATTTAAAAGCCTCGCCCACTTCCCTTACTGGGGAAACAAACTTTGTGCGGCCTGTAACGCCTGATGCATCACTTGATTGGGCATAAAGGTGAATAAAATTACCGCCGCCACTGATGCCCCGATCACAATCAATTGCGAAAATTGACACATCGGTGTGAACGCCATATCCGAATTTGGTTTATCAAAAATCATCAATTTGATCACCCGAAGGTAATAATAGGCCGCGACGACCGATGCCATAACGCCCACAACCGCGACATTGAAATATCCCGCGCCGACAGCGGCCTGAAACACAAAGAATTTGGCAAAAAATCCTGCCATGGGGGGAATGCCGCTCATAGAAAACAGCAGAATCGCAAGGCTGTAGGCCAGAAGCGGCGAATATTGCGCAAATCCTGCGAAATCCTCAATCTTTTCTAAGGCCAAACCGCGCCGTTGAATGGACATTAAAATACCGAACACACCGGCGGTCATCACCATGTAAATCGCGAGGTAAAGTATCACTGACCCCACCCCTTCGGGCGCATTATACAGCAACCCCAACAGCGCAAACCCCATGTTGGCGATGGAGGAATAGGCCAGCAGCCGTTTGAAATTACTCTGCAACAACCCGGCAAACGCACCGACAACCATGGAGGCCACCGATACAAAAATAATAATTTGAATAAATTGATCGTTCAAAATCGCAAACGGCCCGGTCATCAAACGAATGATCAGCGCAAAGGCCGCAATCTTTGGCACAATCGCAAAAAATGCGGTGACGGGGGTTGGTGCGCCCTGATAAACATCGGGCGTCCACATATGAAACGGCACCGCGGAAATTTTAAATACTAAGCCGGCCAAAATAAAGACCATGCCGATTATGGCCCCAACGGGAAGCTCTTGCGAGGAAACCAGAGCCGCGTTGACCTCACTAAAATTCAATGACCCGGTATAGCCGTAAATCAATGAAATTCCGAACAACAAGAGCCCCGAAGATAACGCCCCCAGAATGAAATATTTCAATCCGGCTTCGGTAGAGTCCAGATGATCACGCTTGATTGCGGCGA
>JBDHTT010000136.1:0-2956 GCA_039808785.1 Alphaproteobacteria bacterium
GCGCGGGCAACCAGATTGGTGATGCCGTAACCGAGGGAGAGCAATTCATGTTCTTCGTGCGGAGCGAGCAGGCGGTCTGTAAATCCGGCTTTGTACAGCGCGGGCCAGAACCTGTTGCCCGGCCGCGCAAAGTGATGTCCCACCGCCGCTGTGTAAAGTCCGGGATTGATTCCGCAGAAAAGCACGTGCAACCCAGTGGCAATGACATCGGGCAGCGTTTTGCCGAAAGCGGCCAGCAGTTCTTCTTTGGTTGGTTTACGGTTGGGCATGGTGTTGTGATTCGCCAGAGTGTGAAACAGGCGTTTCGGGCAGTTGTTCCTGCCGGGAAAGCCAGCGTTCAAGCACCGAGCGCACGTACAGTTGTTCGTCTTGCCGCAGTTCGCGGCCTTTTGGAATGCCGTGCCACTTTTGCAGGCAACCGCGACAGCAGGTTCCAGTCGCATGTTGAGCAATGAAGGCCGGATGGTTTCGCTTCGGCGTTTGCCGTCCATCATTCGGCGGATTGGCGGGAGCCAACCGCTGGGCAATGAACCCTGCGGCATGTTCCAGCACGGTTTGCAGCCCCTTTTGCCGCAGGTAATCCAGTTCTGCGCCCGTGAGCCGGAACTGGCTGCGAAATGTTGATTCAGACAACGCTTGAAAAAGTTGGTCAAGGTTTCGCATCGCGCGAATTATACCAGTTGCCAATGCCCGCTTCTTGAGGAGGCCATAATGTTTGCACTTGAAAACGCGGGCGCTCGTGGAATGGTCCGGTATATTGGCGTGATTCGCATCCCGATCAATGTCAGGCAGAGAAAGAGAGGAATTTATGAAGACAGCAGTACGTTTTTTAATCGCCTTTGCCCTGGTTTCGATCATCGGCCTGGGGCATGGCGTTCGCGCGCAAACAGAACCGACGGGACAACGCCTCAATGACGAGCAGGTCAAAAGTTTGCTTGGACGGATTGAGCGGGGCGCGAATAACTTCAAATCCAGTCTGAGCACCGCGCTGGATGAGAGCAAGTTCAGCAGCACGCGCGCCGAAGACAAGGTCAACGAATTTATCCAGGAGTTCGAAGCGGCCACGAACCGGTTGAAGGAACGTTTCAGCGACAACAACGCCGCCACCGGCGCGGTGCAGGACGTGCTGCAGCATTCCGTCGCCATCAATATGTTTATGCTGCACCATCCGCTGACCGCACAAGCGCAGAGCGATTGGGATTACCTGCGGTCGAATCTCAATGAACTGGCGCGGGTATACCACGTTTCCTGGGTCTGGCCCGGAGTGGCCGCCAAACGTCCCTATCGCGTCAATGACAAACAAATGGCCGATTTGCTCAAGCAGATTGAGCAAAAGAGCGACTACTTTCGGGCGGCAATTAAATCTTCGCTCAATCATTCGTCTTTGGACGATACCAGCACCGAAGACAATCTCAATCAGTTCGTCAGGAACTTCGAAATTGCGACTGACCGTCTGGAAAATCGCTTTGACGACGACTTTTCGACCACCGGCGCGGCGACCGAAGTGCTGCGCAGGGCCTTCCTGATAGATCGCTTTATGAAACAGCATAAACTGACTCCCAGCGCCCAAAACTCCTGGACGGCGTTGCGCGGTGATCTGGATGAATTGGGGAGATCCTATAACTTCGGCGTGGATTGGAATGCGCCAGCGATTCTGATTCGCATTGAAAGGCCGGGAGGCAACAAATAAAAGCGGGTGGAATTCAACGCTGTACCACTCTTCCCCTCACGATTTATCGCACCGACGAACGGTGCGACTCATCTACACACCATCCTTTAATAACGACCAACCCTGATAGGAGGAAGACTAGCGATGAGAACGAGAGCTTTTTCTACAATGAAATTCTGCCGCAACTGGATTGCAATCACGGCCTTGGTGATCCTGGCGTCCCTGGGGACGGCTTGCAATCCGGAGGATCGGACGACAATGGTAACGCCCAGTCCGACGCCTTATGTGGCTCCCACCGCAACGCCGATGATGAACGGACCGATTACCGATCTGGGAACAGTATGGACAAACACGAACCGGGCAGATTTAGCTGGCAGAGAAGTGCGGCTGACTTCCGTCCCGGTAATGCGTGTGGTCAATAACAACGCTTTCTGGGTGGGTACCGATACGACGCAGCGGCTGTTGGTGGTGACCAACACACCGATGACTGCTTCTTCGGATAATAACGCCAATGTCAAGCAGGGGCAGATGGTGGATCTTACCGGGATGATGCGCCAAATTCCGTCAGCGGACCAAATGCGCACCAACTGGAAGTTTTCATCTGCTGCGGCGCAGGATGCGTCCGGCGAGCAAATTTATCTGGACGCGCAGCAAGTCATCCGGCAGCGCTAAATCCATTTTTCCGGGCATCCGCCAGGGATGTTTTTCAAACACTCCAGAACCATCGGCGGGAGAAAATTTCTTTTCCCGCCGATGGTTCTGGAGTGTTGTTTTTTGCAGGATTGATTGGAACTGCGCTGCGCGTTTCATCTTCTTGAAAGCGCATTTCTGGGAGTGCTTGCGCGGAGGACGAATTCCGTGCCGCTGGACAATTCCAGGTCCTCGCGTCCGGTAATGTAAACGGAACCTGCGCCTGCTCCCGCGCCAACCGCCGCGCCGATGGCTGCGCCTTTTCCGCCGCCTGCAATCGCGCCAATAACCGCACCAAGTGCAGCGCCAATGCCTGTGCGCGTGACGGTTTGCTTGGTTTGACTGTCTTCTTCCTCGATTCGGCCTTCGTCAATGCGCACCTCGTCGCCGCCGGGCGTGCGCACGCTGACGATGTCGGCGGCAAAATCATAGCTGCGACCGTTCGGCAGCCGGATGCGCTCAAAATTGAAGGTCAGATCGGCGCGTCCGCTGAAGGCTCCGGCCCGGTCAACGTCGGAAATGTATCCTTCCAGAATCGCGCCGTCATACCGATTCGGCGATCGCACGGTCATGGTGAACTGATCGCCTTCGCGCGTC
>JBDHTT010000137.1:0-2946 GCA_039808785.1 Alphaproteobacteria bacterium
AATTTCGATACTGAGTGCGGAATCTTTTCCCCCGCCAACGGGCACCAAATGCGCATGGTTGAGGGGTAGAACAGGGGCGGAAGGGGCTTGTTGGGTTTTGTCTTTGGCGTGCTCTTGTGGTTGCGCCTTAGCATGCAGCAAAAATTTTAATTTCCCCTCAAGATTGAGGTGATTGCGATAGGCAAATTCCGCGAGGCCCTTGTGATAGATTTTTTCCACAAAATCTGCCGTTGCGCGGTCAATGGCAAAGGGGGTGCAGATGAGGTTTTTTGGTACGAATGCCTTGGCGTAGCTCACCCCGCACAGCAGGAAAATCAGGCGAAAAACGGCATCGAAAGACGCAGCATTTTGTTGCACAAAATTTTGATCATAACCATGCCCGAAATCGATGGTTTCGGTGAAATTCCAGAGAGAATCATAGTGATAGGTTAATGTCAATTGACCGCTTGCGCGGTCAAAATCATAGGAGTCAAAATAAAAATTTTCATAGGTCATGAAAAATGCTGCGATTGTTTAATTTAAGAATTCCAAAACTTTGTCCATATATTGCTCGGTGGTGAGATAGGCTTGATCCTTGCCCACCAGGGAGGCCAGATCCTTGGTCATGAATCCGGCCTCAACCGCTGCGACACAGGCTTTTTCAAGGCGGTCGGCAAAGGCCACGACATCAGGCGTATCGTCAAAACGCCCGCGATATTTGAGCCCTTGAGTCCAAGCGAAAATCGAGGCAATCGGGTTGGTTGACGTGGCTTCGCCCTTTTGATATTGGCGGTAATGACGGGTGACGGTGCCGTGGGCGGCTTCGGCCTCAACAATCTCTCCATCCGGCGTCAGGAGAACGGAGGTCATAAGACCGAGCGACCCAAAGCCCTGGGCCACCACATCGGATTGCACGTCGCCGTCATAATTTTTACACGCCCAAACAAAGCCGCCATTGGATTTGACCGCATAGGCCACCATATCGTCAATCAGGCGATGTTCGTAGGTGAGGCCCTTTTCCGCAAAGGCGGATTTAAACTCGCCATCATAGACCGCCCCGAAAATCTCAATAAACCGGCCGTCATAGGCCTTGAGGATCGTGTTTTTGGTGGACATGTAAAGCGGCATCGAGCGGGCGAGCGCATAGTTAAAACAGGCGCGCGCGAAGCCTTCGATAGAGTTGTCCACATTATACATTCCCATGGCGACACCGGAGGAGGTGAATTTGAACACTTCGTGGGTTTCAGGTGCGCCGCCCTCCGGCACATAGGTTAGGGTAAGGGTTCCGGGGCCGGGGATTTTAATGTCCAGTGCCTTATATTGATCGCCAAAGGCATGACGGCCAATGATAATCGGTGACGTCCACCCCGGGACATAGCGCGGAATGTTGCGGCAGATGATCGGCTCCCTAAACACTGTGCCGTCCAGAATATTGCGGATGGTGCCGTTGGGGGATTTCCACATTTTTTGAAGGTTGAATTCCTTGACGCGGGCTTCGTCAGGGGTGATGGTCGCGCATTTGACCCCCACACGATGTTTTTTGATGGCGTTGGCGGCGTCAATCGTGACCTGATCGGCGGTGGCATCGCGGTTTTGGATGGAAAGATCATAATAATCCAGTTCAATATCCAAAAATGGCGCGATAAAGCGGTCCTTAATCCATCCCCAGATAATGCGGGTCATTTCATCGCCGTCAATTTCAACGATGGGGTTGAGGACTTTGATTTTGGGGCTTTTGGTTATGGAAGCATGGGGCATTTGATTTTCCTCAAAAAATTATATTTATCCGGAGACATAGTTGCACTTTACAGTAAAAGCGCGGCAAGCTAAAGATAGGTTAGAGGAATTTTATCAATTAATTTCGCAAAGTTGATGCGAGGTAGGCAAATGAGTGAGATTTTACGCGATTTGGATGAGATGATGCGTGCCGAACGCATGGCGCGGATGTGGCGCACCCATGGTCGCATGATTATTTTTGTGATCATTGTGTTGGTGGTGGGCACCGCCGCCCAGGCTGCCTGGAAATCCTATAATTCCCGGATTGCCCGCGAGCAAACCGGCAAGATTTTATCTGCGGCAGCGAGCGAGGATCCCAATCAAGCCCTTGTTAAGCTGAGTAAGGATTTAAAAGGAAACGGGCGGGCCATTGCTACGTTTGAAGCTGCGCGTGCGTTCAAAGAAAAAGGTCACTATGCCGAGGCCATCGCGCTTTATCGTGATTTGCTGAATGAGAAAAGAATGGCGCCGGAATTGCGCGATTTGGCGATTATTGAGATGGTGAGTTTGGAGATTGATCACGGTTCTGAAGCATCCGCCGCGCCAGATCAAAAGCCAAGTGCGTTGTTGGGTGAGTTGGAGCCGATTTTAAAATCGGAAAAAAGCGGAACTCCGTCAGCATGGTTGCCGCGGGCGATTTTGTTGGCCGCTGTTATTAAGGCGAATCTTCAGGGGGATAATCAGGGGGCTTTGGATGAGCTTGCGAAAATAGGCGGGCTGGCGGATCAAAAAATCATGCCCCAAGCCGTGAGTGCGCAGGCCGAGGCCCTGAAAACCGTTTATGCCGAACGCTTGGCGATACAAAAAACGGGACAGAAAACGGAGCAAAAAACGGGTGAAGACGAAGGTAAAAACGCGGCGGTGAAGACTGAAAAGTCGGTCGAAGAGCCTGCAGCTAAAACAACGACTCAGACTGATAAAAAAACCACCCATAAGGCCAAGGGGGAATAATGATGATCAAGAGTACCCTGAAAACCGTGACTAAAGACACGCGCAGCGATCGTTTTTCGCGGGTCGCGTTTCTGAGCTTTTGTGTGGTGGGTTGTGTGGCTGGATTGACGCTCAGCGGGTGCAGCCTGTTTAAAAAGGATGAAAAAGTGCCGCTCGCGGGGCAACGTATCTCAGTTTTGCAGATGCAGGCCGATGTTGAGAGCGTGAATGCGATGGAAAGTGAGAAAATCTTTGCGCCGC
>JBDHTT010000138.1:0-2906 GCA_039808785.1 Alphaproteobacteria bacterium
AAATCCACGACTACAATGCATGTAGCCATTGGACTGCTTCGTCTTGGCTACCGCGTGGGGACGATTGATCTTGATGCACGGCAGGGAAGCCTGACGCGCTATATGGCCAACCGATTTGACTATGTGGCCCGGCATAAGCTGGCCTTGCCGTCACCTATACATTTCCCCATCGAACAAGCCAAGGCCGCAACAACCGACGAACAAAATCAAATTGACCGGGACTTTCTTTTGATGGCGTTTGCCGAGCTGGAAAATGCCGTTGATTTCATCGTCATAGATACGGCGGGCGCCGAGACTTTTCTGGGGCAATTGGCGCATTATTATGCCGACACACTCATCACGCCCATGAATGATTCGTTTGTCGATCTGGATGTTTTGGCGCGCATTGATTCTGCGACTTTTGAAATTATCGCGCCCTCCATCTATACGCGTATGGTGTTGGAACAACGTGAGAGTCGCTACGCCCGAACCGGTGAAACTATCGATTGGATTGTCATGCGCAACCGCCTGTCTTCCTTGGATGCCCGCAATAAGCGCGATATTGGAGAATTGTTGGAAAAAGTGGCGCAAAAATTTGACTTCAGGCTTTCCGCCGGGTTTGGGGAGCGTGTGGTTTTTCGCGAGTTGTTTTTAAAAGGCATGACATTGCTGGATATCAAGGAAGACCCTGATCACAAAATGACAATTTCTGCGATTTCTGCGCGTCAGGAAGTGCGGGATCTTTTGCGCTGTATTGGCCCGGAAACCATCAAAGGCTACCCGCAAAAAATGACATCATATCAGGATCGTCATCAGGCATAAATTTTTGCAAAAAAACTTGATGCCAAATCAATTTGGGCATTTACGCGCTTATAAATCTTAAGTATGCTCATGCATCATTATATTGATCATTTACATGCCGTGCATGGATTTCAGAAAAGTTAGGCTTAAGACACATGAAAAAAAGAATTGGTATTTTGACGAGCGGGGGAGATTGCGCCGGGTTAAATGCCGCTATTCGTGCATCTGTGCATCGCGCGGATTTGCTGGGGTGGGAGATTTATGGAATTTTGGACGGTACGGCCGGATTGCTGTGTGATCCGCTGCAATACCGTGTTTTAACGCCGGCCATGTTCGATAATAATGTGATGCGCATGGGCGGCACCGTGCTCGGGACCACCAATAAAGGCAACCCGTTTGCCTATCCCATGCCCGACGGCACGGTGAAGGACAGAACCAATGAAATCATCAACGGCTTTAAAAGCCTTGGGCTCGATGCCGTGATCGGTATTGGCGGGGATGGAAGCTTTGCAATTTTACGTAAATTAGCGATGCAGGGCGGTATTCGTATGGTGGGCATTCCCAAAACTATTGACAATGATATTGGTGAAACGGAAACTTCCATCGGCTTTGACACGGCTGTCTCAGTAGCAACCGAGGCATTGGATCGTTTACAACCCACCGCTGCATCACATGATCGGGTGATGGTGTTAGAGGTGATGGGGCGCGATGCTGGGCATATTGCCCTGAGTGCCGGAATTGCGGGCGGCGCGGATGTGATTCTGATCCCCGAAATTCCCTATCGTATTTCCAGTGTGGCCAAAAAAATCGCTACCGTGAAAGAGGGTGGGCGCAATTTTGCGCTGGTAGTAGTATCCGAAGCCGTCAAAACTTTGGATGGCGATGCTTCACAAATGAAATTTACTGATGGTCAAAAACGCTATGGCGGCATTGGTCATTATATTGGCGATCAGATTTTTAAGGCCACGGGGTCCGAAACCCGAGTCACGATTCTGGGCCATGTGCAGCGCGGCAGCTCCCCAACCTATAATGACCGTTTGATTGCTTCGGCTTTTGGGGTGAGGGCCGTAGATTTGATTGCCGAAGGCCGATTTGACCGCATGGTTGCATGGAAAAACCGTGAGGTGGTGGATGTGCCGATTGAGGCCGCAATTGCCGCCTATCAGGCCGTGGATATTAATAGTTCGCTCGTGCATACTGCGCGCGCCCTGGGCATTTCCTTAGGGGATGAGATTTAAACGATGCTTTATGTTCAGCAATCGCTCTCTGCTGATGAAAACATCATTTATGTCGGTCGCTTTCATTGGTTTTATGATGTTCAGGCGGCCATGGCGATTTTCTGGGGTTTTTTCTTTGCGGTGACGTTGC
Source organism: Alphaproteobacteria bacterium (assembly GCA_039808785.1). Taxonomy (GTDB): domain Bacteria; phylum Pseudomonadota; class Alphaproteobacteria; order Micavibrionales; family Micavibrionaceae; genus UBA1573. The sequence continues at coordinate 2,149 of JBDHTT010000138.1, forward strand.
TGGTATCGGTGGAAACCTTGGTGGAAACTTTGCCGCCGAATATTGCTGGTTTGTTGCTGTCTTCACCGCTGGAGGTTGATGAGTCGTGGTTTGCGATTATTCGTAAAATTCATCCGTTCATCAAATTATTGGCTTTGTTGATTTTCCTGCTCGGTGTTTTTCGTTTTGCCCAGATGATGGTGATCAAAATGACCACTGAGATTGTCGTGACGTCTAGTCGTTTAATCTACAAACGTGGGTTGGTCGCGCGCAGTGTGGGGGAAATGAATATTGACCGCATTGAAAGCGTGAGTGTTTGGCAATCTTTTTGGGGGCGGATTTTTAACTTTGGTCGCTTGATTATTCGTGGGATGGGCGTGGGAGAAATGATCATGCCGAATTTGGCAGAGCCGATTATCTTTCGGAAGGCGATTGAGCACGCCCGCAACCATTGAACAGCCGTACAGTTCTAGTCAAGCGTGCATATTATGCCTATAAGTTGAATATGGCTTTAAGTGAGATAAGTTTAGTCGAGGAGGTAAATTAAATGGACCCAAAGCGCGTGGCCGGTGCGGCCGACCCGGACTTGCCGTTTTCCCTCCGTCCGGACGAACATGTGTTGATTAAGGGGATTATCTCCAACGGAATTTTTTGGAAAAGCATTGCGGTATTTATCATTGCGCTTTTGGTGGGGCTTGCGGCCCCGCCGCTTGGATATTTCCTGACCTTTGTGGCGGTGTTAATGGTCATTTATGGCTTTATGCTGAAATCCGTGCTGC
>JBDHTT010000139.1:0-2858 GCA_039808785.1 Alphaproteobacteria bacterium
ATTTAAACACCGCGAAATTCTCTCATGTTTTCGGCTTGCCGCTCTCGAATTGGCAACAAGGAGTTCGGGAAGTCATTGAGCATGAAATCGCTCATAAACATATTTCAGAAAAGGACTAAGCAATGAAGCACCGCAAAGGCATCGTTTTGGCCGGGGGCAGCGGTACGCGGCTTTACCCGATCACCAAGGGCGTGAGCAAGCAACTCTTGCCGATCTATGATAAACCGATGGTGTATTATCCGCTCACCACCCTGATGCTTGCCGGAATCCGCGATATTTTGATGATCACCACCCCGCATGAACAGCATCTTTTCCAAAATTTATTGGGTGACGGGTCGCAATGGGGCATTAATATCTGTTATGAAGCCCAACCGGAACCCAAGGGACTACCGCAAGCCTTTACCATCGGCGAAAAATTTTTAAATGGTGCCAGTTGCGCGATGATTTTGGGCGATAATATTTATTATGCGCATAAATTCAGTGACTATTTGAAAAATGCCGCGCAACAAACTGAGGGCGGCACGATTTTCGCCTATCACGTCAAGGACCCGGAACGCTATGGCGTGGTTGAGTTTGACAAGGATTACCATGTTCTTTCCATCGAAGAAAAACCGAAAATCCCCAAATCAAAATGGGCCATAACGGGGCTGTATTTTTACGATCATCATGTGGTTGACATCGCCAAATCTCTTGCGCCCTCGGCGCGCGGAGAGCTGGAAATCGTTGATGTTCATAACGCCTATCTCGCGCACAACAAACTTCATGTTGAACTTTTGGGGCGCGGGTGCTGCTGGTTTGACACAGGGATTTATAGCTCACTTTTAGAGGCCGCGCAATTCGTCCAAACCGTTCAATCGCGCCAGAATACGGCGATTGCCTGCCCCGAAGAAATTGCCTTTCATGCCGGATGGATCAGTGCCGAAGATGTCCTCAAACTCGCGCAACCCCTCGCCAAAAACGACTATGGGCAGTATCTGAAATCCCTGATTGAGCCTTGATCTTTCCTTGGTTTTTTGTTGGCAAGACAGTCTTGTTTTCTAAGCTTTGATTTTCTTGCGTGAATATGTTACAGAGCGAGCATGACACTCACTGCTTCTACAAACCACGCAAGGCGCGCCCGTGGCGGACGCCCCGTTGCTATGGCTGAAGAGCCGCCGTTTCAGCCGCGCCCCCATTCGCCCCCTTCTGTGCCCGCACCGCAAGAGGGGGTCGGGGTCAAGTTGCGCGTCCAGACACGCAAGCCGTCCTTGTACAAAGTCTTGCTGCTCAATGATGACTACACGCCGATGGATTTTGTGGTGTTAGTGCTTGAAAAATTCTTCAATAAAACCCCCGAAGAAGCCACAGATCTCATGCTCCATGTCCACCGTAAGGGCATGGCGGTGTGTGGGATTTACACGCATGAAGTGGCGGAAATGAAGGTGATTCAGGTCACGGATTTTTCCCGCGCGAATGAACAACCTCTTCAATGCACCATGGAAAAAGAATAGAAAAATTAAGCCGTAATTTTAGGAGATTGCACCATGAAAACCGCCATTATCGTCTTCCCCGGCACCAACCGTGAAAAAGACATGAAAATGGCCATTGAACATGTTTCCGGCCATACGCCGACCATGGTGTGGCATAAGGATACGGCCCTGCCCCCTTGTGATTTAATGATATTGCCGGGAGGATTTTCGTATGGTGATTATTTGCGTTGTGGTGCCATGGCGGCGCATTCACCGATCATGAAGGAAGTCATCGCACGGGCCAAATCGGGCGTGCGATTATTGGCGGTGTGCAACGGCTTTCAAATGTTGGTGGAAACCGGGCTGGTTCCGGGGGCTTTGCTGCGCAATAACAGTTTGAAATTTATTTGCCGTCAGGTGCATTTGCGGGTGGAAAATACCAAGAGCGACTTCACCCGCCGCTTTGCCCCATCCCAAGTCATTCAGGTTCCTATCGCGCATGGCGAGGGGAATTATTTCATTGATGATAACGGCCTGAAATCGCTTCACGATCACGACCAAATCGCCTTTCGTTATTGTGATGCGAATGGTCAAACGAACGAAGAAAACTACAATCCCAACGGATCAATTGACGATATTGCCGGGGTGATAAATCGGGAAAAAACCATACTGGGCATGATGCCGCATCCTGAAAATTCCGTTGCTCCGCATGCGGGCGGGCATCAGGGGATTCCGTTATTCCAAAGCATGATCGAAGCCATCGCCGCATGACACGCTGGATCATCCATGAATATGCGGAAATCGGCAGCACACAGGACGAAATTCGCCGCGTGATTGATGCGGAAATCCGCGAAAATTCCGCCGCGTGTTTGTCGCCCGCCCACCCTAAACCCGCCCATCCCCAGCCCACCCACGCCAAAATCGTGGTGCGCGCCGACAAACAAACCGCAGGCCGCGGGCGGGCAAATAATGTTTGGCGATCGGAAGAGGGTAATTTTTTCGCAACCTTTGCCCTGGCCTTTCCGCAAAACGACCCGGAATTTTTAAAAAACGCCGCCAATTATTCCTTTGTCGCGGCGCTTGCCGTGTCGGAGAGTTTGAAATTTTTTCTGGATGAAGCCGCACCGTTTAACCAGTCCGCAGAGCTTGAAAACTCGCCGCACATCCAACATAAATGGCCCAATGATGTTTTGATCAACGGGCAAAAAATCGCCGGTATTTTGATTGAAATTTATGATCCCTATATCCTCATCGGTGTTGGGGTCAACCTTGCTCATGCGCCCGCATTGCCCGCCTCACATTCTCCCGCCGCTACGGCTTCGCTGCCGGCCACGGCGTTGAGCCACTATGCCGCCCCGCCGCCGCCATCGGTTTTCCTGCGAACTCTGAGCGCACAACTGGACCGATTTT
>JBDHTT010000140.1:0-2824 GCA_039808785.1 Alphaproteobacteria bacterium
CCAAAATATCGTTGATAAGGTTGAGGAGGCGTTGAGATGCCTCCCCCATGCCCTTGGTATATTCCTTTTGCCGCGGGTTAAGGGGGCCGAAATATTCCTGATCCAAAATCTCATTAAACCCAATAATGGCATTGAGCGGTGTGCGCAATTGATAGGAAACATTGGCCAGAAAATCGATTTTAAGTTTTTCCGCAGCCTCCAATGCCGAATTTTTATCCCGCAGCACAGTTTCAACCTGCATCGAATCGGTAACATCATGAAACGTCACCATTTTCCCACCATCAGGCAGGGCCACCGCAGCATAATTCAAAATTTTTCCATCGCTGCGGTGAATTTGCCCCAATTTATCCTGGCGTTCAAACAATTCATTGACCATGTTTTGCCGCTGGTTGGACCATTTAGAATCCCTGGCAGCATCCTCCCCGGCATCTTGATAAAATTTGCGACACCGATCAATGATTTCCGAGATATGCATGCCGTGTTGCAAATCTTCGGGATTTAGATCCCACATCTTCGCATAGGCCGGATTCCACAGCCGCAGCCGCCCATTTTCACCATAGACCGCAACGCCTTCGTTCAAATTATCCAGCGTTTCGCGTTGAATGGCCATCAGCGTGTTATACGACGACTCCATTTCAATCTTACTCGTGACATCTTCAAACATCATCAGCAAACCACCCAAAGGATGTGGCATAAAGCTGGAGCGAATCACCGTATCATCGGGCAGATAGAGCATATCCTCATGCGGGCCTTGCGTGGCCGTAAACATGTCGAGCCAACTTTGTTTGAATTTGCGGAAATCAGCCTGTTCAGGTAGGCGCCGCATTTCACGGAGCCGTTCCATCAGTTCCGATAATTTCGGTTTGGTGTCCAACCAACTTGGCTCCAGCCGCCATAATTGCGCAAAGGCCGAATTATAAAATTCCAAACGCTGATCAAATTCGAAAATGGCAATGGCCGCGTGAAGCTGTTCAAATAATTCCTTATGTGCTGCGTTATTACGCTCCGATCTGCGCTCCAAATCTTCTTCTTTTGTCACATCAATGGCCTGGCCGATCGTAACATCCAAATGCGTGATCGGGATAATATCAACCTTCATCAAATGGCGGTTTCCCGCGTGGACGATATATTTATATTCGCTTTGGACTGTTGCAGTCGTGAGGGCAATATCCACCATTTTGTGCACAGAATGCTGCGCAGCATGCGCATTTTTTTTCTTTGGGGCGGAGAAGGCAATCTCTAATTTTTCATCTAAAACTTCATCGGGTGTTTTGCCCAGAAGCCGCGCATAGGCTTGGTTACACCACAGCATAATACCCTTAGAATCATACATCCATAAGGGTGTGGTCATCGCCCCCAAAAGCGTATGAAATTTTTTAATTTCATGTTCAAAATTTTGATGGAGTGAGCGTTTTTTTTCAATCTCCGATTCCGTTGCCGTGATATCTTCAACCCAAATAATTTCGTAGGAATCCGTTCCGTTTAATGCGTGGCCTGCGGCACCGGTAAAGCGCAAAATTTTGCCACCTTTAATCGTTTGAACCTTCAGGATAAATTTCTGTCTGTTTTCCTTTAAACGCATAAGACAGGATTCGAGTGCCGCCGCATCACCGGCCCGCAACGCATGCTGAATATCTTCAAAATTCCTGATCTGCGGGATGCCCAAAAGCGTCAAGAACCCGAGTGAATAGGCCAGACTTCCATCCGGGTTAAAACCGCAATATTCCCCCGGAAAGGCAGCCAAAAACGCTTCCAAACGGTCTTTTTCGGCGTAGACGCGCTTGGGTGCCAGAATTCTTTTAAACAAGGATAATTTGTTTTGCGTACTCATGCGCACAAGTGTAGCAGCTCATAAAAATTTGTCATCAATCTTTTGTGAATTGTGGCGTGCAAATTGTACAGGTGCAAAGTCTTAGAACCTGTTCAGAATCTCAAAACTTCGTTTCACCCTGTTTGGGCTTAATATCCTCAATCATACGATCGCGGCGTTGTTCGGTCAGGCTTTTCTTGGTGGCCCACGCCCAAACTTGTCCGCCACTGCGATTATGAATGCCGATATAACCGATTTGGCACAGGAGCGGAAATTGTTTTTCCCCGTCAAACACCAACGGAGTACGCGCATCAGCCGAAACCGGTTTCAGATCAAGAACGAGCGTGGCATCAGAGGTCGCATCAATCGTGGCCTTAACAATATTTTTTTCATCGGGAGAAAGGATAATTTTGTTGAACATATCAATCGAATCTGGAATGACCGCAATCGGCATGCCGGCATAGATAAAGGGGAAATAGGTCATCCCCTTGGACGGGTATTGAATCTCCAGCGTTGAGAGGCCGTCCTGCCCTTCATCAACATAATTCACCTTAATCGCAAGGCGAATCAACAGACCTTCGGCAGCAGGATTGAGGGCCGCATATTTCGCACTCACCCGCGCGATATTGTCTTTCAACACATCCTCCCGTTTCTCAACACTCACCGATTTATAGGATTCAGTCCTCTTCAGCAGATCAGAAAAATCAGGATTTTTAACCCCCGCGAGTTTGAGAAAAGTGAGACCTACATCTTCACCCGTTGATGGAAATTCAAATATGCGTTGCTTATCAACCTCAATGACTTCCGCCCTAGCAACCGTGGCAACCGGGGCAGAAAGTACCATCAATAGTGAAAATAACCCTAGTACTAAACTGAGCATATTAAAAAACTTCATAACTATAGTCCCCGCAGTGAAAATTTTCATGGTCAATGCCCCGCAATATCCTTTATAGACTTATAGAGTTATCATACAATAATTTATAATATAAAATACTTAATTTCCAGTAGGATGCC
>JBDHTT010000141.1:0-2762 GCA_039808785.1 Alphaproteobacteria bacterium
AAGATTGTGCCATGTGGCCGTTGGAAATTAAATATAAAAAAAGTGAAAAAAACCTATATTTGCGGTTTGATACGGGTGAAGAATTTGCCCTGACAGCCGAATTGCTGCGCATGGAAAGCCCATCCGCCGAAATGAAGGGACACAGCGGACCTGAAGCGCGGAACGCAGACACTCACAAAAATAGGCACAAAAACATGGATAAAAAAGACGTGGGGATCAGCGCGATTGAACCGGTGGGGAATTATGCCGTGCGGTTGATTTTTGATGACGGGCACGCCACCGGGATTTATTCGTGGGAGTATCTTTATCAGCTTGGCAAGGACTATCGGCTGGCCCAAACAAATGATGGTGCGATGGCGGGTTCTGATGATGCTGTACCTCCTGCCGCTGCCCATAGCTGTGGTTGCGGTCGCGGTTCATCTGGGTCGTGCCGCAATTAGACCGTGCGGTTAGATGAGATGTGAGAGCTTGTACAGGATCTCTCACCCCGCAAATGGATCGGTGAGGAGAATGGTATCATCACGTTCGGGGCTGGTGGACAGTAGGGCGATGTGCGCACCCGTGAGCTGTTCAATCCGCGCGATATAAGCCCGTGCCGCCGCAGGAAGCCCGCCCAATTCACGCACGCCGCGTGTGGTTTCACTCCATCCCTTCATCGTTTCATAAAGGGGGGTGATTTGGGCCTGCACCACGCTCGATGCCGGATAATAATCATATTTTTGTCCGTTCCATTCATAGCCGACGCAGATTTTAATTTCTTCCAACCCGTCCAGCACATCGAGTTTCGTGAGGGCCAAGCCGTCTATCCCGCCCAGCTTAACCGCCTGGGACACCATCACCGCATCAAACCAACCACAGCGGCGTTTGCGGCCCGTCGTGGTGCCAAATTCATGCCCGCGTCGCCCCAAAGTTTCGCCAATATCATCATGTAATTCCGTGGGGAACGGGCCGGTGCCGACACGGGTGGTATAGGCCTTGGTAATGCCCAAAACAAACCCCACCGATTTTGGTCCCACCCCCGCACCACAGGCGGCATTGCCCGAAAGCGTGTTGGAGGAAGTCACATAAGGATAGGTGCCATGATCAACATCGAGCATGAGGCCCTGTGCGCCTTCAAATAAAATAATTTTGCCGGATTTTTGGTCCTCGTCCAATAATTTCCACACCGGCGCGGCATAGGGCAGGATTTTTGGCGCAATCGCCATGAGTTGCCCGTAAAGATCATCCGCCGTCATCGTCTCTGCCCCCAAACCGGTGAGCAACGCATTATGATGCACCAGAATTTTTTCGACCTTTTCGCGCAGCAAATCGGGATGTGCAAGGTCACATAAACGAATGCCGCGACGGGCGACTTTGTCCTCATAGGCTGGGCCGATGCCGCGCCCTGTGGTGCCGATTAAACCCTTGCCGCGCGCGGCCTCTAGGGCTTGATCAAGTCGTCCATGAACCGGCAAAATCAAATTGACGTTTTCGGCGATTTTGAGGTTTTCGGGTGTAATCGCCACGCCTTTGGCGCGCATAGTTTCCATTTCGCGCTCTAACGCCCACGGGTCCACCACCACGCCATTGCCGATATAGGATATTTTGCCCGCCCGCACGATGCCCGATGGCAAAAGATGCAATTTATATTCCACCCCGTCAATCACCAATGTATGACCGGCATTGTGCCCACCCTGAAACCGCACCACGACATCCGCGCGGTACGAGAGCCAATCCACAATTTTTCCCTTACCCTCATCACCCCATTGAGAGCCGACAACCGCAACATTTCCCATGATGATTTCAAATCCTTATTGGTTAGTTTTTTTCTATGATGACACTAAGATCTTGAATAATTTTGTCAATTAAATTCGGGTCATCGGCCTCAACCATAATGCGGATCAACGGTTCGGTGCCCGATGCGCGCACCAATAGCCGCCCGGTGCCGGCGATTTTGGTTTCTGCCAATTTAATTGCCTCTTGCACTTCTGGTTGATCAAGTGGTCTGCGCCCTGATTCAAATTTAATGTTCTTCAGTTTTTGTGGTACAGGTGTGAAAACTCGTAGCAGATCGGATGCTTTGCTGCCGCGATCCTTGAGAATAGAGAGCACCTGAAGCGCTGCCATCAAGCCGTCACCTGTTGTACCGAAATCAGAGAGGATAATATGCCCCGATTGCTCGCCACCCAAATTAAACCCGCCATCACGCATGCGTTCCACCACATAACGGTCGCCCACCGATGTGCGGTGGAGGGTGATATTTTGTGCGGCCAGATACCGCTCCATCCCCAAATTGGACATCACAGTGGTAACAACAGCATCATGCGCCAGTTTTCCTTGCGCCGCATAATGTGTGGCCAGCAGGGCGATCAATTGATCCCCGTCAATCACCTCACCATGTTCATCGACCATGATCAAACGGTCGGCATCGCCATCAAGCGCAATGCCCACATCGGCCCCCATTTCCACCACTTTTCTGCGCAACAAATCAGTATGGGTCGCGCCGCATTCATGATTGATATTGCGCCCGTTGGGATGGGTAGAGAGGGCAATAACGTCGGCCTCTAACTCCCACAATGCCAGCGGTGCAACGCGGTAAGCCGCCCCGTGCGCACAATCCACCACAATTTTTAATCCGTTCAAAGTTTGCCCGCGCGGAAAAGAACTTTTGACAAATTCGACATACCGCCCCACCGCATCCTCCATCCGCGTGGCGTGGCCGATATGTTCGGGCGTGGGCAGGTCCAGCGTGGTTAAATCATCGCGGTCAATCCATTCTTCAA
>JBDHTT010000142.1:0-2728 GCA_039808785.1 Alphaproteobacteria bacterium
GTTTTCCGTGCTGGATGTTTTTGATCGGTTATGCCAATACGCGGCGCCTGGCGATGGATATTATTGTTGGCGCAGCCATTTTATTGGCTCATAACGTTATCATGGGGCAATATATTTTCCCTCTCAATATGCTGATCACGATCTTGTCGGTGAGAGCCTTATTAGAAAGATTTGCCTTCAATACGTTCACCAACCGAAAAATATTCTTTATATCGCTGACCATTTCGATTCTTTTGGCTTTCCAAAGTGGGATGTTTCTTGAATATGGGACATTGGCCTATATGATGGCTCTTTTTGGCTACTATGTCCGCCACAGACAAGAGGTTGCGCTGAAACAATGGGAAATTGCAATTTTTATAACGGTTGTTTATTTCAGCACAGTGATTGTTGAAGTTATATTTTTTGGATTTTTGCCGCCACAGGCTTTATGTTATATGGTCTTACTGATTATTGAGATGTTTGTTCTCATGTTCTTTCAGCCCAGACAGTTTGTGATGCTCACAAATTATGTGCCATCTTTTATAGTCACTATGGTTCGTTTTTGCGGACGCCAAACCTTGTGGATTTATGTTGTCCATTTGCTAATCTTTTATTTTATTGCGTTTTTGTTGGGGTTGCGCACGATCGATTTCTTCTTTCCTGATCTTTTTTTCACCCCCGAAGTTCATATACCTGTGCCAAGTTCGTGATTGATTACAATTACCGTTAGATTCGTGCTAACTGCTAAATAAGATTCATCTGGTGAATATCTTGGACTGGTGCTAGGGTGCAAGCATAATTCTTTTAAAAACTGCGTATGTTTTTATATTTTGAGAAGGATATTTTCGATGAACACAAAATTCTTTTTAATGACGCTCATGGCGCTGACAGTTTTAAATATTTCTGCTTCAAGGGCAGAGGATATGGTCGGGACAACGGCGATTAATCCTGATCAAATTCAACAACGGGCTGTAGAGCTGCTCCATTCTGAGCCAGGAGCAACGGAGGCTAAGGTCCGTGTTGAAGTCTCCCAAGATAAAGACCCTAACAGGACACAGCTTAATTTGTGGGATTTTGATCTTAATAAGGACAGAGTGTTGGATCGTGACGAAATCGGTGAGAAACTCTTTAAGTTTTTTGACACGGACGGCAACGAAGTCATTGATAATAAGGAAATGTTAAAACCATCTATTATCGTCTTTACGCCTATGACCAAGAAAACCATTGAGATTGTTAATTTTCAGGCCGATGGCCAACCGGCAAAGGAAACAGTGAGTGAAGAAAAATTCCTCCAACGCTCCAACCTTTCGAAATTTGATACGGATAAGGATGGTCTCTCTCCGCTTGATTTCTTGGGCAAACCGTTCAATGTGGTCAATGTTCACAAGGACGGTGTGATCGACCTGTATGAATGGAAACGCGCCTACGCTGCCTCCGTCCGACCAATGCATTTGGAATATTTCAATTATAATCAATAGCTTTTTGCTTGACCAAAGTAAGTTTACCCATGAGTTTAATCGGTACTGACTCCGAAACGTTTGTCATTTTACAGCAGATGTTTCGGGATCAAATGATGGGTATTCCTGTCTCTTTCTCACCCTTAACAGGCGGAATTGTAAATAAGGTTTACGAGGTCAAGACCAGTGATGGGTGCAGTTATGTTGTAAGGGTTCAATGGAATTCGATCAAACAAGATGTTTTTAGAGCAAAATTACTAAACCCGTTGAAGGCGATCACATGGTGTTATCAGGAACAGAAACTATCAGCATATGACCGTCTTAAACCGTTAGTTTTGAGTTTTCTATCAAAGCTTCTCGGCTGTAATAACCCAGAGGTTTTGGCTCTACGGTTTTAACACTATATCATTCCACAAACGCCACGCGGAGGATGTTGGTGGACCCCGGAGTTTCGAACGGCACGCCGGCGGTCATCACGAATCGGTCGCCTTTTTGGGCGATTTTTTCCTGGCCGATCATGGTTTGCGCCACTTTTACGGCATCGCCAAAGGTGGTGATCGTATCAATTTTTAACCCCAAAACGCCATAGGACAGGCTTAAACGTCGTGCGGTGGACATATTTTGCGTCATGCAGACAACGCGCATCGGTGGGCGCAACCGCACCGCGCGTAGGGCTGTACCGCCCGATGTGGTATAGGTCACGATACAGCTGGCATCAATATCCTTGGCGACCTGATCGGCGGCGATGGTGATGGCATCTGATGTATCGTTGGCGCGGGCAATCGGGTGATCGGCATTCATGATAGAGCGGTAAAGCTCATCCTTTTCCACACGTTGGCAGATTCGGTCCATGATTTGAACGGCCTCAAGCGGATATTGGCCCGCAGCGGTTTCTGCCGAGAGCATCACGGCGTCTGTGCCGTCAAACACGGCCGTCGCCACATCATTGGCTTCGGCGCGGGTAGGGGAGGGGCTTTCGATCATGGATTCAAGCATCTGTGTAGCCACCACAATCGGCTTACCGGCAAAGCGCACAGCCCGCACCACGCGTTTTTGCACAACTGGCACTTCTTCGGGTGGAATCTCCACGCCCAAATCCCCGCGCGCCAGCATTACGGCATCTGCCAGGGCGATCATCTGGTCCAGATAGGTGAGCGCCGAAGGTTTTTCGAGCTTGATCATCAACGCCGCCCGACCGGCAATTAATTTTTTGGCTTCACGAATATCATCGGGTTTTTGCACGAAGGATTGCGCAATCCAGTCAACGCCCATATTGAGCGCGGCCTCAAGAT
>JBDHTT010000143.1:0-2711 GCA_039808785.1 Alphaproteobacteria bacterium
TAACGGGGCGAGCTTGGCCATTTTATATCCTTATAGATGATCCATCATTCGGACAGTGCCTCGTAACCGCTCGGAGCGTTTGAGGCAAACTGTCATGTTGGGGAATAAATCCTGTATACAACATTACCCCAAAATTGCAAGCGGAAAAACACGAAATTTTTTAGGCTGAGTTGCTATGGGCTACGATATCCCCGCCACCAAATCCGGCCCGCAATGCGGTGGAGGAGAGCGGCGAGCGCAACTCATGAAACAGCCAATAGACATGATTCGGGGCCAACACGACCCGCGCCCCATGCGTTAAAACATGGTTGCGACTCAGATTATGGCGGTGAAATATGGTGGGCTTGATCACGCCGCTATGATCGGCCCCATAGATGTTTTTTTGATGCCCCGCCTGATGCCCCGCCTTGCCATTCGCACTCACTGCAGAGGTCGGTCGGGCAATAAAAGCAAAGGGGAGTTCGTGCATCAACTCGCGCGCACGATACCACCGCGGAAATTCGCGTGCGATTTCGCTCCCGCCCAGCCAGATAAACTGCGTGTGCGGGAAATGGGCTTTGAGGCGTTTGATTGTGTCATAACTGCGGAATGTCCCCAATTTTTCTTCAATATCCACCGCCATCATTTTGGGATGATTGATGAGTTTTTGAGAAAGGATCAGCCGGTCCCGAACACTCGGTAATCGCGCGTTGTTTTTCAACGGATTTCCGGGCGTAACCATCCACCACACCGCGTCAAGATCCAGATATTTTAAGGCCACTTCGGAAATATGGACATGGCCCGCATGGGGTGGATTAAATGACCCGCCCAACAACCCAATTCTTGAGCCGCGCCACCGCCGCCCGCCCAAAATATTCGGCATTATTTTTTTGGGGATGATTGTTGAAAGCCTTGAGGAATGATGATGGTTGGTCATGGTGTTACAGTCAGAATGACAACAAATTCATGCGCCATCAATATACTAGGAATACTGAACTCCCGGACGTTGTCACTTCGCTCCTGACGTAGTCTCCCTACGCGGCGTCGCTTGTTCCTAGCCGGCAATTCAGTCTTCCTAGTATAGCTTGCTGAGGGAGAAATCAGGCGCGCCCCACCTTTGAGATTGACTGATCCACCAGAGCTTTCCCCTGATCGGGCGAGAGGTGATTGGCCAAAACTTCGGTTGCCGCGCGCACACCCAAATCAATGGCGTAGTTTGCCAGTTCATCCTGCGCACTGCGTTCCATTTGCGCCAAACGTTGCGCCAATAAGGACTCGCGCCGCGCCATCGTTGCCTCAAATTCCTGCGCTGCCTTTTCCCGCAGTTCCGCCGCCTGATGCTGGGCACGGTCAATAATATCACGCGCCTCTTGCTCTGCGCCCGCAATCCCCGCACGATATTGATCCAACAAAGACTGTGCTTCGCGCCGCATCGCTTCCGCCGAATCGATTTGATGGCGAATTTGGTCAATGCGCCCATCAATCATACCCAGCACTTTTTTGCGGCCCAAGGCAAAAGCCAAAGCCACAAAAGCCACAAAGGAAAACAACACCCAAATTGTGGGATCATTCAGCAAAATTTCGGTCATCCTATCCTCAGACTATCTTCTTAATTTTTCCAACTATTCTTACCATATGATCATCATTACTTATAAATTTGTAACTTTGATCTAAGGGGCACCACATCAAATCATGCGACTCTGAACTTATCTTATAATCGGTCATTTTACTTTCTTTCAATCTAAAAAGAAACGCAATATCATAATGATAATGTTTTGGTTCCCCTCGGTTTTTATTTTCTGCTATTTCATGAATATCAATGTCCAAAATATCCTTGGTTACGAACTCAATATCGCTTTCGGTATAGCCGGACTCTTCGCAAGTTTCGCGCAGTGCCACTTGGCGAATATCTTCGTGTCCATCGGCATGTCCGCCGAAGCAAAGCCATTTATTCAATGACTTATGATGATTTAGTAAAATTTGAGACCCGCTGGCGTCTATCAAAATTCCTGATCCTGTAAAATGCCCAGGTGAAAAGCATGTTCTCAAAAAAGCATCTTGCTTATTCAAAAGCTCTTGAGCTGGTCTTACAAAACCTTTCTCTGCTTCGGTTGCGGCATAGTCATTCAAATCATCAAAAATTTGACTGCGCATACTTACCCCTCCTGCTCATATCATAATCCAGCATGTCTGGGTCATATACAACCGATACAGCTAAGCCGCCTTATTATTTTCACGGTCCAACCCGTTCACCACATGATAAATTTGTTCACGCTGCGCCGGAAGTCCGGTGATTTTTTCAACGATGGCCACGGTGATATCCGCCATGGCAGAATCAATTTCACCCTTGGCTTTGAGTGTGAGATTTCGCAACCTCACCCCCGTTGCTTCAACTTCAGTTTCGGTCCGCGCGCGAAAGGAATTGAGTGCCGCTTGCAATTTTTGCTGGGCTTCAGTCTGTGCATCCTTGAGCGAATCAGCGGCAATTTGCGCCGAATTTTTCTGCGCCATTTGCAAATCATACTCTAATTTCTGCGCCTCAAAATTTGCCGTTTCGGCCTCTGACAATAACTGATCAATATAGGCGCGGCGCGTATCCAGAGTTTGCGAGATTTCCGGCAAAATCACCGATGAAAACACACGGTATAGCACGATAAAAAATATGGTGAGCCAGAAAATCTGGCTCGGCCACAGGGCAGGATTAAATTGCGGTAAACCGCCGCCATGGGACG
>JBDHTT010000144.1:0-2643 GCA_039808785.1 Alphaproteobacteria bacterium
TGTCCTTCTTATCTACCTAGACTTATGTGTTCCTTGTAGCAGCAATAGCATATTTTTTTAATTACATAATGTTTGACACTCTTTGCACTTGAACACAACATATTTGTTGTGTATATTCATCTTCATGATCCAGACATTTTTGATTCTCAATGACCGTGAAGCCCGCGAAGCTCGTAATGCTATTGCTGAAATTTCTCACGCCCTCACCTCTGAAGAGCAATTCAAGAAATTAGCTTCGGGGCTGCCCCTGTCAGTTTTGTCAGGTTACAAAAGAACATTAACGACCCAAAAGGAAAATCTTGAAGCTATTCTTGGATCATATGAGCGGGCCAAGGCAGGTGACTATGCCGACTTCATTAAAAATGCAGGAAGTGATGTAGGGGCTGTCTTAATCATTGCAAGGATTGTTAAGAACTTCTCTCAAAAGGATTTAGCTCGACGTGTTGGTTTGAAAGAGCAGCAAATTCAGCGTTATGAATCTGATAGATATCGTTCTATCACACTGGCTGGTCTGCGACGCATAGCCCAAGCTTTAGGCGTCCAGTTAAGAGCAGGTCTTGATCCATGGCTCACACCCCAACAAGGTCTCGTCACTGATTATAAGCCAGACGAGATTAAAAAAGTTATTCGTCACGCAAAGGAAATGAAATGGTTTGATAATGCTTCTACCTCTCCCTCCGATATGGATGACTCCGCTCAACAGGAAAATTTACAAAGGTTTATTTCTGACCATCTGATCAATTACGGAAGTCCTGCCCTTTTACGCACTGGTTTGAACGTAGAGGACCTTTCTGATGATTTCTTGTTAGTCGTTTGGAAGGCCCGTGTAGCTAAACTAGCGGAAGCGGCTATTTCAACTCACAATCTTGTTTACAAAGAGATGGATATTTCTTGGCTTCCAGAACTAGCAAAACTCAGCCTGAATCCAGATGGACCTGTTCGAGCAAAAGAATTGCTTTTGCAGAAAGGAATTGTATTAATTATTGAGCCGCAAATAGCGGGTTTAAAGTTGGACGGTGCTGCTTTCATTGTAGATGGAATTCCTGTTATCGGTATGTCTCTGAGGCGGGATACCATCGATAATTTTTGGTATACACTTCATCATGAAGTGGCGCACGTAATCCTTCACTATCGCATGGGACTTGCTCTTGGCTTCTATGATGACGGTGATAAACAAAGTTTAGACGGCATTGAGAAGGAAGCGGATGATTTTGCATCCAACCTTCTTATACCTGATGAAATTTGGAGACGATCTACCGCTCGAATTTCCAAGACAGCTCCTCCTATTGAAAAATTTGCTAAGGAAATTGGAATTCACCCTGCAATAGTGTTCGGAAGGATACAACGGGAGCGAAATAATTATTCCGTATTTGCAGACAAGATTGGCAGAGGATTGGTACGTAAGCAATTTATAAAACAGGGAGAGACTATCAATGCTTAATTTAGAACATCTATACTATCCAGTATTACGTTTGAAGGAAGGCGAGTATGTCGCTTTGACAACCTTGCCTCCGAGTGTAGCCAACCTTATCTCTCCTGTTTTTGTTGTGGCTCCTCCGAAAGAGCGCGATCCAGAACTTGGAAGAGCTTTACAGCTAGACGAATGTGCATATTTTGCTGCACGTCGTATAGCGAGCTATTGGCCAAATCGTCTTTGTTTTATAGAGGCAAGATTCGTATTGAAAGAGTTTGGTCATGAAGATTCTAACGCTTGGCTTCCACGCCTTTTTGATTTGGCTCGTAAAAATGGCGGGATTCCTGTGCCCGTTGTATCTTTGAAAGACGCCGTCGGGGAAAGTGCAAATGCATTTAAGGTTTGCATTTCATCGATGGCTTCTATCCGTTTAGGAATTCGGGTTTCTTTTAATGATATTGATGAAGATTTAGTTAGTAAACTGAAAGCCGCTTTAAATGCTCAAAATATTAGGGCACAAGAAAGCGTGGTTTTTATCGATTTTGCGGAAGCAGATATCTCTGATCCAGATATCGTGTCGGATGTTTTGTTGGCAACCTTTCATTTGATTCAAGAAGCTGGAGACTGGGCTAAAATCGTTTTCCAAGCAACGAATTTCCCAGAAACAAATCCTGCTCCCGTCGGTGGAAGTGTAAAAATTGATAGAACGGAATGGAAAGTATGGAGAAAGCTAGCGCAAACTGACTCAGATGTCTTAAATCACCTTGCATTTGGTGATTTTGGAGCTGATAGCGCTAAGTTTGAGTTTAAAAGTGGTGGCGCTAAACCTATTCCGCACTTACGTTATTGTGGTTCGGAAGAGTGGCATGTAATTCGCGGTGGAGATCTAGGTAAGCAGGAGACTCTAATGAGGTCTGTTGCGAGGTCTGTTCTGGATTGCGGAAGCTATATGGGGCGATCCTTTTCTGATGCTGATGATCAGATTTACAGAATGGCTCACGGATTAATGGGGTGTGGGACCGCGACTAATTGGCGAGGAATTAACACCGCTCATCACATTACAAAAGTTGTAAACGATCTGGGGAAGATTTATGGGTTTGTAGTAAAGCCACAAGTAGTAGCGGATGAATTCCAAGCGGACTTATTTATAAATGAGTCTGTGTAATATGGTATTAAACCAATTATTGTACACTTAGAAACTAGGCTCAGGACCTATTAATTTTAGGGTT
>JBDHTT010000145.1:0-2637 GCA_039808785.1 Alphaproteobacteria bacterium
ATAGATGTACGTGAGAAGCGGAAGCGCAGAAATACCGTGAAAAGCCAACGCCAGAGTAGAGATCATGAACAGGTTCTAAAACCTATCTCCACACTACATATCAATCATAATCGCCGAAATTTGGCGGCCATAGTCCAATTCACGGCGATGTGTGGCGCGGCGAAAACTGAAATATTGATCCTCAAGCGCATAGGTATTTTGCCCCGCGCAGGCAATTTTTTGCCGATCTAAGCCGAATTTGACCAGACGATCCGTAACATAGGACTCAAAATCGAAATGCAACTGCCCTTTCATCATTTTAAAAAACCGTTCCGCCCCTGCATCTTGGGCGAAAAACTGATCCGGAAAATCGTTTGAAACCGCGAAATCCTCGCGCCCCAAACATGGCCCCACCGCCGCGCAAAGACTTGATTTTTGCGTCCCCAGTTTCAGCATCTCGTCCAAAGTCGCTTCACATATCCCTTTTAATGCCCCTTGCCAACCCGCATGCGCCGCGCCGATCACCGCCGCCCCGGACTCCTTATATCCGTAAAACAAAACCGGGGCGCAATCCGCAGTCAAAACCGCCAGAATTTCGCCCGGACGATCACTCACCAATCCGTCCCCCATCAACTCTTCAGCAGCGCAGATCCCCTGCTCCCGCTCGGCTGCTTCCAGTTCGGTTATGGTTTTACACTCTGCACTATGAATTTGTCGCAAACTATGTAAAGACACGCCCTGCCCACCCTTCAAAGAATCCACGTTATGGCAAAAATATCGCCTCACTAATTCCCGATTTTGCAAAACATCTTCCCGCCGGTCTTGCGATTGGAGCGAACAATTGAGCGCACGGTAAATCCCCTGACTCACCCCCCCTTGGCGCGAGAAAAAACCATGCCGGATGCTTTGCCCCCATTGATGATCACCGGTCAGCCGCGAGAATTCAGGGAGTATTAGCGGGACCAGAGTCATGCTTGTTTCTCCCGATCTGGCTTCTTACGCAAATCATCACGGCCAAAATTATTTATCGAAATAACCTTAAATATTTGCCCCATTTGATCGACACTAACGAGCCTTTTAACTGCAATATCAATATCTTGGACATTATCTTGGACATTCATTCTTAATTCTTTACTCGAATCAAGTGCCCGCTTTAACTGGTTCGTGCGGTCAAAAATCCCCATTGAAATTAAAAATTCCCCTTGATTACAAAGCGATACATTAAAATTATAATCTTTCACCTGATAAGTCATCCTTTCAAAGTTAACATGTGAAGTTATATCACTAACGCCTTGATTTTCAATGATATTTGAGTATTTATGTTTATGTATTGCCTGCAAACTATCACCAAACTCAAATTTTTCATATCCGTAGTCAATAAACAGCGCAGCCCCGTTCTGAGCATCCATAATCTTCAATATTCTATCGAAATGAGAATCCCTTAACGGAGCACACTCCATTATCGTTCCGTCCGTCATTCTCGTGCCCATCTGCAGCGGGGCGATATGGGGCGGGAAAGGCGCATCGTCACCGCGACTCTCCGCGTCCGTAAACACAAATTCCTGCCCGTTATAATCCACCCGCCGCTCCCGCCAATGCTCATTTTTCCATACATATTGACGCATAGGGATCGCATCAAAAAATTCATTGCCGATGATGATGACCGGCGCGGACAGGGGAACGTCGGTTATATCATCGTGCCAGTTTATGCTGCGGCACTGCGCGACTTGTTGAATTTGTGAGAGGGTGCGCTGCTGAATGTCCTTTAAATGCGGCGAAATTTCGATCATATGAAGCTGGCACGCCGCCAAAAAATCGGGCAAAACCGCCGCAATGCGCAACAAATCGGCCATCAGGGTACCATGCCCTGGGCCGCATTCAATCAGGTGGAAATGACGCGGCGCACCCATCGCCCGCCATTGCTCCATCGCCCAAATGCCGATCATCTCCCCAAATAATTGCGATATTTCCGGGGCAGTGGTAAAACCCCCGCGCGCGCCCACCGGATCGCGGCACATATAATATCCGTAATCCGGGTGATATTGGCATAACTCCCAATAACGCTCTATCGATAACGGGCCGCCGGCCGCAATTTCATCAATGATCAGCCGACGCAGGGGTGATTGGTCCATTCTCCGCCCTCAAGCTTTTCATAATTAGAACGAATCCCACCGCGATCATTGGTACACATAATATTTGCCCCATAGTGACTCCGCCGAACAAAAACCCCAGTTGGATATCCGGTTCACGGAAAAATTCGATAAGGCCGCGAATGACTCCATAACCCAATAAAAATGTACCGCACACAATACCCGGACGTTGGCGAATTTTGGGCGTGAGGATGAGGGCGAGCAGAATGAAAAACAGCACCATCCCCTCCCCGGCCGCTTCATAAAGCTGGCTCGGGTGCCGCGGCTCATCGCCGCCATGCGGAAAAATCATGCCGATGGGGGCATCGGTCACGCGGCCATAAAGCTCCCCATTCACAAAATTCGCCAATCGCCCCAAAAATAAGCCAATCGGCACCGTCACGGTGACAATATCCGCCAATCGCAGCAACGAAATTTTCTTGAAATAGGCAAACAGGATAAGCGCCAAAATCACGCCCAACGCCCCGCCGTGAAACGACATGCCGCCATGCCAAATCTTCAGGGCCTC
>JBDHTT010000146.1:0-2619 GCA_039808785.1 Alphaproteobacteria bacterium
ATTTTTATTTCAAAATTTATAAAATTGGAGCCGCACACATAGAATTATCAACTCTCTACACATTAAAACCATTGCTTTCTATCAATAGATGGGATAAAGAAATTATTATTGACGGTCCGGGGTTAAGGGTGATTCTTACGCCTTGGGCGCGTCTGGTTTCTGAAGTCAATGGACGGGATCATGGCACAAATTTCTGCGGATCGGGTGGAGACTCTCCTTAATATTTTATACGCTATCAAGGCAATTGATAGCGAATTTCCATTGCAATATGCGATTTGCCTGTGCGAAATCGCGCGGGATGAAGGATGTTCATTAACGGATTTATCCGAACGTACGGGATTGGCTCTTTCCACAGTTTCGCGCATTGTCGGTGCCCTTTCCAACTATCGCCAAAGCGGTGAGCCATACCAATTTATCACGCTGAAAATGTCGGAAATTGAACGCCGTAAAAAACATCTTTTCCTCACTGATGACGGCCGAAAAGCCTTGAAATCTGTGGTGGGAAAGTTAAAATCATAATAAATTTCTAAAAACATCCTCACATCATGTCCATATTTGATATTTTTAAAAACCGCGATGAAGAGATAAGTCCGTCTGGCACGACTGGTCTTATGAGTCCGCAGGAGTCTGCGCTCGGCATGTCCACGGGGGCAATAACTGCGCAAGAACGTGAACAAGAAGATCCACAAGATCAAAATCACGTATCGGGACAGGGCCGCCAATATAAACTCGATCCGCGTCAATTTTTTGATGGGTCGCCGATTGGCATTGTCTTGGTGAGTAAGGACGGCGTGATTGAGGATGCCAATCCCATGGTTTTATCCATGGTGGGGCGGGATATTGCGCAGGTCAACCGCCAAAAAATCTTTGATTTGTTTGATGCCCAGGATTGGCCGTTGATCGAAAATATTTTGGATAAATTGGCGGGTGGCGCGATAAAATTTGAACCGATTGAGGTGCGATTAAACACCGGTGATCCCCAGAATTTGAGGCCTGTGCGGGTGTTTGCGAACGTCATGAAACCGCAATCCGAAAAAATGGAATCCAGCCAAAAGGCCGATGGATATGAAGTCAGGGTCGCGCTGCATATCCTTGATTTAAGCCAACAGAAAAATTTGGAATCGCAATTTATCCAATCGCAAAAAATGCAGGCGGTGGGACAGTTGGCGGGTGGCATAGCCCATGATTTCAACAATCTTTTGACGGCGATTATCGGTTTTTGCGATTTGCTGTTGCTGCGTCACAAACCGGGAGATCCGTCATTTGGTGACATTCAACAAATCAAGCAAAATTCCAACCGCGCGGCCAATTTGGTGCGGCAATTGCTGGCATTTTCACGGCAACAAACTCTGCGCCCACAGGTGCAGGATGTCACCGATATTTTAACCGAAGTCTCTCATTTGCTGCGGCGTTTGATTGGCTCCAACATCGAATTGGTGATCAATCATGGCGCGTCCCTCGGCTTGGTCAAGGTCGATAGTGGCCAGATGGAACAGGTTTTGGTCAATATGGCGGTGAATGCGCGCGATGCAATGGCGGATGGCGGCATGCTGACCATCGCCACGCAAAGCTTTTGCAATATTGATCCACTCACGATTGGCCAGGATATGATGCACCCCGGAACATGGGTGAAAATCACGGTGCGTGACAGCGGAACCGGCATCCCGCCCGATGTCATGGCCAGAATTTTTGAACCGTTTTTTACCACCAAAGAGGTGGGCAAGGGCACCGGGCTTGGGCTTGCGACCGTTTATGGCATTATCCGCCAAAGCGGCGGTTACCTTGATGTTACGAGCCGCGTAGGCCAAGGGACGGAGTTTTCAATTTACCTGCCCACCGCGCGGGAGGAGGATGTCAAGACCAATGAGCCCCCGCCCGTGAGTGAGGATGCGCCCACGGACCTCACTGGAACTGCGCGGATTTTGTTGGTGGAGGACGAGGACGCAGTGCGCAATTTTTCAACCCGCGCCCTGAAAAACAAAGGATATGAAGTGGTTACGGCGGAGGATGGGGAGAGCGGTTGGGAC
This sequence comes from Alphaproteobacteria bacterium, assembly GCA_039808785.1. Classification (GTDB taxonomy): domain Bacteria; phylum Pseudomonadota; class Alphaproteobacteria; order Micavibrionales; family Micavibrionaceae; genus UBA1573. Next base: position 2,028 of record JBDHTT010000146.1, read on the forward strand.
GTGTTCCAAAATTTGGATCAACCGATTGACCTCTTGATCACCGATGTGATGATGCCGGGAAAAGACGGGCCAACTTTGGCGCGTGAGATCAGGGAGAAAGTTCCGACCCTCAAGATTATTTTTATCTCCGGCTATACCGAAGAACGGCTCAAGGATACAATGGGCGAAAATATTTTCTTCCTCCCGAAACCCTTTACGCTCAAGGATTTGGCGGCGAAGGTTAAGGAAGTCCTTTATGTTTGAGGGAAGGGATCGCGGCGCGGGCCTTGGCAACTTCGTTGATGTCGATATCGGCATAAATGATGGTGGGCGTGTCACTGGCCTGTGCCAAAATTTTTCCCCACGGATCAATGATCATGGAATGGCCATAGGTGTGGCGGTCGCCGCCGTGATAGCCGCATTGGGCCGGGGCGATGACAAAAGCTCCGTTTTCAATCGCACGTGCGCGTAGTAATACCTCCCAATGCAGCTCGCCTGTAAACATCGTGAAAGCCGCGGGAATAAAGAGAATTTGTGCGCCCAATTGCGCAAGTGTGCGGTAAAGATAGGGGAAACGCACATCATAACAAATGCTCATCCCATAATTGGCGGA
>JBDHTT010000147.1:0-2585 GCA_039808785.1 Alphaproteobacteria bacterium
CCATCGGGTTTTCGGGCCCGGGGGGGACAGAGGCCGGCAAGGTTGGGTCCTCTTTCCGCATGCGGTCGGTGGGGCGCCAGGTTGGCCCCGACATTTTCCGCTGGATATTGGTTTGGCCCAGTGGCGTGCGCAACCCGTCACGCCCGATTCCAATCGGGAAGGTTATGGGCATCGCCCCCGCAGTTTTATAGTAATACAGGCGCATTTCCGCCAAATTAATCACCACACCGTCATGCGGGGCATCGGGCAAAATATTCATGGTGGGGATAATAACGCGGGCGCCGCTCCCCGGAATCCAAGGATCGAGCGTTGGGTTGGCGGCACGCATTTCCACAAACCCAACCCCATATTCGCGGCCGATATGCACCAACGTATCTTCATAATCGGCCCGCGTCTCCTGCATTTTGCCGATATAGGGCAGCGTGTAGCGCGAAGATGCAGCACTCGTTTTGGCCGCAACAGCATTATTTTGGGATTTATTCGCCGCCTTGAGAGTTTGATGTTTGACCGGTGCGGCATGGGTCGAGGCCGCAGCAACCGGTTGCGCCTGCGCTTGTGGTGCCCCTGTCCCGCTCAGGACTAAAACTGAGAGTAGGAACAAGAATGCTCCGCTATTGAACGTGAGCAAAAATTGAGCATGATCAAATTTAAACTTCATTTCATTCCCACTTGTGAATTTTGGTGATAGACGCGCAAATCCGACACCGTGCTTTGGTTTCGAACATTATTTTTATTTATGGCAGAAATCCCAGCTTGACAAGCGGAAACTTGGATCAGCTACCTAAAAAACTCAGCCTGTGGCGCATAAACCATACGGGGGGAGTGCGCATTGAGCCAGATGCTTGCGCGCAATTGATCAAGCATCGGTGAAAGACTCACCTGTCCCTCCATCAAATCATAAAAAATTTGCAACGGATCATCTTGTTCGGGCAGATAGATAATGCTGAGCTTATCCCGGCTTTTCACGCCCAGATCCTTCGCAACCCCGTCCAGCGTAGCCCCCAGCCCGCCAATTTCATCCACCAACCCGTTTTTCTTGGCTTGTTCCCCCGTCCATACATGGCCCTTGGCAATGGCTTCGATATCGGCTTCGTTCATTTTACGTCCCTTTTTTACCCGCGCGATAAAATGGGCGTAAACATTATCCAGGGACGCTTCGAACTGCGCCTGTTCCGATGCACTAAACGGCGTGTTAAACGACATCATCCCCGCATTTTGGCCATAACTCACGCTTTCCCAATGGACATCGTATTTTTCCCAAAGTTTCTGAAGATTAATTTTCCCGCCGACAACCCCGATGGACCCTGTTAAGGTTGCGGGCATGGCATAGATTTTTTTGGCACCCGCCGCTACCCAATATCCACCCGATGCGGCCACGCTTCCCATGGATATATAAACGGGGATTTTTCTGGTGTTTTGCGCCCAATCCACCGCGTGGGCGATGGTTTCCGATGCGCTCGGTGATCCGCCGGGGCTATTAATTCTCAAAATAATCGCATCGTAGTTTTGCCGTGCGGCCTCCTCAATCGCGGACTTGATATCCTCGGCGCCCGCCAATCGAGAATCAAAGCCGTAGGGTGAATCGGACACTGATCCGCTCACGATCATTCCCTCCACCGCAATCACGGCCACGCGAGCCTTAGGGGCGGCTGAGGCTGATTTTGAAGATGATTTTTTTGTTTTTTCTGAGCTGTTCATCTGGTCTGGCGCAATGCTTTCGGCATAATCGGCAATGCTCACTTTTTGCGTGTGGGGATAGGCGCCACGCAATTTTGCTACGATTTCCTCTTCATACCCCAAATGGTCAATCAATCCGGCCTTGAGCGCGACATCATCCGTGAGCAGCCCTTTACTTATCCAATCATCAAAATTACCAACAATTTTTGTGCGGTCGCGCTTGATCGGGGCCACCAATTGGAGGGCCATGTTTTGAATGAGTCCTTCGGTTTCTTCGCGGCTTTTCGGGCTCATATGCGTTGCCGTCAAATGCTCCATCGCATTTTTATATTCTTTACGTTGGAAAAACTGCGCCTCGACCCCAAACCGGTCCATAATGCCCTTGAAAAACGGCATTTCTGCGCTAATCCCGCCTATGGCCACAACGCCGACCGGTTGCATCCATATTTCATCAAAGGCCGATGCGAAATAATATAGCCCCAGCCCGTACCCACCCTGACCGTATGATTCGCTATAAATATAAGCTTTTTTACCCGACTTTTTGAATGACATGATGGCCGAGCGCAATTCCTGCATTTGCGTGATATCGTACCCTGCACTTTCCGCCTCAAACACCAATGCCTTGACGCGTGGATCACTCGCCGCTTTTTCAATCGCATTGACCGCCCCATAGAGGGTTAAGGGCTCTTCTTCCAGCCCCAGTAATTTCATATATTTCGGTTGTGATTTCCCTTCGGGTAGCCGGCCGTTGAGGGTAAAACTCAAAATGACATTATTGCCGATTTCAGGCTTTTTACGTTGCTCAAACTTGTCTGAAAAGGCAAATATTACAATCCAGCTGATAATGGCAACAAAGCCGACGATGACACACGCACGGCGAAATAATCGCCAAAAAAACGCCAATATTT
>JBDHTT010000148.1:0-2552 GCA_039808785.1 Alphaproteobacteria bacterium
CCGGGGCATCCTTGGGATATCATCAAATCAACGCATATTCCGCGTCATGCAACGCTCAATCGCTTAAAAGACATTCCTTTCGTGCTGGACCGGCTCCCCCAAATGGAGTGCGCGGATTTAATGGATTTTGACCGTATGGGCATGAGTGGCCATTCATTCGGGGCCATGACAACGCAAATTATGGCGGGCCAGATGCGGGGATTTGGACGGCGGCAATATAGCCTGCATGAGCCGCGCTTTAAGGCCGGCATCCTCTATAGCCCCGTGCCCAATCGCCACAAAAAGACTCAACCGGCGGAGGATTTTTACGGCCAGATTAAAATTCCATTGATGATTATGACGGGGACTGATGACGGCTCTCCGCTCGAAAATTTTGGATATGAGGAAAGGTTAGAGGTATTCGAACACTCCGGTGGCCCCGATCAATTTTTATTGGTGTTGAAGGACGGGGACCATATGGTTTACAATGGGTCGCGTGGCAAGCTAGAGGAAAACCCCAAACGCAGCCTTCATGAAGAAATCATCAAACTGATCTCGCTTGCTTTTTGGGAAACATATTTGAAAAAAGATGATACGGCCAAAAATTGGCTCAATCATGCGACAACTCAGTGGCTAGGGGCGGAAGGGGATTTCCGCATAAGAAATATTTTTTAATACGCCCCGAAATGCCGCCAGTGTAAACTTTCTTCCAATAAAAAAGAGCGTCTCATTGACCTGAAACGCTCTTTGAAAAAGTTGCTTCAGCCTAAATTAGGCGGCTTCGCTTTTAGGTTCGGCTTGATCGTCAGCTGCGTCAGTTTTGGCAGCGGCTGGAGCCTTAGCCGATTCGGAGCGACGATCATCGGCATTATAATCAACGATCACGGCTTTACCGGTTTTTTCCTGGGTTTTTGCCTCCTCAAGTGAGCGCGCAATGTTGAGAATAATTTCAACTTTGACCTCAGGGTGCAGGGAAATTTTCACGGGGAACAATCCAATGGATTTAAACGCGGTGTTCAAATCAATTTGGTTACGCGCCACGGTGATTTTTGCCGATTCGTTCAGGGCATCGGCGATATCGCGGCTCGTGACCGACCCGTAAAGCTGCCCGCCCTCGGAAGCCTGGCGAATAATCACCACTTTCAAACCGTCAATGGATTTGGATGATTTTTCGGCATCCGCGCGGCGTTCGGCGTTTTGTGCCTCCAAAGCTTTGCGTTGTGCTTCGAAATATGCCAAATTTTCCTTGGTTGCGCGCAAAGCCTTGCGTTGCGGCAAAAGGAAATTGCGGGCATATCCGGGGCGCACCTTAACTGTGTCACCCATTTTTCCCAATTTCTCGATCCGTTCGAGAAGAATAATTTCAGTTAACATTTTTTTATCCTTTCATTATCTGTGCCGGGTTCATCAACGATGCCGATTATTGGTCGGCATTGGCGTTGGAATTGGCAACATGGGAGGGACGATCGCGGTAACCGCCTTCGCGGCCTTCACGATTATTATAATCACGTCCTTCGCGTGAGCCATAGGATTTACCCTCAAAATTACGGCCTTCGGAGCTGCGTGGGGCGTATTCCATTTCGGTGCGAACATACGGCATCAAAGCCATATAACGTGCGCGTTTGATGGCCACGGCCAATTCACGTTGTTTCTTTTGTGAAACGGCGGTGATCCGGCTGGGGGAAATTTTCCCGCGTTCGGAAATGTAACGGCCCAACATGCGGATATCTTTCCAATCAATTGATTGGCCGTTTTCACCGCTGAAAGGGCAGGATTTGCGACGTTTAAAGAATGTTTTTTTCTGTTGTTGCGGAGCATCGGACATTATGCGGCCTCATCTTCGGTTTGGGTGTTTTTGTTCAAAATAGCCGATTGGCCTTCGGTTGCGGCCTCAAGTTTAATCGACAAATAACGCACGACATCCTCGCTATTGCGCATTAAACGCTCCATTTCCAAGAGAGCGGGAGCAGGGGCATCCATCTCAATCAACGTGTAATAGCCTTTGCGCGCTTTATTGATGCGGTATGCGAAATTACGCAGTCCCCATTGTTCGGTTTTGAGGATTTTACCCCCCATATCGGTGATAATTTTGGAATAGTCTTTGGTGAGTTGCTCAACCTGGGATGCACCCAAGTCTTGCCGTGTGATAAACACGGTTTCATATATTGGCATTGAAATCTCCTTTCGGTTTCTGTATCGGGCCCCATTCACCATGAATGATCCCAACACGAAGCCGGCCCCAGCCAAATGATAATTTTTGGGCCGGCAAGGTTAACGATGCGCTCTTTAAATCACCGAATATACTATTTTGCAAGAATTTTCTTAAAATTTAAAGAATTTTTTTATTTTTTGAAATAAAAACCTCGACCATTTTAAATTATAGATAATCTAAAAATGGTTTAAGGGGTGAGTTTATGGCTTGACAAGTGAAATAAAAAAATGAATAAGGGGTGGTCTTTCAAAGACGATATTATCTCCGGAACGGTGGCCGAGAGGCTTAAGGCAACGGTTTGCTAAACCGTCATACGGTTGGAAACTCCGTATCGGGGGTTCGAATCCCCCCCGTTCCGCCA
>JBDHTT010000149.1:0-2550 GCA_039808785.1 Alphaproteobacteria bacterium
GATCTTTTGCCGATTGGGACAATCCCCCGCAAATGCCCGACCGATGTTTTGGTGTGCTTGCCCAGTGAGGATCTGCGGGGCCCCACCGCCGCAACCGCGCGTGATCTGCGCGCGCGGGGTCTGAATGTGGAACTTTACCACAATGATCAAAAAATCAAAAAACAATTGGCCTATGCTGAAAAAAAAGGCATTCCCTATGTCTGGTTTCCGCCATTTGAAGCGGGCCAAAATCATGAGGTAAAAAATATGCGCACCGGTGAACAAGTTACCGCCGATCCGCTCACTTGGACTCTCACTGGGCACTATCAAACCGCTCAAACTTGATGGGGTGAAGGCCATGAAGACAACGCGACTTCCTCTTGTGATGCTGAAAGTTTTTGCGGGCGTGATGATGTTGACTTTCATCGCTCCTCTATCCTCCTATGCCGAAGCTACGGGGACAGCCGATAAGAAAACGCCTGAAAAACAAGTCGAAAAGCGGGTCGAAAAAACGCCCGAAAAACCCGCCCCAAAAAATGTAAAAGAAGTGGGCGAGGTCATGGCTGACCAACTCTATGCTCCTGAAAATTGTGAAATGCAAATCGGCTTTCCAAAACCGCCGCAAATCCAGCGTAAATGCGGCATTGGCCCTGATGGTTCTGACAGCGGCAATTGTACGGAGGTCGTAACTTACCGTATGGAGCGTACCAATCCGCCACTCACACAAACTGATCAGGATAAAAAAACTGCCTCACCCGCTGCAATTGCTCCGTCATCTTTGAGCGTGCGCGTCACTTGCCAAAGCTATAAGCCAAGCCAGTTAGAGAGTTTCAATGATGATGTGTTAAAATCCGCGTTGGATCAAATGTTAAAGGAACAAAATTACGAATCTTACCGCGATTTTACGGTGGACACCACGGCGGGTCTGCGCCGCGCGTCATCGATAAGCATGGGGGCACTCAATGATGTTGAACATCTCTATACCGGGCAAATTTGGAAAGGCGCGCACTCGCTTTTTACGCTCGAAGCCCAAATGATCGGGCCGTCCAACCTTGAAATAGAAAAGAATTTTGTGGCGATCTTGCGTGCAACTCACCCAAAGCAGAAAGAACAGCAAAGGGAAACATCGTCAAAGCCTGATGAACGTCATGCGCAATAAACAAAGTTTCCATTTCACGCGAAACAAAAACTTTGTGCGCTTTGTGGTAAGAATCTAATCTCCCGCGCTTGCAAAGTCTTGTTTAAGACACATCTCATTTGAAGTAGCCTATCTTTAATGAAATGTACTATAATTGCTTACATTGTATGTTACGCAATACAGAATTTTGTGACTTTCTTTGAGATTGATGTATGTGTGTAAAATAATGAAATTGCAGAAATAAAAGGAATAGAATATGGCGCTCACCCATATTTCCGTGCGTGGCGCGCGGGAGCATAATTTAAAAAATGTCAATCTGGATATTCCGCGCGATCAATTGGTGGTGATCACGGGGCTTTCGGGTTCGGGGAAATCCTCGTTGGCGTTTGATACAATTTATGCCGAAGGCCAAAGACGCTATGTCGAGAGTCTTTCCGCCTATGCGCGCCAGTTTTTGGAGATGATGCAAAAACCGGATGTGGATTCGATTGAGGGGCTTTCCCCCGCGATTTCGATTGAGCAAAAAACCACGAGCCGCAATCCGCGATCAACCGTGGGGACCGTCACCGAAATTTATGATTATATGCGCTTGTTGTGGGCGCGCGTGGGGGTGCCTTATTCGCCCGCCACCGGCTTGCCGATTGAAAGTCAAACCGTGAGCCAGATTGTCGATCGGTTGCTGCAAATGCCGCAAGGGACAAAATTATTCTTGCTCGCGCCCATCGTGCGCGGCCGTAAGGGTGAGTATAAAAAAGAGCTGAAAGAGCTGCAAGCCAAGGGGTTCCAGCGAATCAAAATTGACGGCGAATTTTATGAAATTGACGCGGCCCCCACACTTGATAAAAAATTCAAACATGATCTTGCGGTGGTAGTGGACCGGCTGGTGATCAGGCCTGATTTGGGCCAACGTTTGGCGGATTCGATTGAAACTGCGCTCAAACTGGCGGATGGGTTGATGATTGCCGAAAATGCCGATGATCATAGCGAGCAGTTATTTTCTGAGAAATTCGCCTGTCCTGTCTCCGGATTTACCATTCCTGAAATTGAACCGCGATTATTTTCTTTCAATTCGCCGCATGGTGCGTGTCCTGACTGTGACGGGTTGGGGGTGACGCTTTATATGAATCCTGCGCTCATTGTGCCTGATGACAGCAAAACCATAGCCGACGGCGCGGTGGAGCCATGGTCGAAAAGTTTTTCACCCTATTACATGGCGGCGATGGAAAATGTGTGTGCCGCGTTCAAATGCGATATTTATACGCCGTGGGCCAAGTTGCCGGATGAGGTACGCCAAGTTTTGCTGCATGGCTCAGGCGGAAAATTAATCAATTTCCGTTATCGCGAAGGCAAAAAAATCTATGAGCAACAAAAATCATTCGAAGGGATTATTCCCAATCTTGAGCGGCGGTTTCGCGAAACCGAAAGCCAGTCGA
>JBDHTT010000150.1:0-2528 GCA_039808785.1 Alphaproteobacteria bacterium
CGGTGCAATTGCTGGCCTATCACGCAGCCGTGGCCAAGGGAACCGATGTGGACCAACCGAGAAACCTTGCAAAATCAGTCACAGTTGAGTAATTTGTGCGGATGCAAACTTCTACATTTCCGCATTATGATTCGCCAGTTTCGCTATCCCGCATATGGTGGTTGTGGATTCCGTTTGCGTTCATTGCGGGCCAGATCATCTTTGAAGTATTGGCTAGTGAAACTTGGAAGGAAATCATCCTCCAAGAAGGCGGCATTCATGAATCGTTTCAGGCGATGATAGCCTTGATCGGTTGTGTGATCGGCGTGCGGTTGTTGATTTGTGTGCGATCACCCTGGCTCAAACTCTGGTATTTTATCGCGGCGTTGGGCTGTCTTTATATCGCGGGGGAGGAGATCAGTTGGGGCCAGTGGATTTTTCATTGGACAACACCGACCGAATGGGCGCGGCTCAATGATCAGGATGAAACCAACCTGCACAATATGTCCACTTGGTTGGATCAAAAGCCTCAGGCCCTGCTGCAAATCGGTGTTTTGGTGGGCGGCATCATCATTCCCCTGATCAAGCACTTTGCCCCGCACAAATTGCCGCAAAGATTTGCACCCATTTACGGGGATATGATTTTATTACCAACCGCTTTGATTGCTCTGGTGCTTAAGATCATGGACACTCTGGCCGATATGAAATTGGGAATTTCCATTTTTCATTTTTTCTGGAGAATTAGCGAAGTGCTGGAGCTGTTTATCTATTACTTTGTTACGCTCTATCTGGGCGGCCAATGGGCCAAGACGCGCGGGAACACAAGCCCGTGCAACGGGTAGCAGGTTTCAAAACAATCATAGCCTCGTCCTAAAGGGGGACTCGTTCAAATTTTGGCGATGAAATGCGGGTTAAGGTAGTTTGCTTTGGCGTAGGTTAGGGATGGTCCGTCAAAGGTTTTGATGTCCCCCCCCACGGCTTGAAGGATGGCATGACCCGCCGCCGTGTCCCATTCCATGGTCGGGCCGAAACGCGGGTAAAGATGCGCGCGCCCTTCCGCCAACACCCCGAATTTGAGCGCAGACCCAACCCGCAACCACGTGGCGTTTGGATAATGTTGTGCCTGCCAAAGTTTCAAATGCGGGTTTTCTAATGTTTGCGGGCCCAGAATGACGGGCGCGTCAGGGATGGGGGTTTTCGCGAGTGTGGGCAGTTCCGTCCAATTTCCCGCCTGCCGCTTTTTGGCCGCAGTTTTGATTGAGGCCGTATAGGCTAAATCCGGAGTCATATCCAGAGTCATATCCGGGGCTATATTTGGGGCCATATCTGCGAATGGGAACCCCGGCCCCGTGATCACGCCCAGAACCGGTGTACGGTCACAAATCAGGGCAATATTGACGCTAAACTCCCCATTACGTTTTAAAAATTCCCGCGTCCCGTCCAGCGGATCAACCAGCCAGAAATTTTCAAACCCTTCGGGTTTTTCGGGTGATTCTTCGGATATCACCGGAATATGGGGGGTGAGTTTTTGGAGTGCGGGGACAATCACCCTATGCGCGGCGTAATCGGCCTCCGTCACCGGGCTGTGATCATTTTTGCGCGTCACCTCAATCTCCATCTGCGCATAAATGTGCATGATGGCGCGGCCGGCTTCATCGGCAATCCCTAGGGCTTCGCTGATCAGATGCTCATAATCACTGGTGGTAAAATGGTGCGGGTTGGACAACATAGGGGGGTGATCAACAGAATATGCAGCGTAAAAAGGGGTTGAAATCGCCCCTTATCCTACAACACAAACTGGCTGAGGTCACGATTTTTCGAGAGTTCGGAGACCTGAGATTTCACATACTCCGCCGTAATCGCAACATTTTCACCGCCGCGGTCGGTGGCGTTGAAACTGATATCCTCCAACAATTTTTCCATCACGGTTTGCAGTCGTCGCGCACCGATATTTTCAACGGTTTCATTGACTTCAAACGCGATGCGCGCAATTTCGTCAATGGCATCCGACTCAAATTCCAATTTCAATTGCTCGGTTTCCATCAGCGCACTATATTGCCGCAGTAAGCAAACTTCGGTATCGGTCAAGATTCGGCGGAAATCGGCCTCAGTGAGCGAGGATAGCTCCACCCGAATGGGCAGCCGCCCTTGGAGTTCCGCCAGCAAATCCGACGGTTTCGCATAGTGGAAGGCCCCCGATGCAATAAAGAGAATATGGTCGGTATTGATGGGGCCGTGTTTGGTGGATACGACCGTTCCCTCAATCAACGGCAATAAATCGCGCTGGACCCCTTCGCGGCTCACATCCCCGCCGCGCACATCCTGGCGCGCCGCGATTTTGTCAATCTCATCAATAAACACAATTCCGTTTTGTTGCACCAATTCCCGCGCGATATCGAGAATTTTGTCTTCATCCAGCAAATTATCTGCTTCCTCCGTCAACACCAATTTCATCGCCGCGTCCACCTTCATTTTGCGGCGTTTGGTGCGGTTGCCGATTTTGCCCAGCATATCACCGAGGCTTACCATGCTCATGGACGCGCCGGGCA